>CAYNKV010000001.1:0-64641 GCA_964397905.1 uncultured bacterium
GATTGTTGTTACTGAAGAGATGCTTTTGAGAGAAGGTGGTAAGCATAATGTTGTTTTAAAGGAGATAATGGGCGATTCCGATTTTGATTTGGTTAATCCTGAACATCTCATTTGCACAGTGACTAAACCTTTAAGGAAAAGATTTCAGTTTAAGGTTGGATATGGAAGAGGATATGTTCTTTCAGAACGTCATAATCTCCCTAATAGGGAAGAAAATGAGATTCCCATAGACACTGCTTTTTCTCCTGTTCGTTTAGTCAATTGGTATGTTGAAAGTACTCGGGTAGGACAAAATACTGATTACGATCGCCTGATTATAGATTTAAAAACAGATGGAAGAATTCTTCCTGATGAGGCGATTTCATTTGCTAGCCAGGTAGCTATCATCCATTTCAAAGTGTTTGATTCTTTTCAAAAATATGAGATATCCTTTCCTGCGGATGAAGTGATAAAGCAAGCAGATAGGGATGCCCTCCTATCCAAACTTTCCCTTTCTACAGATCAGATTGAGTTTTCTGTGCGTTCAGGAAACTGCTTATCTGCTTCTGGGATTGCTAATTTAGGTCAATTAGTAGTGAAGGAGGAGGGAGAGCTGCTTGGAGTTAGAAATTTTGGTAGAAAATCTCTCTACGAAATAAAAGAAAAATTGGCTACCATGGGACTTTCTCTTGGAATGGATCTTTCCCGTTTTGGCATTGGTCGCGAAAATATTCAGCAGATAATCGATGATTATCTTATCCATAAAAATCAAGAGGAAGGGGCTAAGGAAGTATGAGACATAGAAAGCACACCTTTAAAATAGGGCGCACTTCATCCCATCGTCGTTGTATGTTGGCAAACATGTTAAAGTCTCTCGTTCATTATGAACGCATAGAGACCACTCTCGCTAAAGCTAAAGAGTTGCGTCGTTATGCAGATCATATAATTACCCTTGCAAAAGAGAACAGTTTAGTAAATCGTAGACGGATTTGCGGAGAGTTAATGGTTCGTTTTAACTCTTTGAGCAGCAAAGAAGCTCGGTTAGCTAAAAAAGGAGAGGCCAATAAATTTTATAATATTGACCGTACCGTAGTAGGTAAGTTGTTTGGAGAACTTTCAAAAAGATTTGCTTTAAGGAAAGGGGGATATACCCGCATTGTCCGTTTAGGTGAGAGACGAGGAGATAATGCAGCTACATGCCTGATTGAATACCTCCCTGAGTAAGCTATAGAGATAGGTTTAGAAGATGAGGGTCGCTATTAATGGGTTTGGGAGAATTGGGCGTAGATTTCTTCGTTCTGCTATCCGGGAAGATGATATAGAAGTAGTAGTTATCAACGACCTTGCTTCTCCAGAAAACCTTGCTTATCTATTCAAGTATGATTCTGTATATCGGACAGCTCCTTTTGACGTTGAACTAAGAGAGGATAAGCTCTTAATCGATCAGAAAGAGATCTCTATGATTAGTGAGGCAGATCCTCTTCTTTATCCGTGGAAACAGTTTAATATAGATTGTGTAGTAGAATCTTCTGGCCGTTTAACCCGATCTGAAAAGGCATCTCTTCATATTGCATCTGGTGCACGGCGAGTAATTATCACAGCTCCCAGCAACAGCGATATACCTACTTTCGTTATGGCTGTTAACCACACTGACTATGATCCAGGAAAAGATAAAATTATTTCCAACGCTTCATGTACTACCTATTGCCTTGCGATATTAAGCAAGATTTTAGACGATAATTTTGGCATAGAAGAGGGGTTAATGAGCACAGTTCATGCAACCACTTCTTCTCAATCTACAGTGGATACTCCTACAAGGAAAGATTGGAGAATAGGTCGCAGTTCTATCTCTAATATTATACCCGCATCTACTGGTGCGGCGGAGACATTAGGTCGCTGTCTTCCTAAACTTGCAGGGAAAATAACGGGTATCGCTTTTCGTGTTCCTGTCCCAGATGGCTCCGTTGTTGACCTAAACGTAAGGCTGAAGCGAGACAGTAGTTATCGTGAGATCTGCTCCGTGATGAAGGAAGCTTCACAGAGTCACTACAAAGCTGTTTTGGGTTATAGCGAAGATCTTATCGTATCTTCTGATTGCATCGGATCACCTCTTTCTTGTATTTTCGATGGGAAAGCTGGCGTTGCTTTAAACGACCGATTCTTTAAACTCATCGCTTGGTATGACAATGAGGAAAGTTATGCTCAGAGAATTGTCGATCTTATAAAATATATGGCATCAAAAGAGGATTAATAAGGTGAATTTTACTCGAGAACCGATTTTAGAGACAATCATTACAGCAAGGTCTGGTTATTATCTTCTAGTCCAAAGCATTAGCAACCCCTCATCGCAGTTTAGAGCAGAGTCAGTACAAGTGATCTCTTTTGGCAAGGATAGCTTCTACTGTTCTTTAGAAAAGCCCTCTTTTTTAGCCCCTGTTAGATATTACGAGATAAGGGAGAGCAAAGAGGAATGGATCCCTTTAAAAGGAGTTAAGTTAGAAAGCAGAGAAAAATCTGGAAACAACAGAGAGATTTCCCATAAAGAACTCCATAGCGAAGAAAAAGCTGCTTCAGATAATAATGGAATGCCCAATAAAAACAAAAAACGAGACCACCCGCGACGTCGGCATGAGGAGAAAGGAAAGAAAGAGCCATTGGTTCCAACAGTTTCCGATAATAAGAAAGTAGAAGAGAATTATTCTGATGGAAAAGAGTCTTTTTCTCGATTTGTTCCCCTAATTCCTGTCCCAACTAAATTGATTTCTGATAGTGTCCATCGCTATAAAGAGCAACAAAGTGAGAGTGGACTAGCTGGTAAAGAGCCCTCCCCTTCTGAAGAGAGTAGAGAGGGATTTTCTGAATTGTGAGAGCCATCTTTGCTTGGATGGTGGAATGGTAGACACTGGGGACTTAAAATCCCCTGGATGAATAATCCGTGTGGGTTCGACTCCCACTCCGAGCATTTTCGGATATAGCAGGAGGGTTTATCCCGATGTTATTCAGAAAGATTCTATGCTTCTTTTTTTGTCTCTATGAATCCTTCTGTTATTCCCAAGAAAATTTCTTATCTGGACATGCTCAATTATTGCTCGTTACCACAGAGGGATGGAATAATAGCAGGGGAGAGCTTCTCTTATATCAAAGAGAAAATGATGAAGAGAACTGGACCGTTGTTGGAGAAGCTATGCCAGTCGTAGTTGGAAGAAATGGCCTAGCATGGGGAATCGGCCTCCATCCTTCGAGCGAAGAGGGGATTTATAAAAAAGAGGGAGATGGAAAATCTCCTGCAGGAGTTTTTTCTCTCGGCATCCTATTTGGCTTTGCCAGCAGTTTAGAATCTCAGATGAAATACCTCCCTTTAAATCCATTTATAGAAGCAGTAGATGATCCAACTTCTCGATACTACAATACCATTGTAGATAGAAGAAAGGTCACCCCTGACTGGAATAGTTCAGAAAAAATGGGAGAGCAGCCTCTTTACCAGCTGGGAATTGCTCTAAATCATAATTTCCCAGATCCAAAACCAGCGGCAGGATCTGCTATTTTCTTACATATTTGGCGCAGCGCGAACTCAGGAACGGCAGGATGCACCGCTCTCGACCTCCAAAATTTAAGTAAAATCATATCCTGGCTAGAAGAGAAGAAGAAGCCACTACTAATACAGCTTCCTATCCATGAATACAAGAGAGTGCAAGATCAGTGGGGACTGCCTAGATAATTGATCCTCTCGAAAAGAAAAGCTAAGAGAGGCCGAACGGGTTCGCCTCTTCCTCAATCGGATGCTCTTTTTCTAAGAGAGATTTACCCCCTCTCTGAAGCAGGTAGTTCTCAGCCATGAGAGGATCTATTCTTCTTGCTGAATTAAAAGTGTACCTCTCATTGTTTATATTGCTGACCATCACTAAAGGCAATTCTGTTATCCCCGAATGAATAAACAGATCATCGCCGAGATAGAATCCCACATGATTAATCTTGCTGCTCCCAAAGAAAACAAGATCGCCCGCTCTTAGCTCCTCTTTCGGAACAGCAACAAAAAGATCGCAGAGCGCCTGCTTCTGAGAATTGTGGGGAAGCAGAAACCCCATCTCTCTAAAAATCATTTGGATAAAACCCGAGCAGTCGAACCCATAAGAAGAGGCACCCGCCCAGGTATAAGGAAGTCCTAAAAATTTCTTAGATAAAGCAAGCGCTTCCTCCAAAGTTTTAAGCTGGTAAGAAAAGTCGAGATCGCCCCGCTGAATCCAAGCTTTCTCCCCATTCAACAGCTCTATAGGAATCCAACGCTCACTCGCATCAATGCTCTTATCTAACTTTACCTTAGAACCATAGGTTATAGTAAGAAGAGGAGGATAAGGAGTTGTGTCGGTCACCCGGTAAATATGAGCAAAAAGATTCTTAACAGGTATCAGATCTTCACTCGCCTCGTAGGATCGATTGACCGTAAGCTGAGAAGAGGGAACCCATCCTTCTACCCCATCTTCCAATCTGATCTTCGACCACCCGTCCGTATCCTCCAACAGCTCCACAGGAGTTCCGTAAATAGCTTGAGAATAGACTTCGCACTCTTCCGTAGGTCTAGAGTAAACATTTGCCACAGATCTATTGATAAGCGAAGCAGTGCATAGATCTCCGAAAGTGAGAAAAAATCCAGCTAAAACTAAAAAAAACAGTGCACGCATAAAACCCTCCCCTCCAACTCCAAGAGAGAATCGTATCGAAAAAAGAGAATATAATCAAAAAACATTTAGGTCCCTTTCTTTAGCTTTTTTTAGGATGAAAAAAAAGCTATTCGTGGTACCAGTCAACATAGTCTTGAGGGTGAATAAGAGCTTCGTTTCCACCTTTTGGTGGAAAAAGAGGAACATCCCTAATAAAAGCCTCCCATGAGCGCAGAACAAACCCTTCTATCCTAGATCTACCTGGATTTTTGATCACAGGTTCCAGTTTTTTTTTGTTAGCAAGAATCGGTTTTTCCCCTGGAGTTTGTGCGGGTATTTTCATCTTTCTCACAAAAAGATCTTCCGCAGAGCTAGCAATCATCTGATTCTCCTTCAACACAATCCCCTCATCCATATGGTCGGAACTTTTATTTCCTGGAAATACATAAATAATGTCTCCCGACTGAGAGATAACTTCCGCCGCTTTAAGCGATAGGAATGGACGTTCGAAAGATCCATCCCCCGGTTGAGAAACATCATTCTTGACGAAAATCAGTTGGATCGGCTCACTTTTCTTATTTAACAGGGTAGTTTCCGGAACAACCTTTCTTTGAATAGGGATAATTTCATTCCGGACGATCCGATGAAAGGAAAAATCTTTGGTAGAAGCTCTTCGATTAGGCAATGGGAAGCTGAAAGAGAGAGCGCCTTGTAAGCGGAGATGAAAAAGTCGATCCAAAGTAAGATCACACCCCAGCTTGAAGAAACGCCCCAGGTCGAAACTCGCATAGGCTTTTCCACCCAATGCTCTTCCAGCCTCAATTCCATGATGACTTCGATGGAAGAGATAGTAGCTCCCTAAGCCTACCTCAATCGAAGGAGAGATAAAGGTGGCTATCTCAGCCTCAACAGAAGGAAGTGTTGCCCTAAAATCTTTCTCAACAATCAGATGATAGCCGGAAAAACTTTTGAATGAATTAGTCTCTAAGTTTTCAAGATCTCCGACAGGAAGATAGCCATTGATCCGAAAAGAGTTTTTTTTGCCTAACCATTCTAACCCAGCACCCAGCTGATGGCCGAACAGATGAGGAAAATGGCGCAGATCGTAAAACCCATTAATGCCGATCTGACTTCCATCTACATCTATCGTAGATCGCAATCCGACTCCAAAATTGGCAGCCATATTTCCATTGTTAAGAAGATGACCACGCAGATCTAAGAGAAATTCGAAAGGAGAAGTTTCGCTATTTAAAAAATAGAGCAGAGAAGTATACCCCGAGTTGTACCCTACTCCTCCCGCCTCTCTTTGCTTAAGTTCTAGCTCCATCTGTAGAGCTCCAAGCTGAACAAAAAGAATAGAACATATAGTAGCAAGAAAGATATTGCGCATAATCCCTAATTAAATCTAATCTAGAGAATTTCTATTTGATAAGCAAATGCGGTTTTGAAATAAACTGAGATAATTTTAGATCTATAAATCAATTATGAACCTTCGATTTAAATAATTTATGAAAAAAAAGATCCCTTTTATTTCGCTCGTTCTCCTCATTGTTGCAGCTATAGATAGCCTCCGCAACCTTCCCAGCGCTGCACTCTTTGGTAGCTCTTTGATTTTCTTCTTTCTTTTCTCTGCGCTCCTTTTTCTCATTCCAACCGCTTTAGTGGCTGCCGAACTCTCCGCTATATTTCCTGAAAAGGGAGGCATTTATTATTGGGTCCATCGAGCCTTTGGAGAAAAGTGGGCTCTTCTTGCCATCTGGCTTCAATGGATTAACACGATGATCTGGTATCCAACCATACTCCTTTTTGTCTCTGGTGTAGGCGCTTATCTGATTGATCCCAATCTAGTCCATCACAAAGGTTACCTCCTTCTTTTCAGCTTAACTCTTTTTTGGACCATCACCTTCCTCAACTGGAAAGGAATCTATTTGTCCACACTGATCAACAACCTCTGCGTTCTTCTAGGTACCATCTTTCCTATCCTCTTTCTGATCGGTTTGACAGCAGTATGGATCAGCTCTGGAGCGTCACTCCAAATCGAATTCACCTGGGACAAACTGCTTCCCTCTTTCCACGATTCGAATAATTGGATTGCACTAATAGCGATCATGGCCTCCTTCCTTGGAATGGAACTCTCCGGCGTCCATGTAAACGAAATCCGATCTCCTCAGAAAAATTTTCCAAGAGCGATCCTGTTGGCCAGCTTTTTTATTCTGATTTCTATGACCCTCGGCTCACTTGCCGTTGCCGTCGTCATACCCCGCTCCGAGATAGAGCTCTCTTCAGGAGTAATGCAGCTTTTTAGCCGCCTTTTTTCATTGTTTGGATTCGATTATTTCGCCTCTTGGCTGACTCCTTTGTTGATCTTCATTGGCTCCGTCGGAGCGATCATCAACTGGCTTATTTCGCCGGCCAAAGGACTTCTTCATGCAGCAGAATTTGGCTTTTTACCCCTCTTTTTCACTCGCACTAACAAAGCAGGCGTTCCCGTCAACATCCTGTTGATTCAGGCAATTTTAGTAAGTCTTTTTTGCCTCGTTTTCTTCTTCGTTCCCACCGTTAACAGCTCCTATTGGTTTTTGACCGCCCTCAGCACAGAGCTCTACATGGTAATGTATATCCTTATGTTTGCCGCAGCCCTATTTCTCCACTATAAATATATAAAACGCCCCGCCGCTTTCAAAATCCCGGGAGGTTCTTTCGGCATCTGGCTTGTTGCATCGCTAGGGATGTTTGGCTGCATAGCCACCATCACCGTCACCTTTTTACCACCAGAGCATATACCGATAATCAAGCCCTGGTTATACCTCCTCTTTATCCTAATAGGCAATCTAGTAGCACTCCTTCCCCTCCCTTTCCTCTATCGCTGCCGACGACCCGATCATCACCGCGTTCGCCTTTAACAAACACTTCCTATGGATAGAGCAAATATTTTTTTCTTTTTTCGATAAAATCGCCCCTCTTATCCTTATCTATCTGTGCGATCTTCCAGCTCGCATATTTCTCATGGAGAAGAAAATCTAACACCCTGCTCGTCCCATTGATTTTATTAAACAGCTCCCTCCTTTCCTTAGAAAGCGCTGTTAAACCCTTCATCACTTCCCTAGGATAGAGTGTTTTTAATATTCCCATGATCAGATATCCCGCTGTCACTGGAGCAAGTTGAGCCCGATCTTCTACCAGAAGATAGACCCCCTGACACTCCTCTCCCTTATAAAGACCAAAGTAAGGCTTAAAGTAGAAAGGAAGACAACTAATTCCTGGCAACTTATGCCGATTCAATCTGTCTGCTAATAGCTTAGCATCAATCCAGGGAGCTCCTATCAACTTAAAAGGAAGCGTATAGCCTACCCCATTGTTAACAATTCCAAGCTCACCTAAGAT
Organism: uncultured bacterium; assembly: GCA_964397905.1. GTDB lineage: Bacteria > Chlamydiota > Chlamydiia > Chlamydiales > Rhabdochlamydiaceae > PALSA-1444. The sequence continues at coordinate 8,022 of CAYNKV010000001.1, forward strand.
CCCCGTTATAGGATAGAATAGAGGCGTATCAGCCTCAGCGATCTGAGGACTAGTAGGAACCCACGCCAAACCGGTCGACCCAAACCCCATCTCCCTCTTCCACCCCCTCATAGGAATAACCGTTAACTTACACCCTATCCGATACTCTTCGTTAAAAAAACGAGCCAACTCAGCTATCGTCATCCCATGACAGTAAGGCACATTAATATAGCCGACAAAAGAGCGATACCGCTCCTCCAACATCGGTCCATCTACAATCGTTCCCCCCATTGGATTAGGACGATCAAACACCCACAGCTCTATCCCATATCGTGCCGCCTCCTCCATCATATAGTAGAGCGTCGTAGCGTAGGTGTAGGAGCGAGAGCCAATCTCCTGAATGTCATAGATGATTAAGTCGATCCCCTCCAACATCTTCTTAGAAGGACGACGATCAGCCCCATAGAGAGAGTAGATCCGTACCCCATCCAGAATTGCATCATGCACCTTTTCCCCCGCCCTTTCACTTCCTAAAAAACCATGCTCTGGAGAAAAGAGCGCCACCAGGTTAACCCCGCCTGCTTTCAGCCTCTCCAACGTAGAACGCCTCTGCCCATCTATTGCCGTATGATTAGTCACCAGCCCAATCCGCTTTCCCTCAAATCGGGCAAGATAATCTTCCTCGAAAAAACGATCCACACCCAGCTCTATCCCCTTTGCCCAAAGAGAGACCACCCCGATCGAGAGCATCCAAACCAGCCTACAACAGAACCGAAAAACCATAAACACCCCAAACTGAATGATAAAAAAAGAGCCCCTATCCCGAAGTCTTCACACGAAGAACCGTTACAGAATAGAGGCTAGATGAGAAACAACTTGTCTAATAGCGATCGCGCTGACGATGAGAAGACTTTCCTCCTCCCCATCCACTACCTGCTCTCTCCTCGCGCGGCTGCGGAGGACGAGCCATGCTAACCACTAGAGTTCTGCCCCCTAACTCAGAGCCATTCACTCCATCGATCGCCTTTTGTGCATCAGCACTATTTTCCATTTCCACGAAAGCAAACCCTTTCGATTGACCAGTCACCCGATCAGTAACAATCTTTACCGAAACTACTCTTCCATATTGGCTGAAAATCTGGTTCAGATCATCCTCCGTAGTCCGGTAGGGAAGACTTCCCACGTACAATTTCTGATTTTGCATAAGATTCCTTTATATTAAAAAAGTCTGATCGATCTTCTCCCTAGGCAAAACAACTTGCACGCTGGTAAGAAACAGTCAATCAACAACTCTGGAATGAAGTATAGCCGATTCCACCATTGATCTACCAGCGATTTTTTTTCTTTCCATTTTTTTTCTTGATTATTTTTCTCCCTTCGTTGAAGATGGACCCATTTGCGAGGAGACATGAGAAAAATAGCCTGGATAGTAGCTTCCCTCTTTATCATCCCCATTTATGCGTCCGAAGCAGCCCCTGCAGCCCAGCCGAACAGTTTGCCCCACACCCTCATGCTGCTCGCTTTGGGGATACTCTTCTTCTACTTCATCCTCTGGCGTCCCGAACAGAAGAGAAGAAAGAAACTAGAAGCGCAGCGCAGCTCCCTCAAGAAGGGGGACCGCGTCATCATCCTCGGAGGCATCATCGCCACCGTTGCCCAGATAGAGAAGAGCAGCATCACCCTCAAGCTGGTCGATGGATCGAAGATGGAAATCCTTCCTACCGCCATCTCCGAGGTCCAAAACCTCCTCCCAGAAAGCAGCATCACCGAAGCAGCTAGCGACAAGCCTACTTGTTCTTAGTTTGCTGAGTTTGCTCAGTTTCCGTAAAGGAGATTTTTTCTAACAGATGCAGCAGTAGTTGTTCTACCGATTCAGCCGTTTGCTTATTAGTTTGCTTATTGGTTTGTTTACTGGTTGACGTCTCATCCTTCTCTTGACCAAGGGAAAAGAGCGCTTTTAATAAACCAACTGGTTGATCGAGATTCACATTGAGTGTTGAGCTATTTGTATCTGATTGTGGGCTTTGTAATAAATTTTTTTTTAATGCTTCTAAATATTCTTTGATTTTTTGCAAAAAATCAGCTCTTATTGTTGTAGTTAAGGAACTTAATGGCTTTGTTTCTATAATTTCTGTAATTTTGCTGTTTGCAAAATTCAATAGTTCTGTAGAAATATCATTTTTAGATTCAATTCCTTTTTCGTTTAAAACGTTTTTAACGTCTTGTTCTTGAAAAATTTGTCTATTTTTGTTGGATTTATCTGTTTTTAGCTTTTCTTTATTTTTTAGAAATAGATAGAGGAACAAAAGCGGTTTAGCTTTATCTTTGTTATATTTTATCTTGATTTCCCCTAAATTTAATAATGTTTTAGCTGTTTCTTTTATCTCTTGGGGGAGATTTTCCACTATCTTTGCTTTTTCCTCAGCTGAGATATTTTTTATGACTGGTGATTGCTCATTCTCATCCGTTTGTGTTGATATCTCTTTACTTACTTGATTCGTTTTTGCTTGGTTCATCTCTTCGAGATGTTTTTTTAGATTAAGCACATTTTGCTCAAGCTCCTGGTTTTTTTCTGTTAAATCTTTCACTGATTTGGTTGATTGCTCCTCTTTGCTTGATAGCTGTTTTCTCAGTAGCTCGATCTCCTTCTTTAAATTATCCCTCTCGTTTTGCAGCTTTTCAGCCTCTTTTTTGTACATCTCCTCTATCTGTGCCATATTTTTATTGTTTGGATTGAGTGTTTTTGCTTCATCGAGTTGTTGCTTGAGCTGTGCGATTTTGTTCTTGCTATTTTCTATGCTCTCCTCATTCTCTTTTTGCTTTAACTTGAGTGTTTCAAGCTCACTCTCTGTTTGAGAGAGTTTTTGTTGGACTTCTTCTAGCTTTTCTTTTTCCTTTTCCGCTGTAGCGAGTGTGTTTTTGAGGTCTGCGAGTTGTTGCTGTTGCTCTTGTATGGCTTGCTTATTGGCTAGTTTGTTTTGATTGAATTCATTGTTTGCGTTTTCGATCTCTGTTTTCTTTGTTTCAAGCAGGCTAGTTTGTTGTTGGAGTTCTGCTTGTAGCTTTCCTTTTTCCTCTGCTGCTGTAGAGAGTTTGCTTGTGAGGTCTTCGAGTTGTTGCTCTTGCTGTTTTATGGTCTGCTCATTTTTTAGTTTGCTTTGATTGAGTTGATTGTTTGCGTTTTCGATCTCTTTGTTCTTTGTTTGAAGCAGGCGAGTTTGTTGTTGGAGTTCTGCTTGTAGCTTTCCTTTTTCCTCTGCTGCTGTAGCGAGTGTGTTTTTGAGGTCTGCGAGTTGTTGCTCTTGCTGTTTTATGGTCTGCTCATACTCTTGTTGCTTTGAAGAGAGTTGGTTAGTTAATGTTTTTATATTTGATTCTTGGCTTTCAACTTGTTGTTGCAAGATATTAATTTTTGTCTGCAACTCTTCGATTGTTGGAGATTGGTGATCAGTTTGGATTTCAATGGAGGCGGTGGTTTGGAGAGAACTGGCGGGAGCTGTTTGATTTTTTTGTTGCGCAGCTTGGCGGATTCTTTCTAGGGTTTTGTTAAAGCAGCGGCTGATTTTTTCGGTTGTTGTATCGCTGATGATTTGATCGTTTAGCTTCCATGTTCCATCAGAGAGTGTTACTCTTCTTTGTTGATTAGAGATGTTTAAGGTGGCGCCTCCTTCTTTAAACTGAAGGCTGTAGGCAATCTGATCGGCTCCTTCTTGGAAATATCGTTGGACTATTTTTCGGACCAGGCGAGAGATCTCGTAGGCTCCTCCTTGCTGTAGGAAATCTATTTGGGAACTTTCTAATGGGCTAGAATTATAAGAGCAGGATTTAATGATAGATGACATAATTAATTATATTTATTTAAAGAAAGAAGCTGTTTGGTGAGAGGCGCTGAGCGGGAGGGGTTCGGGTCCAAAGATATGTCTTTGCAATGTATTCATTATTGTTTTCCGATTATTTAAATCATTGTATTCCCATTTGGGCGCTTGTGTCAACCAGAGTCCATGAAGAATGTTACTTTTATGAAATTGGGTAACAGGGGGTCGATATGGATTGCTTTCTTGAAGAGAGTCGTCGATCGCTCCTGATTCAGGGGGTAGTGATGCCAAACTGATTTTCGATAGAGACAGGTTCTCGAACATGTCTTGTTCTTTAAAATTAGTGACAGAGGTTGAAAATTGATGCCAGAATGTTTGGTTACGAAGGGCTATTGGAAGGGTAGCTCCTTTGGGAGCTTTAAGTGAGACAGTTTCCTTCTTACTCTTTATCGATTTCTGAGAAAAGGGGAGGGATTTTAAATTGATGGGCACCAGATAGGGTCCGCGAAGTATTTTACTTTCATAAAAATAGAAAAGAGGGTTTTGATAGTTTAAGGTTTTTGGATTGGCATAGATTAGGAGGATATGTTTTGCTAAGTATTTGGAGATTGGTGGGGGGGTGATTTCGAGTGTCGGAGTAGTAATGGCGTTTTCATTACTTGATGTTGAGGGTTTCTGATTAGTGACTAATGAGCTTTGATCATTCGTGGCTATTGGAAGGGTAGCTGTTTGTTCTTTCGAAAGGCTGATACTGTTTGGGAGAGCTGTTTGTGAAGCGTTCCGGATTCGTTCTAAGGTTTTATTAAAATGTTTTTCGATTTTTTGATGATTGATGGGGGTATTGTCTAGTTTCCATATTTGATCAGATAAGGTGATGGTTTTTGTCTGGTCGCCGACGGTCAATTGGGCTGATCTCCCTTCAATCTTAAGTGTGTAGCTGATTTCTCCTGGGGTTTTGATTCGAAAATGTTGTCTAACTATTTTTTCGACGACTTTAGCGATTGAGTAGGTGCCTTCTTCCTGTAGGGTTTCTATCTGGTCAGCTCTTAGTGGGTTATTATTGTAAGAGCAGGATGTAATAGTAGATGGCATAGTTAATTGGTCTATAATTAATTATATTAATTTATTTAATAATTTAAAGAAAGAAGCGGGTTGGTGGGGGAAAGTCGGTGAGCAGAGAGGTCTGGTGGGAGCCGAACCTGATCGGGAGGGGCCGCTATGGGGCGACGGCGATCGAGTCGAGCAGTTTTTTGAGGAGCTGGGTGGAGCTGTTGACAAATTGGGGAAGGTGGCTGTTATCGATCTCTTTTTGGGAGAGGTGGGAGAGCTGATAGAGGTGGGAGGCTACCTCTTGGGCGAGGGGTGGGTGGGAGCTGCTGAGCTGGAAGAGGGTAGAGATGAGGGGGTGGTTGGTGTTGACGATAAACTGGGTGGTCGGCTTAAAGGTTTGGGGCAGTTTCTTCTGGGTAAGGCTCATCGCATCGCGCAGGCGGCGGCTGCTTTCGTCGAAGAGAAGGAGGGCGGGGAGCTCTTCGGAGGCAAGGCTCTTCGCTTCTACTTCTACTTCAGTGGGAACGGCTCGGCGGAACATCTCGGCGATCCTGCCGCTCTCGCTCCTTCCTTCAGAGTCGAGGAGAGACTTTTCTCTCGAGGGATCGACAAGAGAGGGGTCTAGTGCGCCATCCACTCTTTGGAATTGGATCGAAAGTTTGCTCTCCAAGAAGTTGAAGAGGTGTGGGTCTATGGGGGAGCTGGAGATGAGGACTGGCTGCTCTTTATAGAGGGCGATGAGAGGGGAGTCTGGGTCGCTGCTGTAAAAAAGCTTGGCAGGGTTACGGGCGATCAGCTCGTCAAGGCTCTCCCATTTGCCTTGGTTGCTCTTCCAAATGAGGATCTCTTTAGCGCGGCTATAAAATTTTTCATCTTGGAGTATGCCTAGCTTAATGATCAGCTCGAGGTCGGGCCACTTCTCTATGAACTGTTCCCGATCGATCTGGTAGAGGGAGATCAGCTTATCGCACACTTTCTTCGAGATGTGGGAGGCGACGGTGCGGACGGTCTGGTCCATCTGGAGCGAGCTGCGGGAGACGTTGATCGGAATATCGGGGCTTTCGATTGCGCCCTTGAGGGCGGTGAGGAAGTCGGGGAGCAGTTCGTTGCAGTGGTCAGAGACAAAGACGCGGTTGACAAAGAGTTGGATGTTGCTGTTATTCCATCCGATTCGCTGATTTATTTTGGGGAAATAGAGGATTCCTTTTAGGAAAAAGGGTAGATCTACGTTGAGGTGTATCCAGAAGATCGGATCAGGGTCGGAGGGATAGAGGAAGCGGTAGAAATCTATATATTCTTGGGGGCTGCAGTCGGCGCTATTTTTTAGCCAGAGCGGCTCCTTTTCGTTGATCCGAGTGCCGTCAAGGTAGATCGGATAGGGGAGGAAACGGCAATGTTTCTTTAATATTTCTTCTATCTTTTGTTTATCTAAAAACTCTCCATGGTTAGCGTCGATGAAGAGGGTGATCTTCGTGCCTCGCTCGCTCTGGCTGCCCGGCTCAAGGAGGTAGTCGGAGCTTCCGTCGCACGACCAGAAGGCTGCCTCGCTGCCAGGAAGATAGGAGAGGGTATCGATGGTCACTTTCTCGGCTACCATATAGGCTGAGTAAAAGCCGAGGCCAAAGTGGCCTATGATTGCCTCAGATGAGGAGCCGCTATATTTGCTTAGGAACTCTTCTGCGCCAGAGCAGGCGATCTGTCCAATATATCTCTCTACCTCTTCGCTGCTCATCCCAATGCCACTATCTATGAATTGTAGGGTACGAGCGGCGGGGTCTATCTTCAGTTCGATCCGAAGCTCTTCATCGCTTATATCGAGCTTCTGCTCTTCTCGCAAGATCTGCAATTTTTTGAGTGCATCGCAGCTGTTAGAGATTAGCTCTCTCAGAAAAATCTCTTTATCTGAATAGAGCCATCTTTTGATAATAGGTAAAATTTTCTCTGTTTGGACGGTCAATTTTCCTTTAGCCATACTCTTTTTGTGGGTTTGTAATTTTTTTTATTCACCATTATAGCTATTCTCTTTTTAGTTGGCTAGGGTGGGCGTGCGCTTCTTTTTTTTTAAGAGCTGTTTTCTTTGCTATTTTTTTTGGATGGAACTGCTTTTGGGACGGAGTTCTGGTTGGATCGGCTCTTTTCTCTCCTTTTTTCGAAGAGGAGGTTGCTAGCTAGTTTTTGCTTTGAAGGATTTCTTTGCAGCTCCCACCCCCCCTCTTTATCTAATGATGGGCTTTTCTTTCTTTTCTGCGGTTCTATTGCCTACGCTAGTTCGGCAAGATGATGGGTGAGTTATCAGGGGGAAAGTGCGCTTTTTATCTGAAGGGAGCTGCTGATGGGCGACCTAGAGCTGAGGGGTGAACGCTTTGCTATAAGCAGATCGAGTAGAGACAGATCATCTAAAAAGATCAGAAAATTTTATTTTTGATTTCTCTAATCTATCGTTAAGATCTCTTTTTTCTTCGAGCAGAGCCTCTATTGTTCTTCCATTAGCATGATGTTGTTCTTCCAGAGTCTTGATCAATTGCTTTTGCTTTTCACAATCCTTTCTGAAGGTCTCTAGTTCGTTCAATATAGAGGTGTTATTTGTTAAAAGTTTTTTTAATTCAGTTTGTTGCTGTTTTATAGTTTCTTGAAGATCTTTTTCAGTTTCTGCAAAAAATTTTTGATCAGAAAGGAGTTCATCTTGTTTTGTTTGGAGTTGATCTTCTAATGCTTTAACTCTGTTTTGAAGTGTTTCATTCTTAAGGATTTGTTCCTGGTACAATTTTTCAATTTCTTCTGGGCTTACTGCTATCTCAGAAAGGTCTAAGAGAGGAGCTGTTTTTTTTACAGCGGTTGCCTCTTTTCCAGAGCGTGGCATCACAACCAATGTATCAGAGCTTGTAAAACAAAATTTGATAAGATTATCTGTAATTTTTAACTTTTTGGGATATACCGGATTCATCTTTTGGTCATCTGACTGATCGACAGAAGCTGTAACTGTACAGAGGCATGCTTTTTCAGGGTGTTGTTTATCCATACTCTCTTCTTGCTCTGAGAGTGGTTCTTTTTTCAAAGTAAATCCCTCATGGAAAGGAGGTTTTTTTAGAATATCTTTCAGTTGATCAGGAAGATCTTTCCATTGCATGAGGATAGTATGATTTTTATTGTCTACAAATTGTACAAAAGATACCTCTTTCGAAGGGTTTTTCGGGGGAAGCTGGGATTGATTTCCGATCTGTTTGTTCCATATCGAAGATATTTTACCATAAAGCGAGTTCCATTGTTGTCGTACCCATGAGTGGGGTTTGGTTTTTGTAGCATGATCTGTTTCTGAATTTTGAATATGTGTTGCAAGAGGTGAGCTAGTCCCGGAATGGCTTCTGCTAAATAATTGGGAGATCCAGCTTCTGAAGCTACTTATAGGTGATAAGTTCATAGATTATTTTTCCTCTTTCTCCTCCAGATCGATTGGGGGTGCTTCTCGTTTGTTTGAAGATTCGAGAAGGTTGTTAAATTCTTCATCTGTGATGACCTGTTGAGGTGTTTTTTTTGTATTATAATATAATTGTTCAACAAAAGTTTTTTTGATTTAGTTTCTGGATGGATTTTATTTGTTTTTGTAAATAAATGTGTGATTTTATCGATAAAACTTTGGAATGTTTCGTGTATTTTATTAAAAATTTTGGGAATTGTTTGATTTATCTTCATTCTTTTATGTTAAAAATTTTAATTTTAAAATAAAAGGTTAATATTAATTATTCCACGGGAAGGGGAGTATGGATGCGATGGAGGGTTGCTTGAGCTTGAGCATGAGGAGACGGTCAAAGCCTACGGCAACGCCGCAGCAGTCGGGGAGCTGTGGGAGGGCTGCAAGGAGTGGTTCGTCGATCGGAAGTGGGGGTTTGCCTTGGGCGATGCGCCGTTGGTTTGCATGCTGGAACCGTTTTCGTTGTTCTGTTGGATCAGAGAGTTCATGGAATCCATTGGCTATTTCGATGTTATTATAGTAGATTTCGAATCGTTGGGCGACTTTCTCTTCTTCTAGCTGGAAGATTTGGGCTAAAGAGGCTTGGGAGGGGGGGTATGAGTGGACGATGGTAAATTCTTTCAGTTGTGGCTCGATCAGGGAGCTAAGGAGGAAGTGGAGGTAATTTTCTTTATTCCAGGGGGTGTAGGGGGTGGGTAGGGAGTGGCTCTCTGCAATGGAGCGCAGTTCTTCGACCGATATGTTGCGGTAGTCGATGTTCAGGTGTGTTTTGAAGAGTTGGTAGTAGCTGTAGTAGGTGATTGATCGGCTCTCAATGAAGAGTTGGAGGAGTTGGAGGGTCTCTTCTATGAGGCTCTGTAGCTCTAGGTTGATCCGGTACCATTCGATGAGGCTGAATTCGGGGTTATGGATGGTGCCTATTTCTCCTTCGCGGAACACGTGGGAGAGCTGGTAGATATCTCCTGATCCGTTGGCAAGGAGTCGTTTCATCGCATGTTCGGGAGAGGTGTGGAGGTAATTTTTTTCTCCCTGTTGGAGATGGATGGTCATCACTTCTATGTAGGGATCGATTGGTGCGCTTCTAGAGAGCATGGGGGTGTCTACTTCTAACACTTTTCGTTCGGCAAAAAAGGAGCGGACGCGGGCAAGCATGGCGGCGCGCTGGAGCAGCAGTTCTCGGGTTGTGAGGGAGGGGGTAGTTAGCTGCGCGATATATAGCTGGAGCTGCGGGTGTCGATCTTTATTCGATCGCCCTGGTTGATGAAGATGGGGACCTGGATTTTAGCGCCGCTATCAGTGATGGCGGGCTTAAGGACTCTGCCGGAGCTATCGCCGCGGATGCCGGGGGCTGTTTCTGCGATCTGCATCTCCATGAAGGTGGGGGGGATCAGTTCGATCGGCTCTCCTTTGTAGAAGACAAGTTGGTAGACTGCCTCTTCTTGAAGCCAGATCGCTTGGTCGCTCAGGATGGAGCGGGGAATAGCAAATTGTTCGAAATTGCTCTCATCCATGAAGGTGGCGCTCTCTTTATCACTGTAGAGGAGTCGCATCTTGCTTTCGACTACGTCGGCAAGCTCTAGCTTTTCTCCCGATTTAAAGGTTCTTTCTATAACTCGTTCGTTTTTTAATTGTTTCAATTTGACGCGGCAAAAAGCTTGTCCCTTCCCCGGGTTCACATACTCGGTGGAGACGATGGTGTAGGGTTCTTTATCTATTTCTACTTTGATGCCTGCTTTGAACTCGCTGGTGGAGATCTTGCTCATCGGAGTTCTCCTTGGGTTGCTGGGTAGATCTGCTTAGTATGGCAGATGCTTTCTCTTTCGATCAAGGGCTGTTTGTGGTAAATGGGATATATCTTAGGAAAGGGGGAGGAGTGCCTTGGCTCCTTTCGTTTTTCCTGATAGCTCCTGGGGAGTAAGGCAGGGATCGTGTTCAAGGTTTGTTCTGGATGGTGTGTAGGCGGATCGCTTCTAACAGCTGATCGGTTTTTAAGGGGTCGAAGCCTCCTGCTTGGGCGCTATCAGCGCGACCTCCTCCTGCTCCCCCCACCGAGGGGACTGCTTTTTGGATGATGGCGGCAGCGTTAATTCCTTGATGAGTGAGCTGGGGGGAAACTTTAAGAAGAAGGTGGCTTCCTTCGCTGGAGGCTACGGCAACTATGGAGGGAGTGGAAAGTTGGAGGGCAATCTCTTGAGCAAGGAGGGGGAGCTCTTCTCTTCGGAGTGGAGCGCGGATAGCAAGGAAGAGGTGGGATTCTCTATTTTCAGCAGTGGCTATCGACGATCTAGCGATCTCTTTAAGCAGTTTTTTGCTGGTCTCCTGAAGGAGCTCTTCTATCTTTCTTTTTTCTTCTATCTGGAGTCTCATTTTTGCTTCGAGCTGATCTTTTTCTTTCTGAGCAAAAAGTTCTGCTTCTCTGCCTGTGCATGCTTCGATCCTTCTGACTCCTGCAGATATGCTCGCTTCTTTGGTGATCCGGAAATAGCCTATGGTTCCAGTCTGCTCTGTATGGGTTCCTCCGCAAAGTTCTTTCGAATTTTCTAGGTCGACCACTCGGACGATGGGGCCATACTTATCTCCAAAGAATTGTTTGATATCTGCCCTTTTTTCTGCTTCTTCATAGGGAAGGAGGTAGGTGGCTACTTTGCTGTTGTTGCGTATCTGCTGGTTTACTAGCTTTTCGATTTTTTCGATCTCTTCAGGGGAAATGGGGCGATGGTAGTTGAAGTCGAAGCGAATTTTGGAGTCATCTAGATGGGATCCTGCCTGTCGCACCTCTGCTCCTAAGATGGTGCCAAGGGCCGAGTGAAGTAGATGGGTAGCGGTATGGTTGTTTTGAATCGCTCTGCGTCGCTCCAGGTCTATGGCTGCTTCCACCTGATCTCCCACATGCAAGACTCCTTCGGTAGAGCGGCCTATGTGAGCAATGATGGAGGGATAGGGTAGTGTGCAGTTGCTTACTTCAAAGCGATTATCCTTCTGGCTGATGGTTCCATGATCTCCTTGCTGACCTCCCCTTTCTGCATAAAAGGGAGTTCTTTTCAAGATGAGGATGCCCTCTTCTCCTGAGGAGATGTTGGGGACCATCTTTCCCTCTACCACTATTGCTGCTATGGTCGTTTCTGTTTGGCTTAATTCGTAGCCGACAAATTCAGGTGCTGGGTGACTAGAGAGAAATTTTTGATATTCTGCATGGGAGTCTGGGTGAGAAGTTTTCGATTTTTTCGAGAGGTTCCGCGCTTCCTCTTCAAGGATATGAAATCCTTTCTCGTCGACCTGGAGCTGATTATCTTTAGCTATAAGGAGTATCTCTTCTAGGGGGAATCCATAGGTGTCTTTAAGTTTAAATGCTTCTGTAGCGCTGATGCTCTGCTCTGCTCTGCTTTTTCCCTCTTCTATCACAAGGCTGAGGAGATTCCCCCCCCTTTTAAGGGTGCGGAAGAAAGATTCTTCTTCTCTAGTGAGAAGGTCGCAGATATGGCTTTGAGCCGCTTTAAGCTCTGGATAATCGTCCCCCATGATGGCGATTAGTGTGGGGACGAGTTGTGCTAGAAAAGGTTCATGAATTCCTATCGATTTCCCCTGGCGTACGGCACGTCTGAGGAGTTTGCGGACAAGATAGCCTCGCTCGTTATTGCTTGGTTCTATTCCATCGGCGATAGCAAAGGAGAGGGAGCGTATATGGTCGGCAATGATGTTGAATGCGATGGAGCTCTTTTCTCGGTTATAGGGGATCTGGGCAATCGTTTCGATAGCGGCAATAAGGGGTCTGAGGAGGTCTGTTAAGAAAATGTTGTCTAGATCCATCTTCAGCGCGACGATTCGCTCAAGGCCGCACCCGGTATCGATCGATCGATGGGGAAGGGGGGTTAAGCTTCCATCCTCATTGCGGTTAAACTGCATGAAGACGAGGTTCCAAAATTCTACGTAGCGCACTCCCTCGGGATCGATCGAAGAGGCAGAGCCATATTTGGGTCCGCGGTCGTAGTAGAGCTCAGAGCAGGGGCCGCAGGGGCCTACCTCTCCCATAGACCAAAAGTTGTCTTTCTCATCCATCCGGACGATTCGTCTTTCGGGAACCTTTTTTTTCCATAGTTCAAATGCTTCTTCATCGTTCCGAAAGATGGTGACCCAAATCTGTTCAGCGCTGAATTCAAACAGATTGAGGGTGACTTCCCAGGCAAACTGGATCGCCTCCTCCTTAAAATAGTCTCCAAAGGAGAAATTTCCCATCATTTCGAAGAAGGTCAGGTGGCGGTTGGTGTGACCTATTTGATCTAAATCGTTATGTTTGCCTCCTGCTCGCATACATTTTTGCACGGTAGATACTCTTCTATAGTTGCGGCTGCCAGTTCCTAAGAAAAGGTCTTTGAATTGATTCATTCCAGAGTTAGTGAAGAGGAGGGAAGGGTCGTCGATAGGCAGTAGAGAGGAGGAGGGCAGGATGAGATGCTGCTGCTCTCTAAAATAGGCCAAAAATCGATTTCGTATCTGCTGAGACAACATAAAATATGAATGGGAGTATAAGTTAATGGGACGGAATTTAGGAAGTGATTATTTTTTGTCCAAGCAGAAAAAGGAGAATAGAGCTACGATAGCGAAAAGGAATTGTTTATGTACAATGATTCATTAAGACAGCAGCTTCAGAAAATAGCTGACACGATACGTGCTCTTTCTATCGATGCGATCCAAAAAGCGGAGTCGGGTCATCCAGGGCTTCCCATGGGGTGTGCAGAGCTCGCTGCCTATCTATATGGTCTACTTTTGCGTTACAATCCGAAGAATCCTCGTTGGATCAATAGAGATCGTTTTATTCTTTCTGCAGGGCATGGATCTATGTTGCTCTACTCCTCTCTTCATTTGGCCGGCTTTGATCTCTCTATGGAAGATATTAAGCGGTTTCGTCAGTGGGGTTCGTCGACGCCAGGTCATCCGGAATTCTCTCTTAAAAGCGGTGTCGAGGCAACAACGGGACCTTTGGGGCAGGGGGTGGGTAATGCAGTAGGGCAAGCGCTCGCTTTGAAGATGTTGGCAGCTCGGTTCAATAGAGAGGGGAGGGTTCTTTTCAGTAATACTGTCTACTGTCTTGCTGGTGATGGTTGTATGATGGAGGGGGTCTCTTCTGAGGCAGCCTCTTTGGCGGGACATTTGCGGCTCGACAACCTAGTGCTGATCTATGATGCGAATGCTGTCTCTCTCGATGGTCCTCTTTCAGAATCTTTTTCCGAAGATGTAGAGATGCGTTATCGCTCCTATGGGTGGGAGGTGTATCAGATCGACGGCCATGATTTTGATCAAATCGATCAGGTTTTCAGAGAAATTGGTCTCAAGAAGAGGGTCGCGCCCAGTTTACTCATCATGCGCACTATCATCGGCAAGGGAGCTGCGGCGGGTTCCGGAACGCATAAGATCCATGGAGCTCCTCTTGGAGCTGATGGGGTAGTGGCAACGAAGAAATTGCTGGGGCTTCCTCAGGATGATTTTTTTGTTCTTCCTTCCATATATGATTTTTTTGCTAATAGAGCTCGCAAGGGGGCATTATTGGAGGCAGAGTGGACCCATACTTTTAATGAATGGCGAAAGGAGGATCTAGAGGGAGCCAAGGAGTGGGATAGGATGGTTTCCAAGGAGATCCCTTCTGATTTGGAAGAGAAGCTTGCTCAGGTTCAGATTTCTTCTTCCTCTTCAGGTCGTCGTATTTCTCAGCAGCTGCTCGAATCTTTGGCAGAAGAGTTACCCGCTTTATGTGGCGGTTCCGCAGATCTTTCTAGTTCCGACATGACTATGATGAAGCAGTTTCCGATCATCTCTTCCGATAATTTTAAGGGTCGCAATATTAAGTATGGGGTGAGGGAATTTGCTATGGCAACGATTGCCAATGGGTTAGCCCAGAGTGGAATGTTTATTCCTTTTATAGGAACTTTTCTCACTTTTTCTGATTATATGCGAGGTGCGATCCGTCTGGCAGCTTTGAGTCATCTTCAGGTGATCTATCAATTTACCCATGACTCTATCTTTGTAGGAGAAGATGGTCCTACGCATCAACCTGTAGAGCAGTTAGCCGCACTTCGAGCGATTCCTCATCTTCAGGTGATACGTCCTGCAGATCATCATGAAGTAAAGATGGCTTGGTTGGCTGCCCTTCGTTATCAAGGTCCTACTGCTTTGATTCTTTCCCGACAGGCGGTAAGAGAGTTAGAAAAAACAGATCTCTCCTATGAGGAGGGGATGGGTCGTGGTGGGTATATCGTAAGGAAAGAGAGGAATTCTATTCCCGACTACACTTTTTTTGCTACTGGATCTGAACTGGCTCTTGCTCTCGATGTGGCTACCGTTCTCGAAGAGAGTGGTAAAGAGGTGCGTGTGGTTTCTATGCCATGTTGGGAAATTTTTGAGAGACAGTCTAAAGAGTATTGCCAAGAGGTAATAGGAAAGGTGGGAAGTAAGCGGGTGAGTATCGAAGCGGCCGCAAGCTTTGGATGGCATAAGTGGATTGGATCGGATGGGCTTGCAATAGCTGTCGACTCTTTTGGAGCTTCCGCTCCAGCAGGCAGGCTGGCTGCCGAGTTTGGCTTTACTATAGATACGATATTGGTTCGCCTGTTGGGATGATTTTTTTGAAAGAGAGTAGTATTGCTTTTTTCCTTTTCCAAAAGAGTTGGATTGCCCTATCTTAACTTTGAGTTCTAACCTTTGGTGTAGTATGAAAAGCTGTTCTGCTTTTTTAGTTCCAGGCTATAGATGGATATCCGAGAGCGCACTGCTCCTTTTTGGCTCTCTTTTTCTTGGAATATTTGCTCATATAAAATTTTATTTGCCTTTTATTCCTGTTCCTGTAGCTATCGCTCCTCAGCTTGTTTTAGTGTTGGGGGTGATTTTGGGGAAAAGTCGTGGTGCATGGCTTGTTTTACTCTACCTTATAGAGGGGATATCGGGACTGCCTGTTTTTGCTGGGGGCGGAGGAATTTTTTATTTAATGGGACCGACGGCTGGCTACTTGTTAGGCTATCTTCCCGCTGTTTATCTGGTTGGCTATCTTGCCGAAAGGAGTGATCGAAGAGCTTCTTCCATTTTTTGGTCTATGATGGCGGGAAATGGGCTGATTTTGCTATTAGGCTGGGTGCATCTCTCTTTTTTAATTGGATGGAAGGGCGCTTTTCTGCTAGGAGTGGTGCCATTTCTTCTTATCGATGGAATAAAGACGCTTCTATTTCATCAGCTTCTCTTTAGAAAAGGAGACACAATCCTTCTCCCTAGAGATTATCTCTAGAGAGAAAGGATTTGGCCATTCTACTTTTTGTTGTCGTCTATAATCTCTACTTCTGCATCGGGAATATCTGGCTTTCCTGGGTTCGGATTGCTGTTTCCTCCCTTTTGAAGCGCTTCGCCAATCTTCTGTAAAAAGCTGTTGAGCTCATTAGAAGCGTTCTGGATTGCTCCGATATCGGAAGAGGAGAGTGCTTTTTTCAACTCGTCTATCCGTTGCTGAATATCGGACACGAGCGATTCAGGCAGCTTTGCTTTATGTTCATCGACGCTTTTTTGGGCGCGAAAAAGAAGAGAGTCGGCTTCATTGCGCGTCTCGATCTCCTCTTTTTTCTTTTTGTCCTCTTCAGCATGCTCTTCAGCATCTTTGAGCATCCGCTCTATCTCTTTTTCTGAAAGTCCCGACTTGGCCTCAATCTTTATTTTCTGCTCTTTTCCGCTCTGCATATCTTTTGCAGAGACGTGAAGAATTCCGTTCGCATCGATGTCAAATGCGACCTCTATTTGCGGGATGCCGCGAGGAGCGGGAGGGATGTCGGTTAGGTCGAATCGACCGATCTCTTTATTGTCTCGCGCCATTTTTCGCTCCCCTTGGGTCACTACGATAGTGACGGCAGGCTGATTGTCGGCAGCTGTAGAAAAGAGCTGCTTTTTTTGCGTCGGGATCGTGGTATTCCGTTCCACAATTGCCGTTGAGACTCCTCCTAAGGTTTCTATGCCTAAAGTGAGAGGAATTACATCGAGGAGAAGGAGATCTTTGACATCTCCAGATAATACACCTGCCTGGATTGCGGCACCAATCGCTACCACTTCATCAGGATTTACTCCTTTATGTGGCTCACGCCCAAAGATCTTCTCGACCTGTCGCTGCACCGCAGGCATACGTGTCATTCCTCCTACTAGAATCACTACGTCGATCTTTTCTTTGGGAAGTCCAGCATCTTTTAATGCTTTCTCGCAAGGAGATAGGGTCCGTTCTATAAGAGAGTGGGTAAGTTTTTCTAAATTAGCTCGTGTCAAAGCAAGGCTAAGATGTTTAGGACCAGAACTATCCACCGAGATGAAAGGCTGGTTGATCTCTGTAGATTGAGTTCCCGAAAGTTCTATTTTTGCTTTTTCAGCAGCATCTCTTAATCTTTGAAGAGCCATTTTATCTTTGCTTAGATCTATCCCATGCTCTTTTTTAAATTCATCCAACATCCAGTGAAGGATCAAGTTGTCAAAATCATCTCCCCCCAGATGGGTGTCTCCATTGGTGGCCAGCACTTCAAAGACGCCACCCCCAACCTCTAGGATCGAAACGTCAAAAGTTCCTCCTCCTAGGTCAAAGACAGCTATCTTTTTATCCCCTTCTTTATCAAATCCATAAGCAAGCGCTGCAGCGGTTGGTTCCGGAATAATTCGTTTTACTTCAAGACCCGCAATTCGCCCCGCATCTTTTGTCGATTGTCTTTGTGAGTCGTTGAAATAGGCAGGGACGGTGATTACTGCTTCCGTTACTGGCTCTCCAAGGTATGCTTCTGCGGTTTCTTTCATCTTGATAAGCACTTGAGCACCTACCTCTTCTGGGGTAACTATCTTTCCATCGATTTCTAATACGGCATCTCCATTGGAATTTTTGGTCACTTTATAAGGCACTGTTTTAATTTCGTCTTGAACCTCACTAAATTTCCTGCCAATAAATCTTTTGGCTGATGCGATTGTTTTTTCTGGGTTCATCACCGCCTGTCTTTTAGCAGGAACCCCGACGATTCGCTCGTCACTTTTGTAGGCAACTACCGATGGGGTGGTCCTTCCTCCCTCTGCATTAGGAATAACTACGGGAGAGGTGCCTTCTAAAATTGCAACACATGAATTGGTGGTTCCTAAGTCGATCCCAATGATCTTGCCTTTGCTTTTGCCTTCTTTTTTACTCATCGTTTGCTTCTCCTATTATTTTTTTTGCTACCTTGACACGGGCAGGACGAATGATCCGATTTCCGCATCGATAGCCTTTGTCAAACTCTTTAATCACGGTTCCTTCAGGAAGGGAGCTATTTTCTTCCATCTCAACTGCTTCATGCTCTTCAGGATTAAATAGCTTTCCTTCGGAATGGAAGGAAGAGATACCATGCTCCGTTAAAATCTCCTTAAATTGCTCTAGAATCATACGGAAACCGAGAGCCCATTGATTTATTTCATGAGAGGTTTTGTCAGAATGGCTCAACGCATTTTCAAACTGGTCAATAGGTTTGATGATTTCTATAAGCAAACGTTCTTTAGCAAAACGGACCGACTCCTGTTTTTCTTTCTGCATTCGCTTTCGGCTATTTTCGATTTCAGCGAGCATCCGTAAATATTTGTCTTTATAATCGACTGCCTCTTCTCTATTTTCTTGGGGCGGATCGATCTTTTCTATCGCTTCTTCTAGATCCATAATGCTATTCCTTAGTTAGTTTAATTCCTTATCTCTTAAGCTGCTTTTTGTTTTTTTATTGTTTTCTAGTAGCAACCCTGCTATCGATAGCGCTCCTGATGACTTAAAAGAGATCTTGAATTTATATAAGCTGCGAGTGAGAGAGTCGCTGACGGTTGCTGCTACCGTTTCCAAGAGAGCAAAAAGCTTGCGGTAGTTAATGCGAATAGGGGCTAATAGTGCTATCGATCCCACAATGCTTTGATGGATTTTGTAGGGTATTGCCAGCACAGCACACCCCTCAAGCCTTCCTCCTATCCAATAGCTTAACTTACCATTCTGTCCAGACTCTTTTAAGAGAGAGCGCACCAGCTCCTGATTTTCGAAGAGAGATAATCCATCTGCTAGAGCAGAGGCTTCGTTAAAGTCAGTGTAAGATAAAAGCTTCGAAAATCCGCTCTTGTACATCTCTTCTACGGAAAACTGGGTGTGGTTGATTAAATAACGGAGCATCGTTTCGCTGTAGAGCCGGGTGGCTAACTGCTCTTCCTCTTCTGATAAAATAGGTAGGTTGCCCTGGTTGAGCTTCCAGAGAAAAAAATCTTCTATTTTTTTTAGGTTCTGGCTGTCAATTTTTTTTTCTGCATACAAAATTTCGATATGAATGGTTCCAAGATCGGTCTTTACAATAGAAAGAAGACGATTCTGATCTATGGAGACCAGTTGTATATGAAGAATATTGCCTTGGTGGAAGCGCGGAGCAGAGAGAAATGTTGCGCATTTGCTATGTTCGCTTACAATCTCCACAATCGACTGAAGATAATTGCCTAGTGCCTCTGTTTCTCTACATAGCTGCGCCTCGATTTTCTTCTTTTGCTCCTCCTCGAACGATGAGGGGAGAAGAGCGCAATGATGTGCATAGAGTTGAAATGCCGCAGAGGTGGGGTAGCGGCCACCCGAGGAGTGGTGCTGTTTAAGAAAGCCCTCCTCTTCCAGCTTGGCAAAATAGTTGCGAATGGTGGCAGAACTTAAGGAAGCCAATCCATTCTGTTGCAAGGTCTGAGAACTTACCGGCTTTCCGCTCTCTATATAGAGTTCGGTCAGACTGAGTAATACTCGCCTTTCCCTCTCCTCCTTAGGCTGTTTTCTCTCCACTAAGCTTCTCATGCCAGCCATTATAAGTGGAGACCGAAGAAAAGGCAACATAATTTAGCATTCTTTGCTAGAGAGTGCTAATAAACAACAAAAGCTTTTGATATATAACTTGTTAAGAGTGTAAGAAGGCGGCGTCCCGAGCAATATTGGGCAGCATATCGACAATAGAGGGGGACCAGGAGATCCCTTTTTTATAGACGATTCTTTGTGCAAGAGAGCAGGCTATGATCGCCTTTTTATGAAGGTCTGGAAGCTTTTCCACTACCTGATCAGCATATTTTTTTCTAAGCAGGGGAGGCAGATGCTGGAAAAGCAGCTCCATCAACGGGTCCTGCTTATCTTGGGAGAGTTTAATTTTTTCTAAGTAGCCATATATTTCGTCGGTATATAGATTGATCCGTTCTGAGATCTGATCAGATATATCGGTAAGAAAAGCGGAGCCATGCATCGAGAGGAGGAGCTTTGCTTCCTCTGCAGATCGTGCCTCGATGATGGCGATGATCTCTTTTACTAGCTCGCTCTTTTCTTGGGCAAACTCTGTTTCCGATAATACTAGGTTGGAGAGCACCTCATAAGAGGAGCAGATCACCCCACCCTTATTGGCAGAGCTATCTTTGATGATGATCACTCCGAGCTGTTCCAGTTTGCGGCGCGCTCCTGGAGAAAGATATAAATTTCCCCCTTCGACGATCGCTTTTGAGGTAGCTTTTCCCTCTTTGTCGAGGAACTCTTGGTAATTTTCTTCATTAAGGGTGAAGGGGCGCCCTCCTCCTGGAATGAAGATCTCTGCCTTTGCTTGGTGTACTGTAGTGCGTAGCAGATGGTTCATCTCATTTCCAGAGATCCATCTAGAAATCAGCTTTCCTCCTTGTTTATGCATCAAGAGCGCCTCCTCTTGATAGCTTCCCTGTTTTTGTCTTTGGGTGGTATCGAGAAGATAGCCACCCTCAGATAGTCGCTCTGCTGGATAGAACCGGATTGGTCGACTTTCTCGAAACAGTTGATAGGTTATCGAAAGGTCGACGCCCTCTGGGTCGAAGAGGGTGCCTGAAACGTCAATGGTTGCTACTAGCTTACCGTTTTGGGGAAAGAAGCGATAGAGGTTGCAGATCTGATTTCCCGCTACATCTCCATCAGGTCCTCCGCTCATTTTTATGGTAAACCGATTTTTATGGGGGTCGATATGAAGAAACTTTAACACCTCCTCCATGTAGATGTTAACCCCTCTCGAGGTGACGCCAAACTCTTTATGGTTGATGCCCGATTCTGGATGGCTCGACATAAAAGAGCGGCCAGGAAGATAGCCAGAGTGAGTCGCATAGCGGCAGATCCATCGAATCATCTCGTTCTCCATATTTTCGTCAGGGCCCAGATAGATATATTCGGGCTTCCCATAATAGTCGACGATCTGATCTGCTTTCAGCTTGCCATCACTATCGCAGTTGACGAGAGAAAGCATGCTTTCGATATAGGAGCGTTGTGCTTGGTAGAGACACTCCTTTTTCACTCCTTTTTTAAATTGCTGAACCCTCTCTTCTACTCCTTCTACGTTTGCCTCTAAAAGCTCGTGGCGATAAATCAGCTCTTCTCTCTGGAGCGTTTCGAACGCTTTAAGAAGAATGATCCCCTTGGCACCTCCCTCTGGAATATCTTTATTCTTTTTTTGCTGTGTGTAGGCTAAGTTATAGCATTCTAGCAAAAGCTTATCCCTATCGGAGCGATATCGCTCCTCTTCCTCTGGGAGAACCGTCCGCAATCCTCCTCGCGCAAGTTCGCGGAATCGGATATGGAAGCCGATGAAGTGGACCCCCTTGAAAAAAAAGAGGGCAAAGGGAGTTTCTGGAAACAGTTTTTTATCAGGTAGCTGCTCTAAATATCGGGGATCGATCCGAAAAGAGAGGGCGCTCTTTTTGTTTCTATAAAAATTATTTTTAAGAGAGAAATCGACAAAGTAGAGTCCCTGCATCAGGATCGTTTTGCGTCGCATATCGTCATCGCTTTGTCCCGTGTCGATCCTCTTTATGGAGGTGAGAAACTCCTCTTTAATCTCCTCATAAAGAGAGAGATTATTTTTCTTAGGGTGAAACTTTGCCTCAAAAGCTTTGGTTAATAGCCTACTTAGCTCAGGATGTCTGCAGAGTGCCTCTTCGACGAGAGCAAAAGAGTAGAGGTAGCGGTTACTCCTCGATAGTCCCTGATGAATAAAGTGAGCCATCGCTTTAAGCAGGTTGCCCAAATTTCCGCTAACATAGCCATTTTCTACTAGACGACGCTCTATCTCTTCTTGCCCTTGGAAACATTTGATCATCATTAGTTCCTGAATAAAGTCGTCCAACTCCGCTGTTTCCCACGCACTCTTTCCCTCAATTCCACGAAGGCCTAAAGAGATGAGAAAGATATTTTTCTCTCCATAAGGGTCTATGTAGGTTGCGCAGAGCTGAGTGAATGTGAGCCGATGTCGCTCGACTATACGGGCGAGCTGAAAAAGGAAGTCATGTTTTGGAACATTACTCCATGCAAGAATAATCTGAAGAGAGGCAGCCCCCTCTTCTTGCTCCATCTCTAGTTGGCAACTATCTGCCTCTTCTGCACGAAAAAGAAGATCAAAGGCGAACACTTTCTCTTCTTTAGTGAGCGAACGAAGAAAACGACCATCAACTTTTGGGGCCATCTCTAGAAACCGCTCTCTGCTGATAGATGCATTACGTTTCAGCAGCAAAGGCAACAGCTCTTTGCTTAATTGTTCAGGGTCATTCGCCTCCCTCTTTTCGTTCACCTGGGTGAAGTAGATGATGGCGATTCTAAGAGGGGAGCTCACTTTGGGGAAGGGAGGTGGCGCATTAGAAAGGAAGGTTTTATAATATTTAATCCCGCGCGATCGATATTTTCTTAAGATCGAAAGATCTGCTTCTCGACCCTCCAAACAGAGTGCAACCGCTCTATCTTTAAACTGCAGATGGGATAAATAGCCTTGGATTTCTAATCCCATCAGAGCATCTACGATGAAAAAGATCGTCTCTGGATCTACCTCTTCGAAAAAAGCTGCAGGAAGATGCGCTTCCACCCAAAGATAGTAGTGATGGAAATGCTCCTGCTCCTTTTTGAGCGCTTCCTGAAGTCGATCTTTATCTGTTGCCATCCTATCTTGATATTTATAAGTATCAATCAATTTCTGCAATTAAAAAGAGGAGATGAAGGGCGAGCTGTCGAGAGGAGGCCGCACTATCGATTCCTTTAGCAACAGGTGACTACGATTCTTGAAGGATCGAGCGCTCTTCCTTTGGTTAAGCAGGGGAGATAGGCTGAAGGGCGAGCTGTCGAGAGGAAGGCCGCGATATCGATTCCCTTAGCGACGGGTGACTACGATTCTTGAAGGATCGAGCGCTCTTCGTTTGGTTAAGCAGGGGAGATAGGCTGAAGGGCGAGCTGTCCACAGGAGGCCGCGATATCGATTCCCTTAGTGTAGCGACGGGTGACTACGATGGCGGCTTTCTGAAGGATCGACTGAAACCGCTCTATCGCCTCTCTACTAGGTCGCCTCCAGAGCAGCCCTGCGACAGGATTGTAGGGGATGAGGTTGACACTGCAGGGGTGATCTTTTATGGCTCGCGATAGTTCAACGGCATCTTCTGGACGATCATTGATCCCTTCTATCAGAATATATTCATAGCTTATGTTGCGACCGGTGCGATGGGCAAAGTAGAGCATCGCTTCTAGCAGAGCTTCGAAAGGATTTTGGCGACTGTAGGGTATCAGTTGTTGCCGTATCTGCTGGTTGGGGGCGTGGAGTGAGAGCGCCAGCTGTGCCACCGCTCCTTCCTCATCAGCATAGCGACGGATCTTGCTGATGATGCCTACTGTTGAGATGGTGATTCTGCGCTGCGAGATTAAGGCAGCTCCCTGAAAAAGGGAGATAGCTCGTTTCACTGCTTCCTCATTCTCGAAAGGTTCTCCCATACCCATAAAAACCAGGTGGGAAACAGACGATTCCTCTTCCTTAAGAAGCATAGAGACCTGAATGAACTGCTCGACTATCTCAGCCGTCTCTAGGTTACGTATAAAACCTTTTTTTCCCGAAGCACAGAAAGCGCAGCGGCCTGGGCATCCTACCTGGGAAGAGAGACAGAGCGTTCTTCTCTGAGGCGCCCGGATCAGGACCGACTCGATCTGATAGCCGTCCGACAGCTTCCAGAGGAATTTAGTTGTCTCTTTATCGTTAGATTCGATCCGACTGACAAGCGAGAGGCTCTGTTCTTGGAAGCTTGCTTGCAGCTGCTCCCTCAGTTTTTTAGAAAGCGTACCCATTTTTTCTATGGGTCTCTTTTTGATATAGAGCCATTCGATCAGCTGCTGCAAACGGAAGGAGGGCTCTCCCTGCTCCCGAAGCCACTCTGCCCACTCTTTCTGCGAAACTCCATACAACCGCTGCGCCATTCTTTCTATCGACAAATTTTCTCTTCTTCTTCTTCAATTCCTCCCATTCGAGAAGATCTACCTAGGCCAATCTTTTCTTTAAAGGGAGTCACCGCCCCTATATTCGGCATTGTCACGGTATCACTTAAAATATCAGCTAGCTGAGTGGAAGATAAGATTTTCCCATCGCGGAATTTAAATTCTTTTAATAATTCCTTCAGCGCACTGAAAACTTCTAGCTCATGTGGTTTAAGGTCATCAGCTAGCTGAGTGGAAGATAAGATTTTCCCATTGCTGAATTCATGTTTTTCTAATGATTTACTCGACGTATCCAAAACTTTTAGTGAATCAGACTCATTAGGTAGGTTTTGGAGTTTTTTTATAATTTTACCGACGCTTTTTTCTGTATCGTTAAAGTGAAGGTTTCCTAGCTTAAAAGTTTTGTAGTGCATGTAAATGGTCTGCGTTTTTTTTGCTGTTTCAATGAACTCGCTAAGTGAAGGAGGTTCATTGTTTTTCTTCATCCTTTGGTATAAATTTCCTAAAACGATTGTGCAATGGGTTAAAAGTCCGTCTGCTGAGGATTGATGGGTGCTCTTCATGTCTAAACGATTTTCGTCTGGGCCCCCTGGCTGAAAAGAGGTGCAAATATTGAATCTGTCTCTCAGGGTATGTTGATCTTGTTCCGATAGAAGAGCTGTGTCGCCAGCGAAGTAGATATCCCCACTATCTTGATGGATTACATATCCGCAGAAAAGAGATTGATGGCTATCGCATAACCCTCTTCCTGACCAGTGGCGAGAGGGTACTGCAGTAATTGTAATATTTTTTTCTCCACTGATTGGTATATGTTTTTCCTCCCACCAGTCCATCTCTTGAATATTTGTTGGTTGAGGTAGCGATTTTACTAATTTTTCTCTATCTCCTTTGGGCACTATTAGTACGATATCTGGTTTTCTTCTAATTAAACTTTTTAGAGTGGGGATGTCACAATGATCGCGATGGTTATGAGAAATAAGAATGATGTCGGGCAGTGGGAAATCTTTTAGCTTGTATGCAGGCCTTGTCTGTCTTGGATAGAATAGAGCGTTAAGGCCTCCCGCTATTGGGTCGGTCAAAATTGTGACCATCCCAGTTTCCTTATTTTTTTCTACTTGCAGCAGACAGGTGGCGTGGCCAATAAACTGAGAGCAGAGGGAGATGGGTAGAGATTGAATCTTATAAATATCATTTTCTTGTTCATCTTGACTAAAATAGTGGTAGGAGGAGAAGCAGCGGATCTTGAATCCGAAGAGAGCGGCTACCGATTCGATAACTCGTCCCAAAAGAGAGATAAATCGCTCTTTTTGGGTGCTAAAAAAGATATGTGACGCTTCTCTCTGGTGGTCGATATGGCTATCCTCTTCGTTATAGTAGTAATATTTTTTTCTACCTTCAGCCTTAACGAACGGTTGGCTAGGATTTTCATGGGGAATAACTTGGGAACTTGATGAGAAAGAAATCTGAGAAGCCATGGCGAAAGTGTACAATAATGGGTGGAAAAAGGCTACTTTTTTAATAGTCTTAGGCTGTTGAGGCCTACGACGAGGGTGCTTCCTTCATGGAGGAGGACGGCGATCCAGGGGGGGGGGATAGTGCCAAGCAGTGCTGCTTTGGTAGCGGAAGAAGGGCTTTTCCCCTGCTCCTCCGGAAAGCCAATCCTGTCGAACGGTAAATAGAGGGCCTTTCGATAACAATGAAGACGGTTTTTAAATAATGATGCCAAAGAGATTTTTTGATTATCGCGAAAACAAAGCGATTTTAATTGCTCATTCCACTTACTTAGTTTTTCTTTAATAAACTTTTCCGATTGAACTGGTTTTTCAAACAATGTTGCTCTATTTTCTTTAACTATAATGGCATCTTTTTCTAATTCTTCAGCAATCCTTTTTATTGTATCGAAAGTTTTTTGATCACGTTGGCATAAGTTAGATTTAATTTTGTCTAAAATATTTTTTGCTTTATCTATAAAATCTGTGCTGGTCATCTCTTTTTGATAGATTTCTTCTATCTCTTTTTTCATATAACATAGAAAATCTTTTTCTCTAGATCTGAAAAACAAAAAGCAGAGGAGGCGGTAAATGATTTGCAAAAGGAGCGGCTTCTTTCCATATTGGGGACAACTAAAACAATTCCTAGAAATGTTCTGAATAGGAGCTAACATAGGTAAATGATACAACAATGGGTGGAAAAAGGCTACTTTTTTAATAGTCTTAGGCTGTTGAGGCCTACGAGGAGGGTGCTGCCTTCATGGAGGAGGACGGCTATCCAGAGGGGGATAGTGCCAAGCAGTGCTGCTGTGGTAGCGGTGAGGATCGCTAGGAGAGAGAGGATAATATTTTCTTTTATAATGAGCTGGTTTTTTTTTGCTTTCTTGTAGAGCCAAGGGAGAAGGGAAAGGTCATCATGAAGAAAAACGATGTCAGAGGCATCGATAGCGGTGCTGCTGCCGGTTCCCATAGAAATGGATGCGGTGGCTTGAGCGAGGGGGGGAGCGTCGTTCA
The DNA here is from genome assembly GCA_964397905.1 of uncultured bacterium. Lineage (GTDB taxonomy): Bacteria > Chlamydiota > Chlamydiia > Chlamydiales > Rhabdochlamydiaceae > PALSA-1444. The sequence goes on from CAYNKV010000001.1 coordinate 34,107, forward strand.
TTCCATCGCCTACCATGATGATGGGTTTTTCCATCTGTAGAGATCTAATCTTGGAGAGTTTCTCTTCAGGGGAGAGGTCGCCCCAATAATGGTCAATGCCTAAGCTATCGGCGATAGGGGCTACGTTGCTGCTTCGATCACCTGAGAGGATAAGCAGTTGGAAGCCCTCTTTTTTTAGTGCTTTCACCATCTCTTGCGCCGAGGGGCGCAGCTGATCGACAAACGAGAGGGAGAAGAGCGCTCCCTCTATCCATAGATAGGTGGTTGTTGTCTCGGTTTCGGGAAAAGGGAGGGCTGTTTTTTTTTCGATCCATCGGATGTTCCCAATGCGGGTCTCTTTTCCTTCGACGACTCCTTCGAGGCCATAGCCGGGAAGGGTCTGAAAGGATTCTACTGGAAGGAGGGGTGCTCCTGCTATTTCTGCTGCTTTTAGTATGGCGCTTCCTATCGGATGGTGTGCATGTTTTTCCAAGGATGCGGCGATGGAGAGCGCTTGCTGATGGCTGAGGAAAGGGCCCCCGATCTGGCTGATCTTTGAGAGGGAGAGGGCTCCGCTAGTAAGGGTGCCGGTTTTGTCAAAGGCGATGCTTCTGCAGCGGGCTATAGCGTCGATGGCGACCCCTCCTTTGGCTAGGATGCCCCGGGAAGCGCAGCTACTTATGGTGCCCAGGTAGCTGGAGGGTATGGCGATGATGAGGGCGCAAGGGGAGGCGGCTATCAGGAAAGAGAGTGCTCGATAGAGGGCTCCTTGGGCGCCTAGGTAGGGGATCTCGATAAGGTGGGGAAGTGTGAGGGCGATAAGGGCGGCGATCAAGATTATGCTGGTAGCATATCGGGTGCCCCATCGATCGATCAGCTGTTCTACTTGAGGCTTCTTTTTTTCCGCATCTCTGATGAGGGAAATAATTTTGCTTAGGGTCGAATTGGAGCTGTGGCGAGTGACCTTGAGGGTGACGGATCCCTCGAGGTTAATGCTGCCGGCAGCAATTTCGTCTCCCTGATTTTTGGGAATCGGCTCGCTTTCTCCTGTGAGATGGAAGCTATTGACAAAGGAGTTTCCATTGATCACTATTCCGTCGAGCGGAACTATTTCTCCCGCTTTGATTAAGATGGAGCTGTCGATCATTACTTTCTCTATATCGGTTTCTTTTATCGATCCATTGGGGTTTATCGTCCATGCAGAGCGAGGGAGTAGGCTGTGGAGTCGGGAGAGGTTTTTTTTGGTTTGCTGCGATATGAGCTGTTCCATTATCCCAGAGAGCTCAAAGAGAAGAAGGAGAAAGGTGCCCTCTATCTCTCTTCCGATAGCGACAGCGATTGCTGCTGCAAGCGTCATCAGCAGATCGATGCTGATCTGTAGACGGAAGAGCTGATCGATCATTTTGATTAGGGCAGGAGTTCCCGTCAAGAAGAGGACTCCCTTGAGTCCAAGAAGAGCAAGGGATGGGAATGGGTGCCAGAAGGCAAAGGAGGCGATAAACAGTAGAAGAGAGATAATCGCTTTCGCCCAAGGGACTCTACGGCTCCACAGCCGTCCTTCTGCGGTGAGAAAGGGAGATAAATATTCCTCCTGTTTAGAGAGCAAAAAGGGATCGAAAAGATTTTCTATAGAGCCACCATTTTTTTTAGAGATGTGGAAAGAGCTGCTATTAGCAGTAGGGTAGAGAGATGCCAGATTATAGGGTGAACTGGAGAGGTGCGGGCTTTGCTACTAAGAAGAGTGAGGGTAAAAATGGTGGAGAGCCAAGGTCCCCACGAGGCGTTTAAAGCATATCCTAGGAGAAAGAGCGCAGTGGCAAGGAGTATGCCGATCGCACACTCTCTGCTCTCTTGAAGGGGATGTTTCTGCTGCTGAAGTAGCTTTTTTTCTTCTAGCAATATTTTGAGGAGGGAATGGTCGCTCAGCTGTCTTGATATCTCTTCTGCAAGTTGCTGAGGAACTCCTTTTTCAACATAGAGTTTTATTAGCTCTTCCTTTTTTATCTCGCGCTGCAGATCGATGGCTCGCTCTTCTTCCTGGAGGATCTGATGTTTATAGTTTAGAGTCATCCAGGAGCTCCACGCTTTCTGTACGCTTTTCCAGATTAAGAAGAAAAAAGAGAGGAGAAGAAGGAGGCTTAAACGAGTGGGAATAAGCGACCAGAGGATAAAAAGGATAAGAGCCATATCCCCCATTACCTCTAGGTCGATAAATGGGAGCCAAGGGAGAGAGTTACTCTTTTTCTTCATCGACCCATTAAATCAAAAAATGGCTCTAAAAGTCCAGGATAGATTTACGAGGGGTAAAGGGGATTTTCCAATAATTTTTTCAGGAGGGAAAAAAGGTGAAACTGATCTTTAATGGCTATTGCTTCTCGAATAGAATGCATCGAAAAGATGGCTGCCCCAATGTCGACGGTAGGTAATCCGAACTTAGTTGCCATAATGGGGCCTACGGTGGATCCGTTAGGAACTGATCCGAGGGAAGTAAAAGTTTGGTAGGGAATGGAAGAGCGGCGGCAAGTCGCAATTATTGGAGCAGTTGCTGCTCCATCGCTGCTATATCTTCGACTGCTATTATATTTGATCACAATTCCTTGGCTTGCAATCGCTCTATCAGTAGGGTCGTATAGGTGGGGAAAGTTAGGATTATAACCATGTGCGACGTCGACTGATAGAGCGTAGGAGAGGGACTTTATTCTGATCCACTCTTCATGGGAAAGCGAGTAGAACTCTACTATTCGTTGCAGAATATTTTCTATGAAAGGAGAGAGCGCTCCTTCTGCTGTCGCAGAGCCTATCTCCTCTCCATCCCATAAAGCTATCAGTTGGAGCGTGTCTTGGGAAGGTTTAACCTGGTTCCAAGCGGCAATGGCGGCGTGAACGGAAGAGAGGTTGTCGAGTCTATAGGAGGCTAAAAATTCTTCTGAAGCCCCTAGAAATCGGGCCGGTTCTAGGGGGACGAGGAAGAGGTCGTGGGATATAAGGGAGCGAAAGGGGATGCTTTTCTTTAAGATCGATTCTAAAGTTATTCCGCTCGATAAAGAGAGAATGGCGCGTAGCTGATCCTCCAGCTCCTGTTTTCCTTTTTCTTCTCTGACCTCTTTTTCGATATGGATCGGCAGTTGGGGTATGAAGAGGGGTAATGTATCTAGGAAGATCAGTCTGCTTTCTATAGTGCCAGCAAAAGATTCGAAAAAAATGCGGCCAGCTATAGCAAGGTCTCTGTTGAACCAGGAGGAGCGGATCGCTGCTCCATAGGGCTCCGTAGCAAGAAGGGAGATCGATCCAGCCGATCGATCTGGATGCGGCTTTAACTTCAATGCTGGGCTGTCGGTATGAGCTCCTATAAAAAGGGCTTTCGATGGGGTAGTAGAGGGGAGAGAGAAGAGCGCCATCGCACCTCCCTTCTCGACAAAATAGCGACCCCCTTTTTTCAGATTCCAAGGCTCTTCCTCTTTCAGGGGTATAGATCCTGCTTGGGCTAATCGCTCTCCTACCTCCTGAACTGCATGAAAAGCGGTGGGAGAATGAGCAAGGAAACGGCAGAAATCCTCTGCTAATGGTTCCTGATGCATAGCGGACTCCTTATCATCAACTCTCTACCCGATCTATTCGTGTGGTCCCATCAAGGTAGGAATGAAGTGCAGGAGGAAGAAGGATAGAGCCCTCTTTTGTCTGATTGTTTTCTAATAGAGCCACCATTAAACGGGAGGTGGCCAAGCCAGATCCATTAAGCGTGTAGACAAACTCTCTTTTTTCCTCTTCTCCTCTATAATAGGTTTTTGAGCGGCGGGACTGAAAATCTCCGCAATTAGAGATGGAGGACACTTCGTAGTAGCGGTTCTGTCCAGGGAGCCATACTTCGATGTCTACCGTTTTCATGGCGGCAAAAGAGGTTTCTCCTGTGACAAGCAGCATCGTCCTATAATGCAAACCTAGCCCTTCTAAAATCTGCTCCGCACTCTCGACCATTTCCTGAAAAAGTTTTTCACTTTGTTGAGGAGTAGCAAAAGCAAACATTTCCACTTTGTTGAACTGATGAGTTCGTATAAGCCCTCTTTCTTGACTTCCCGCTGCGCCTGCCTCTTGGCGAAAGCAGGGGGTGTAAGCAATATATTTGCAAGGAAGCTTCTCTATGGGAAACGTTTCTTCACTATGTAACCCATTGAGAACCGCTTCTGCGGTGGGTATCAGGTAGAGTTCCTTTCCTTCTATCTTAAACTGTTGCGACTGGAACTTGGGGAGATGGGCAGATCCAAAAAGAGTGGTGGAACGGACTGCTAGAGGAGGCATCCAGAGTTCAAACCCTTTTCGGATATGAAAATGGATCATATAGTTGATTAGTGCCCATTCCAAGCGAGCACCCATATGGCGATAAGCGGGCCACCCGCTTCCCGACGTTTTAGAAGCTCTCTTAAAGTCGAAGAGATGGAGCTGTTCGTTGAGTTCTAGATGGTTTTTCAGAGGAAAGTCAAAAAGGGGCTTGCTTTTCCAGATTTTAAGCGGAAGGTTTTCAGCAGGATCGAAGGAGAGAGGAACTCCCTCTTCTGGAATGTTGGGGAGCTCTGCCATCTTCTGGTTCAGACTTGTTTCCAAATTTTCCCGCTCCTCCTCCAGTCGAAGAATGGTATTAGTCAATGTTTCTATCTCTGATAGAAGCGATTTAGGCAGGGAAAGCTCTTTCTGTTTATATCCGCCTACCTCATTGGAAAGCTGTTTATGGTGAGCCCTTGCGCTTTCTAACTCGCCAATTTTTTTTCGAACCTGCTCATCTAACTCTACTATAGGAAGAAGCTCTATAGAGGGATCCTTTTTTCTTAAAGATTCCTCTATCGCTTGGTAATTTTTCCGTATCCGCTTTATATCTAACATAACGGGCCACAATCTACATTTTGATCTGTTTTAAAGTCAATAGACCAAACGATGGCCCCAAAGAGAGCCGCAATAAAAACTATTTGCCCCAATTATCTCCTTTTCTCGACTTTTTTAAATAGAGTATGCTATTTTGGCTCAATATGGAACAGTCGGTCTATCCAAAAGCACAAGGACCTCTTTTTCTTCGGCTTCGTCGTCTTATCACTGCTTTTTCTAAGTCCGATGAGGAAAAGGACTTTTACTTTGATAGTGTAGAGGGTTTTATTATCTACGTAGATTTAGATAAGCAAGAAGAGGAGTTGGAGGAGCTTTACAAAGAACTTAAGCAAGGGAGATATTTTCTTATTCCCAAAATAACTTTGTATGAGACTAAGAAGATCATAGATGGGTTTATTAATGATAAAGTTTACGACATTGACACTAAGGGAAAGTTAAGCGATATTCTTCAATCTTCAGGTGCCAAAAGAAATTTTGTTGAATTTATGCATGATCATCTTTCTGAGCAGGAAAAATGGCAACAATATTATATGGAGCAGCAGAGGATTCGGATTATTGGGTGGCTTCGTCAGCATGCTTTTTCTTTTGTTTTCGAAGAAGATCTAGCAGATCTTCCCGCTTCGGTGATCGATCGTTTGAAGAGACATCTCTTTGATGTTAGGGTAGACAAGTCGATAACGCAGGTGCGCGAGATGTTAGCTCAGAAGGCTAAAAGTTATTATTCCAATGAGGCGATAAATCCACGTCCTAAGAGAGGGCGTCCACCTAAACAATCGGTAAAAGAGGAGGTGCGGCAGCAATTTTCTGGCGATAGGTATACCACTGTCTCTGCGGCCTGTTTTTCTTTTGTATATATTTGCGATACGGCTACCGATCTGTTTGGTCTGCCCACCTCTTCTGAGCAGAAAAAAGAGGAGGGAGCCACTCTACGCGGGGTTTCTCACCTTAAGATAAACGACAATCTACGAAATTTGTCTCAAAAACTGGAATCATGGCATCAAGTTTCTTCCCATCTAAAAGATGTATTGAACGAGGGGACCAAAGAGGGAAGTAGGTCAACTTTTGCTACCGATCTTCGTTACGAAGAAGATCGGTCGAAGAAGAAAAATCTCTTGAATATTGTTAAAGAGCTTCTTCCTGGTAAAGAGGGAATGGCTTCCGAATCAAAATTAGTAGAAAAGAAAAACTTAGTTAAAAAAGTGACTCCCATAAAGAAAAGGGATAAGGATTTACCCTAATTTTATGCATCCAGTTGTGAGTGAGTAAGGTATAAGTTATGATGGTTTCCCAGAAGCTGGTTGCTCTCCGAGTCTTAAGCATCATCTATTTGGTGCGTTACATGGATAGTAAATCGGCTAAGTTAGCTCGTCAGAATAAAGGAGGCACTTTTCAGATTGCTGCTACAGGTCATGAGTTGGTGGGGGCATTGGTTGCCTTGAGGCTTGTTCCTGGAAAGGATTGGGCTTTTCCTTATTACCGGGATCGAGCTGTGGTTATCGGACTTGGGTCCTCTTTGACCGATCTTTTCGGTGCGTTTTTAGCGCGAGATGTCTCTCATCATTCTGGGGGTCGTATGATGCCCGACCATTTTGTTCATCGAGAGTTACATATTCCTTGTCAGTCTAGCGTGGTGGGCACGCAGTTTCTCCAGGCAGTAGGTGTAGCCAAAGCGATCCAATATTATCAGCTAGATGAGGTGGTCTATGTTTCTGCAGGAGAAGGAGCTACTTCTCAGGGCGATTTTCATGAGGCACTTAATTTTGCTGCTCTCCATCGCTTACCCATACTCTTTGTGATACAGGATAATGGATGGGCTATCTCTGTTCCACGTAGCGAGCAAACAGCAGGAGGATCAGTGGCCCGGATAGCGAAAGGCTACGAAGGAGTTTGGGTCGAAGAGGTGGATGGTTGTGACTTTGAAGCACTTTCTGCCACTTTAGATAGAGCTTTTTCTAGGATCCGTTCTAAAGAGGGTCCAGCTCTTCTAGTTGCGCAGGTGGTTCGAATGGCTCCTCATAGCAATAGCGATGACCCTCTCAAATATCTGGATCAAGAGAGCTTAGATCAGTTTTCCAAGAAAGATCCCCTTTCTCGCTTAGAGCGCTGGTTAATTGAAGAGGGAAAAGCATCCGTAGAAGAGATAGAGCAGCTGAAGGCTAGCGCAATCGAACAGGTAGAGCAGGCAGCTCTTGAAGCAGAGAAGATCCCTTTCCCTAAAGCGGAAAGTGCAGCGGATAAAGTTTTTATTCCATTTTCTGAAAAGAGCACTGTTCCATTAGATGGAAAGGGAGAACCTATCGTTATGGTGGATGCTCTTAACCATGCCCTTGACGAGGCTATGGAGGAAGATCCCGATGTTATACTGTTTGGAGAGGATGTTGCTGCTGGAAAAGGGGGCGTTTTCTCTGTTACGCGAGGACTTACTGCTAAGTATGGGAATAGGCGCTGTTTTAATACCCCTCTTGCAGAGTCGACTATTATTGGCGTAGGGTTGGGAATTTCTCTTGTAGGTAATATGAAGCCAGTGGTCGAAATTCAGTTTGCTGACTATATCTGGCCAGGAATTAACCAGTTAGTCAGCGAAGTAGCGAGCATCTACTATCGCTCTAATGGGGAGTTTCATGCTCCACTAGTTGTCCGCCTACCTTATGGCGGCTATATCCAGGGAGGACCCTACCATTCCCAAAGTATTGAGGGATTCCTAGCCCATGTTCCTGGATTGAAAATTGTGATACCTAGCAATGCTGCCGATGCAAAATGCCTGTTAAAGGCAGCGATCCGCGATCCTAACCCTATCCTTTTCTTAGAGCATAAAGCTCTCTACAGGCAGCGCATCTTTTGTGCCCGTCCGGAGCCATCAAGAGAAGCGATCGTAGCTATTGGTAAAGCAGAGATAGTCCGTTCCGGTTCGCACGTCACTTTTGTTGGCTGGGGAATGATGGTGGTTATCGTCTTCGAAGTAGCTGCTCGCTTAGCCAAAGAGGGGATAGAGGTAGAAATCATAGATCTTCGAACTATCATTCCTTGGGATCGGGAGGCGGTGATCGATTCTGTTAAAAAAAGTGGGAAGCTACTGATCGCTCATGAAGCGCCCCGCACTGCTGGGTTTGCTGCAGAGATCGCTGCCACTATAGGAGAGGTGGCTTTCCCATTCCTCGATGCGCCCATTCTTCGCGTAGCTGCAAAAGATAGCCCGATTCCCTACTGTAAAGAGCTGGAGACAGCTATTCTTCCCCAAGCAGCCGATATCGAGAAGGCGCTGCGCACGCTTGCACTCTATTAAAACCTCTCTATTTAAATTAATTAATACTAACTAGTAAATGTATTTTGCTATACTCATAAATATATGAGTTTTATTTCGCGCTCAGAAAAAGGATCTGAGATTAATTACAATGCTCCTGGATTTAAAACAACAATAGTTCCAACAGAAAGAGATCAAAAGGTAATGGGAGGAATTGTTTTTCCCAGTAACCCAGAAATGGTTGCAAGTGCAATCAATAGAAGCGATGCCCAAGTCCAAATAACTGCTGGCAAAGTATCCCAATATATAACCCATCAATTTGCTTGCAATAGCTCTTTAAATAAAAAAGAATACTCGCAACAACTTCTAAAGGGAGTGGAATCGTATGTAGTGACAAGAGGAGTCACTGGAGCAGGGGATGAGAGTGGTCCGATAAAGATGATGAGAAGAGTAACAGCATCGGCAGCAAGAGCGGTAGCCTACACTGGCGCTCCTGATACCAAAAGCAGGGCTTTGGAGCAGGCCAAATGGATTTTTACGCAAGAGATGAAAGCAGCAAATAGGAAGGGAATAGAGTATCTAGGTAAACAAGAGGGTAAAAACTACTATCGATGTAGATATCTGGTAGATGCACTCTTTACTCCAGAGAGCAGAATTTTTTCAGAAAAAGAGATCGCTCCCTTAAAAGAAGAGAAAAAAAATCTTCTTGAATTAGCAGAAAATAGCAAAAAAAGCCCAGAAAAAATAAAGATCGATCAAGAGGAATGTCTAGTATCTTTTGAACCTATTTTTGTTTCACAAGCTTTTGACGGTTCTTATGAATCATCACAGCTATTGCCTAAGTGGCTCGCTTCCAAGGGGTTTTCAGATATCGATAATTTTAAGGAGAGATTACCAACTTTTGCCATAAAACTTCCTCAAAAAGGGAGTCAGCATCCTTCATCCGACAAAGATCGTCCTCCTTTTCCGTTCGATAAAACTCAGTCTCTTTCGAACAGATGGGACCCATTAACAAGAGAATGGAAGTCTAATATGTCTCCAGAAGAGCAGTTGCTGCAGCTGGCAGCTCTTGCAGAGGAGGTTAAGCTACCCATGGTGGTCCATTCGGTAGGTGGGAGGGATCAGACAGCATTAGCTGTAGCTCTTCTCGCTGCTTGGGATGGGTCGCAACAAAAAGATGATATCAAAGCTCTTTTGAAAGATGAGGGTTTCAAGCAGCTTTTTGTAGGCAACCTAATGGCTGAGCACCATTTTTCTAACTATGCGAAGGGAGGAGGTAATGCACAGGTTTTGGGCATTCATCGTGGAGATGCCTTTGACCTCCCTTTATCCAACAATCCCCTGCTTTCGCGTCTACTTCCTCTTGCTTACCTTAAAGAGAATCATAGAACGATGAAGCTCGCTTTTATGGCAATTCCTCTTTTTATAGGAGGCTGTTTGGTCAGTTTGATGGGGCTGTTTGCCTCCTTAAAAAACTCGGTAAAGGATCGATCCGCTTTGCCTTTTATCAAATTTCTCTTTCTTGGAGGTTTTCTGCGCGATTTTCTTCGTTTTATGCTCCATGTGGAGAAACTTTTTCCCCGCTACGTTTTCAATGAAGCAATAGCTCCTCTCCTTACCTTAGATAAAAAAGTGGAAATTTCCCCTTTTATTTTAGAAACTATCAACCTGTTTCAAACGATAGATAAGCAAAAAATTAGCTCTTTGCTGCAGTTTCTTAATCAAGAACCGCCCCTAAATTTTAAAGAATTAGGTGAGGAAGAAAAAGGGTTGATTGTGCATATGCAAACCGCTTGTATTAAAAAAGAAGATTTTTGGGAGCAGTTTTTCCAAGCAGTTCCCTCTTCTGAAAAGGGGAGGATCCCTAAAGCATTTAAAGATTTTACTCAACAATATCTTGCAGCTAAATGGTTTTCAGCAGATACGGAAGAGAAGGAGCAAGAACGGTTTCAATCTCTTTTACATTCTGGCAAATGGACACTCTCATTGCCCATGGCAGACCCTCTTATAAACCATGATGAGAATTTCGAAAAGAAACAAGCAGAACAAATGGCATTAGATTATTTTCGCAATGCTGATATGAAAATAGATAACAGGCCCCTTTGTGAATTATTAGGTGGGTGGAATGAATACACAACAGCTTTTAATCAAACACAGAAGGAGCTCATGGGGAGCTTACAAGAGCTTAATCAAACACAGAAGGAGCTCATGGGGAGCTTACAAGAGCTTAATCAAACACAGAAGAAGCTTATGGGGAGCTTACAAGAGCTTGATCAAAAACAGAAGGAGCTCGCAAAAAAAATAGAAGAGCAGAGTAATCCCGACCTATCAGGAAAAATTCTAACGAAGAGGTTTATATCTCATATAGGATTGGATATATCGATTTTTATGGAAGAAAGTAAGAAGCAACAGAGTTTGATTCAGCAATTGTGTGAACGAGGGGAGGGAGAAAAATCTGTTGATAATGAGACAATTAAACATTGCCAAAATCTGCTCTGTAAACAGCAAAAGGATATTAATGCTTTGAAGCAACATCTTGAAAAGATGATCTTATCTGATAAGTTAGAAGAAATAAGTGAATGGAAAAAAGGGATTTCAAGGAGAAATTATCTTCGAGCCCTTGGAGAAATGCAACAGGGGGGGACAGCTGAAATCTTAATGTTTGTACAATGGATTCTTTTCAAATTTTTCAAAGCCAACCCCGAAGGATATGGTAACCTTGGAGTTCCAACTTCTTTTTCGATGAAAGTAGATTCTGCTTCAGAAAAGATAGGATTGAGTTTCAACTCGAGAATCGTAAGGTCCGAAGAAGGTAAACGATATATTATAAAAGATTCTCCTCAGATAGAAAAAGTATTGGGTGATAAAACAACTATCACAGTTTGTTTCAATGGAGCAAAAGAAGAGAAGATACCAATGTAACCGTGAGTTATGGGCCTGCTTATGCTGTTTGGGGATGCGACTGGCGGTCACAAGAGCAATAGAAGGAAAGCGATACTGTATAGACAGATATGCTGGGATAGAAAGCAGATTAGGTGGGCAAGCAACTATGATGGTTTATTTCGGAAAAGAGGAGGGGGTCGCTAGCAGGTGTAAATAGTGTTGGTTTGCTTATGCTGTTTTGGGATGCGACCGAGAGAGTGGGGGCATAGCCTAGTTGCTCTAGTTGGGCTTGGGCGCTGGAGAGGGCGAGCTGGGGAGTGTTGCACTCTTCGGAGAGATGGGCGAGGTAGATCTGCTTCAATTTGGGGTGGGCTATGTTGGCAATGAGGTCGCCACACTGTTGGTTAGAGAGGTGGCCTTGGCGGCTTAATACTCTCTGTTTATATAGGGGAGGGCGCTGGGAGGCGCGTAGCTTATCTGGGTCATGGTTTGACTCTACATATAGATAGTCGCAGCCGCGCAGGTGGCTGCAGACTAGGCTGGTGGGAAAGCCTAGGTCGGTGCAGAACCCCGACTTAATTCCGTCGCTGTTGCTGATGGTGAAGGCAACAGGGTCGGGTGTGTCATGCTGTATGCTGAAAGGGGTTACTTCTATATCTCCATAGGAAAAAGGTTCTCCAGTAGTAAATATTTTGAAAGAAAAGCGGTCTCCCAGGATCGCGATAATAGCTCTAGCGGTGTCGCTATTAGCGAAGATCGGAATAGGATGTTTCGATATTATCGAGGGAACTCCTTTGATATGGTCGAGGTGTTCATGGGTGATCAGGATCGCATCGATCCTGCTGAGTTCTACTCCGATCTGTTGGAGTCGGAGGCAGAGGGTTGAGGCGGAGATGCCAGCGTCGATAAGGAGGTTGATCTTTTTGCTTCCAAAAAAGATCGCGTTGCCTTTCGATCCAGATGAGAGGGGGCAAAATCCATACATATGGGTGTCGCTCTTATAGGAGTTTTTCTCTCTTTTTTTTTGAGATCCAAAGGCAGCTGCTGCCTGCGCCGCTAAATATTGTGGAGACCAAGAGGGGGTTGAGAGGTTCTAATTCTTCTAATTCTTCCAAAAATAGCTGTTCGGTTTCTTCTGCTTTGTCGATAGGGATTAGGGCGTAGAGAGAGGCTGCGACGGCAAAGCCTATCAGGATGAAGCCTACCAGTTTAAGGCGCTCGACTAGCTGCTTTTCAATATCTTTTTTCATCGTTGCTATTCTGGGTAATTACTCTTCGCGGTTTGCTTCCTTCTTGGGAGGAGATGATGCCTGCATCTTCTAGAGCATCGATAATGCTGGCTGCCCTTGCATAGCCGATTTTTAGTTTTCGCTGTAAAAAAGTGGTAGAGGCGGTATGGGTTTCGATCACTAATCTTCGTGCCTCCTCATAGAGGGAGTCTTCGGAAGAGCTGTTCTCCTCCTCTTCTCTTGGGTTAATCTTATCGAATGAGGGGATCAGGTAGTTGGGAGCTGCTTGATGAGAGATGTAGGATATCAGTTTGTTGATCTCTGCTTCGCTGACGAAGGGGGCTTGCAGTCGAAGCAGGTGGGAGGAGCCTGGCAGGAGCACCAGCATGTCTCCATTGCCGAGGAGGCTTTCTGCTCCGATATCGTCAAGGATGATTTGAGAGTTTACTCGGCTAGCTACTTTGAAGGCGATCCGGGTGGGTATGTTTGCTTTGATGAGGCCGGTCAATACCTCCTTTGAGGGTCTTTGTGTAGCAAGAACTAGGTGGATTCCTATAGCGCGGGCCATCTGGGCTATCTGGGCTATCGGGGTCTCGAGGTCCGACTTAGATACCATCTTTAGGTCGGCAAATTCGTCGACGACAGCGACGATGCGTGGAAGTTTTGCTGGGATCGGGATGCCGAGCGACGCTTCTAACTGTTCATCTATGGAGCGTTCGTTAAAGGCTGCGATATCGCGATATCCTAGTAGCTTGAGGATTTCGTAGCGATGGCGCATCTCCCGGACCATCCAGTTGAGGGCGGCATGAGCGCCATGAGGCTCTGTTATTACTGGGGTGATCAGGTGTGGCATCTGGTTGTAGCGGGTGAACTCTACCTGTTTCGGGTCTACCAGGATGATTTTGATCTCTTCAGGAGAAGCATTCATGAAGATAGAGGCGAGGAAGGCGTGAAGAGAGACCGATTTACCCGATCCGGTAGCGCCTGCAATGAGGCAGTGGGGCATCTTGGTCAGGTCTGCTATGATGTTTTCTCCTGTCACTGTTTGGCCTAAGATCATCGGTATCTGGAAAGGAGAAACCTCTCGCTGGTAAAATTGTAGCATCTCTTTAAAGCTTACCATCTGTGGATAGGGAGAGGGTATCTCTATTCCTACGGCAGCCTTTCCTGGTATGGGTGCAATGATGCGGATCGATTTTGCTTCTAATTTGAGGGCAATATCGTTTTCAAGAGAGGTGATTTTTTGTACTTTTACTCCTACAGCGGGCACTACTTCGAAGGAGGTGATGGTAGGGCCAGAGTAGATGTCGCCTACCTTAGCTTCGATGCCAAAGCTGAGCAGCGACTCTTCTAATATCTCGGCCTGAGTGCGCAGCTGCTTTTTTAAAAGAGGTGGGTCCAGCTTTTGAGGAGATGTGAAAAGAGAGAGTGGGGGAAGTCGATAGTTGCCCTCTTTTTTTATAGGGGTGAAGCTGCTGTTCAGAGAGGGTTTTGCCTCTTTGCGCAGGTAAGAGGGGGAGGGAGCTGCTCGCTGTTTAGGGGAGGGATTCTGCTCAACGGGAGCTGGAACTTTAGAGCGGCGGGCTCGGCGAGAATAGTTGATTAATAGATCTATTAGCTTCTGGTCGGTGAGAAAGATGAAAGAGAGCAGGGAGGTGAGGGAGAAGGTGATGCAGATGCCTTTATCTCCCAAAAGCTGCTGAAGATTAAAGAGGGGAAGGTCGCGGTAAAGGTAGTAGAGAGGGACCCCTCCTAAATTATAGCGAACGAGCGATCGTGGAAAAGGGGTTGCTATTTTTCTCTCTTCGAAAAAGAGCTTATGTTTAAGAGCCCCTGGTATCGGCATTCCCTTTTCCTCCATCAAATTAAAGAGGATTGAGAGAGAAAAAGAGAGGAGAGCGGCATAGCTGATTTTAGCTTTTATCCGGGTAATGGTTCCTTTGAGAAGCAGCCTCCATCCTATCCATCCTACAAATCCAACCCAAAAAAAGCTGGTTAAGCCAAACAGGTAGGTGAGCATCAATCCGTAGCTGTGTCCGACTACACCTAACCAGTTGGTCGATCTCTCATCAAAATCATAACTGATGAGGGAAAAGAGCGATATGAGCGCAACAGCTAACCATATTGCCCCTTTTTTGTCGGAATGAATCTTTTCTAGGGATCTACTCTTCTGATCCATCGTTATAAATAGCAATTTATCAGAAATCCTGCAAAGAGACAATAGAGAGAACAAAGAAGTAGGCTTCCTTTTTCCCAAATAGATATTGCGCTTTTGATCATCATGGAGCCTGCAATAGCGGCTGCTCCAAATCCTATCCAACAATTTAAAGAGGGAGGAGAGAGCTGCTGAGAGGAAAAAAAGGAGTGGCCTAAAGAGACGGCTACTCCGCCCAAAATCAATGGGAAAGAGAGAAGAAACGAGAAAGCTACTGCCTTCTGGGGAAAAACTTTTTTGTAGAAGGCGATCCCAATGGTTGCACCGCTTCTAGAAACGCCGGGCAGGAGAGCGATCGATTGGGCGACTCCGATCCATAGAGCCTCTCTTCTTCCTAAGGGTTGGTTTGCTCTTTTGCGCCAGGAAGAGGCAAGCAGGAGCCAAGCTGCAGTTATATACAAACCTATAGATTCAAATTGAGAAAAATATCCCCTATATGAGTGAAAAAGAGGGTAGAAGGGGATGAGAGGTATCAAAGCGAATAGGAAGAGGGAACATTCTCTTCTAAAGAGAGATAATTCTTTTCTGAAATAAAAAAGTAGGGGAACAGCAGTGCCTAGGTGGCAGAAGAGGTCAAAAAGATCTCCTTCCTCATTGCCAGCCATTCCCAGAAGGAGGCGGGCTATTTTCAGATGGGTGGAAGAGCTTATAGGGAAAAATTCGGTGATTCCCTGAATCAATCCCAGGAAAAGCGCATCCCACCAATCCATTTTTCTTCTTTCTTTTTTTTCTTTGCATATGGGCGACCGACGGGACTCGAACCCGCGACAACCGGATCCACAATCCGGTACTCTAACCAACTGAGCTACGGCCGCCAAAGAAGACCAGGTTAATGGATCGTTTGCTTTAAGTCAAAGAGGAATCGGGTTAAAAAGCTCTCCTCTTTTTTTTCTAAAAAAGAAGCGTGAGGATGGTGGCTATGCCGAAGCCAGATAGGATAATGCCGGCAATTCTATTGATCCATCGCATGGTTTCTTTCTTAAACCGGTTCCTTACTAGGAAGATGATTTCAGAGAGAAGGAACCACCAACCAGTTGAGCCTAAAAAAACTCCTCCTATGAAAACGGAAATCTCCAGATAGCTATGGGTGAGATCAGCTAATCCTAACCCAGCAAAAAGGGCAAAGAAAGTTCCTATCGTCATCGGGTTAATAATCGTAAGGAAGAAGGTGTAGAAAAAATGGCTTACTAGAGAAGCTCGAGAAACGGTCCCTCTATTTTCTTTTGGATGGGCTATAAAAGTGTTTAGGCCAAAATAAAAGAGAAAACCACCTCCAATTAAGCGGAGCCATATTTGGAGGGAAGCAAGAATATGGGTCATGAATGCGAGACCTAAAGCGGCAATGGTAGCATATAGAGCATCAGCGACAGCGGCACCCAGTCCTGAACACCATCCCTCAGCTCTTCCTAGCTGGAGCGTTTTGCGAATAGATATGATCGCTATAGGTCCTATCGGAGCTGATATGAGGAATCCGATAAGAAGGCCCTTTATAAAAAGCTGGTTTATCATTTATAAGAGAGGGTTGCTTTGGATAGGCAGGACAATTTTAGCTCCTCTATTTAATAATAGATAAGAACCTATTATGGTCGATAATTAAAAAATGAGCTGGGGACAAGTACTACTCCAAGTGTATCTAGTGCGGTCGGCGGAGCGCAAGCTAAATTGTCGCTATGCTGTTTAAATGTAAGATGGTTGTGGGAGGAAGATAAAAAAATTCGCTCTCTAAAGGGTTTTTATCTCTGATCCAGTCGGAGCAGATTTACTTGCAGCCCAGCTGCCATTCTAATTGAATGGGAGAGATTGGAGTAACTAATGAATCGGAGGATAAATAGGTGGCAAAGATCTGGGCAATAGCTGATCTCCATTTGGCGATCGCGGTTCCAAGTAAGGATATGGCTCTCTTCGGTCCTATATGGGAAGGCTATATGGAAAAGATAGCGGAGAGATGGAGAGAGAAGGTTGCTTCGGAGGATCTAGTATTGATAGCGGGAGATATTTCTTGGGCTCTTCGTTTCGATGAGGCGCTTATTGATCTAAGATGGATCGATGCTCTTCCTGGATCTAAGATATTAATCAAAGGGAACCATGATTATTGGTGGGGTTCTGCTCAAAAGATGGCTCAAAAGCTTCCATCTTCTCTTCGGAGTCTACATAGTGGAGCCATATTTTGGAGGGGAGTTGCTATTGGAGGAACTCGCCTTTGGGAAACAGAAGAGTATCGGTTTGATCAATGGTTCGATCAAATTGCTTTCACTTCAGAACGGAAACAAAGCGAAGAGGATAGAAAAATATTTTTTAGGGAACTGGAGCGTCTGAGAAGCTCTCTTGCTTCTATAGGAGAGGGCTCAGCTGTCAAATTGGCTATGCTGCACTATCCACCTATAGGAGGGGATCTTGCTCCCTCTAAAGCAGCAGCTCTTTTGGAAGCTTATGGCGTATCTATCTCTCTCTTTGGCCATCTTCACAGTATTTCAAAGAGCAAGCCACTATTCGGAACAGCAAGGGGAGTAAAGTACCAGCTTGTCTCTGCAGACTATCTCAACTTTTCTCCGCTTCTTGTTTGGCAGGAGGACTCAGAAGAGAAAGAAACAAGTAACTCTACCTAGATTGCTGAGAATCTGGTACCAAATAGCTATATCTATCTGCTAGGATGGATCTGCTACCAGATCTAGATGATAATCGCAGGTGACCCCCTCTCCTAACTTAAGGACCATTGAGTAGCTGCCGCTCTTTTTTATTGGCTTATGAAGCTCTATTTGGCGCCGGTTGATAGAAAATCCCTCCTTTGAGAAAAGTTCTATAATATCTTTAATCCCTACGGAACCATACATATTTCCATCAGGATCTACCTTGACGGAGATAGTAAGAGAAATGTTTTTCAACTTTTCCGCTAAAGACTCTGCATTCTGCCGATCCTCTACCGCTCTTTTCGTCCTCTCTTCCTGAAGCTTTGTCTGCATGCGAAGGGTGTGAGGCGTAGCAACCAATGCCTTCTTTTGTGGGATAAGATAATTTCTCGCAAAACCTGCTCTAGCTACTATCAGTTCGCCAGCGCGACCTATATCCTCCAGATCTTCGATGAGTAAATATTTCTTTTTCATGGTTTCCTCTATAGATCAGATACAAATGGTAGCAGAGCCATATAGCGGGCGCGCTTGATCGCTCGAACTAGCTGACGTTGATATTCACCAGAAACGCCGGTAAGGCGGCGCGATAATATTTTGCCCTTCTCTGTGATAAAGCGGCAAAGGATGTTTATATCTTTATAGTCTATAGAGCGAATTCCAGCACTTTTTAAAGGGCAGCTGCGCTTTTTCTTGGCAAAGGATAACTCCATATCTTTTCCTCCATTTATTCAGGTAAACAGCGAAACTCTATTTTTTCAGGCACACTCTCCACTGCTAATGTCATAAACCGAAGTAAATCCTCATTTAATCGGTATTCTCTCCACAGTTTCAATATCTTATCGGTAGTTATCGAAAAGAAAAGAAGAATGTAATGGCCCTCCTTTTTTTTGGATATCTCATAGGCCAGCTTCTTTCGACCCTGATCAAACATCTTATGTACTTTGCCACCTTTTTCTTGAATACTCTCTTTGATCTTGTCAACCAGTTTGTGACGTACCTCATCGGAAAGGGCGCTATTTATAAGGTAGATTCCCTCATAGAGCTGTTCTCTCTTCTCTTTCATCTTTTATACTGCTCCTCTGCTATTTGCTGCCGCCATTGCTGATTCAATTCCTTTTTTTATCCAAAGCTCTAATATATCCGATGTTCTATTTAATATCTTAGGAATAAAAGCTTCTTCGGCAGCGGTAAATTCATCTAAAACATATTGCCTGAGAGGAAGATTTCGATCCATCCCTATTCCTACGCGAAGTCTGCAATAGAAGGAGCTTCTTAGAGATTCCTCTACGCTCCTAAGCCCATTATGTCCTCCATGAGATCCACTTTTTCTTAATCGTATGGTTCCTAAAGGAAGCGCCACATCATCTACTACAACTAAGACCCTCTCTAAGGGGATCTTCTTTAGGGATAGATACTCTTGGATTAAATCCCCACTCCTATTCATGTAGGTTAGCGGAAGGATCATATCAATTTTTTTTTTATCAACAACTCGAGAAGCAAAAAACGCGTTTCCTTTTCTTTTCAATTCTCTATTTTGCTGCTTAGCCCAGTGAGAGATAACACGAAACCCCATATTATGCCTACTCTTCTCATATGCGACACCTGGGTTACCAAGGCCTGCTGCTAAATAAACTTCATGAGGCTCGTTTTGAGATGAGCAGAGCAACTTCATCCATTTTAGCAAGGGGTTGTACTCCTTCAGGTATCATAATATCTTTAATCCTTTTTGCCCCCCCAATTCCGAGATCCTTAATGTCAATAATAAACTCCGAAGGAATATCCTTAGGCAAACTTTTTACTTGGACAGATCTAATTACCTGTCTTAAAAAACCACCCAATTTAATTCCGACACAATCAGCAACTCCATGACACTGAATAGGAACTTTTACGATCACAGGGCAATTCTCTTCAAGAGCTTCGAAATCGATATGAATAATCTGGTAAGTGGTAGGTTGGTACTGTATCTCTTTAACGATTGCAAGCTGGGTGACCCCGTCGATCTCCAAAGCAAATCGGGTAGTCGCAAGAGACCCACTCTTTATTCCGCGCATAGAAAGAGATAGAGATTTCGATTCGATGAGCAAGAGATCGCTAACTCCTTTAGGGGAATAAAGCACAGCAGGAACTCCTCCTTCACGACGAAGCTGCTTAATATGGCCCTTAGTTCCTCTTGAACGTCTATCCGCTTTAAGCTTGATCATCCTAACCCTCCCTTATCCTCCAAAAAATCGCCTCCAATAGCGGGCGTTCAATTCTCTAACCAACGGAGTAAATAAGCTCTTTCTTTGCTTAACTACCATTGCGTCGCGAGTATATCAGATCGCCTGTCTCAATTCTAGAAAAAGGTTTTAATAACCGAAGAAAACTGCTTTCTTAACTCTCTTTTTCTTTTCTTCCAAAAAAAAGAAGAAACTTGGGGTGGAAGGACTCGAACCCTCGAATGGCGGTACCAAAAACCGCTGCCTTACCACTTGGCTACACCCCAGAATAAATGGATGATAATCGACTATTTGATTAAAAATCAATTGAACTGTAGCAGCTAATGTTTGAAGAGCAAAAATTGGAAAGAGAATTTAATTGAAGAAGAGTATCCTAGGATTTTTAAGAGGAGAGTATGAAGATAGCTTTTTTTAGTAGCCGAACCTATGACAAACAGTTTTTCGACTATGAAAATCGTTCTTTCGGGTGGGATCTTACCTATTTTGATTCTCGTTTGACTCTAGATACGGCAGCTCTTGCAAAAGGAGCTGAGGTGGTCTCTCTTTTTGTCAACGATGAAGCGTCGAAAGAGGTGATCGATCTTCTTTATCAGGAGGGAGTGAGATTGATCGCTCTTCGTTGTGCCGGTTATGATTTGGTAGATCTGCGCGCGGCATTGGGCAGAATTCGGGTAGTTCGCGTCCCTAGCTATTCTCCTTACGCTGTGGCAGAACATGCGGTTGGGATGGCTTTGTGTCTTAACAGAAAATTGCATCGTGCTTACCTAAGAACTAGAGAGAACAATTTTACGATCGACGGATTGTTAGGGGTCGATTGGCATGGAAAAACTGCAGGAGTTATTGGGTGTGGGCAGATTGGTGCAGCAACAATCTCTATATTAAAGGGGTTTGGCATGGAGCTGCTCTGCTATGATGTAGATCCTTTGCAGGTAGAGAGAGCGGGTGGTAAGTATGTAGATCTTCCTACTCTCTATCAAACAAGCGATCTGATTTCTCTTCATGCTCCTTTAAGTGTCCATAACCGTTATCTTATTGATCGTAAAGCGCTGCATCAGATGAAGGAGGGGGTAATATTGATTAACACTAGTAGAGGAGGGCTGATTCACTATGAGGATCTCATTGCGGCTCTTAAGGAGGGTAAGCTGGGTGGAGCAGGGTTAGATGTTTATGAGGGCGAAAAAGAGTATTTCCATCATGATCTCTCTTCTACGTTTGTAAAAGATGAGATATTAGCTCGATTGCAAAGCTTTCCCAATGTGCTGATCACCTCCCATCAAGCCTTTTTTACCCAAGAGGCAATGACCAATATTGCACGAACGAGTTGTAAAGATATCGCTAGCTATTTTAAAGGGGAACCTTTGTCTAATGAGCTGTTGGTAGTTGCTTAAGAGCGCTTTTTTGTGAGAGAGTGAAGGGAAAACGGTTACTGGTTTGCTCTTCCAACAGAGCGGCTATTTTTTCTTCTCCTCTCTCGTAATAGGAGGGTTGATCAATCCTTCCCTCGAAAAAGAGGAGATCGGTTCCATTAGTAGCTAAGAGCGAACTGAAAAGATCGGCGCAGAGTTCCAACGCTATGTTGCTCTCAAGAGAAGAGAGGTTGATCGTTCCGTAGCTCCAAAAGGGTCTTCTTTTTTCCAATAAAATGAGGGTTTTGCCGTAGCTGAACATTTGATCAACGATCTGGAAACGAAGAGGAGCTATCTCTAACGGGACAGAAGAGAGAGATCTTAGTAGGCTCTTCTTCTCTGGAGAGATGAGGTAGATAGTTTTAGAGATGGGCGAGAATTGGATCAAACCTTTCCAGCGGGAAATGGTCTCCATATTGGATAGGTCAGAGAGATGTAGGAACCCCTCTTCTGGGGCAATTTCTACAGATATTTTCTTTCCTGATAGGAGCGTTTTAAGAAAGGGAAAAGGAGCTAAAGGAGTCGCTCGGGAGATCTCTGCAGGAACGATTTCTATCATCCAGCGATTTTTTGGATAGACTATGCCTTTTTCTAGCGCTCCTTGAGCTGCCACTCTTATCGATGGGGATGAGAATTTGAGATCTAAATGGGTCACTCCTTTCTTCAAGGAACTGTTGAGAAAAAGAGCAGACTCTTCTGCTAAGAAAGCGGATAGAAGCGGGCTATCCTCTAAGGGGCTGCTTTCTTGATCTGGTTTGAAAGAATTTGATCCCCTCTTCTTGGAAAGGCTTTTTATTTGTAGAGATGCTTCGTAGGAAGCTCTCTCTAAAAATTGAGCCCAAGAGGCAGCTCTACTTCCTTTAAACGAGAGGAGCTTTAATTCGGCTGAAAGAGGCGTTGCTAAACGGGTTAATGAGGGAATCCAACGAGAAAGAAGGCGGTTCTCCTCTTCTCCGAGAGCAATCTGAAAAAAGGCTGGAGTGGCTAAGTTCGACTGCTTTTCGGGAGTGGAAAAAGGGGAGATAAGTAGATCGGGTCTCTCTAAAGCAAATCGGGTAGACCATCGATCTCCTTTAAGGTCTACTTGAAGCAGTTGATCTGAGAAAGAAAAAAGGATCGATCCATCCAGCGCAGCTCCTGCTAGAGAGGAGTAGTTTTCGTCGGAATCGGTAAATAGCTGTAGTAGAGAGGTGGGCAGATGGGAAAGAGTGCACTCAATCGATTGATCTCTTATTTCCCATCCAATGGTTCCGCTCTGCTCTTCTCTATCAGTTCCGTAGCTGATGCGGCAGAGCCGATCCGATAACTCTGTAAAAGTGGAAACAGTTTTTTTTCCTCCTACGCTGATGGTTGCGCCGATCGATCCTGATAGGGGAGCTAACGAGAGAAGGGTGGGTTCTATCCTCAGTTGGAGCTGCTTTCGGCTTCGATCAGAAGTGTCGGGGGTGCCAATTTCTATAGGTTGATCCCACCAGAGCTGTTGGCTGCTGGTTTCATATCCTCCGGAAAGGTGGGCATGAAGAAACGCTCCTTCTACTTCAACGGATAGATTGGAAACTGTTTCTGCAGAAAGGTCGAACCTGGTCTCTCCCAAACCCCAGCCTTCAACATGGCAATGGAGTTGGTTCCATTGGTCGGGCAGGTAGAGCTGACCATTAAACTGCACCTGAGGCGAGTCCCACTTAAAAGTAAACTGGCGATCTCCTATCTGAGGGGAGGCCAGCAGCAGTTGAAAAGGTTCTATCTTCCATCCATTTTTCAGAATAAACCCTTTTGACTTGACGGTTGCCTGAAAACTACTTTTGCTTGGATCTTTCAGAGGAATCTGTAGCTGGTCTACTGAGAGATGACCTAAAAAGTGGTTCTGGCAGAAGAGGGGATTTTCCCCTAGCTCCTGGTTAAAGTCAAGATGAGCAGGAGTAGAAAGGAAGATTTTCTCTTGATCCATCTCCATTTCTAGATGAGTGGATAAGTTGTTTGTGTTTAATCTGAGAAAACCTTTTCCTGATAAAGTATCTAGAGAGAATTGAGCATCGATCCGATCTCCCACGCCGCAGGAGAGGTGAGGAGAGAGGTGGGAGAGGAGGAGAGTGAGATTTTTGCTTCCCATCTGATCGATGGTTCCATCGAGTGCGAGCTGGGAGGGGGTAGATAGATAGGAAAGATGACCCTTGCCTCCATCTGAATTTGCTGTTAGATCTACCTTACATTCTCCATGAAAAAAGAGGATGTCTCCCGAAATCGCATCGATCTGAACTGCATCTTCAGGAAAGAGCCACTCAATTGACCCATCCTGAAAGCTGGAGCGACAAAAGAGAGGTTGAGCCGCAGCCTGAGTGAAAAAAGCTAGCGCCTTAGAGGGAGAGCCATTTACGCCGATCGTTAGCCGAGCTGATTTCCACTCGAGGTGAGCTAAATTTCTATAGAGAAGAAGCTGCCACAAAGGTGCGTCGCAGCTCACCTGTTCCGCAGTGAAGGTAAAGTTTCCTTCAGGGTCGCTCATCCTCCACTCTTCTGCTCTCTGATTTCCCCACCAGTTGAGATGGAGAGAAGCTATCTCCACACCAGAAACGGGATAAAAAAAACTCCAATATTTGGAAAGAAGAGAGGGAAGAAAAGCGACTCCTACTACTAGAAGTGCACAAGAGAGCAGAATAGGCCATAACCATCGTGTCACGATCAATATTCCCGGGAGACATCACCCTGTTTACTAGGAAAGAGAGCTGCTGAACCGCCCCTCTTTTCCCCATAATGGCGCGATTATGATGGGAGAAGAGTAGATCGGTCAAGTTTTTTCTATTTATTACAAAAAAAGGGGGATATTCTCGGCAGTTATTGATTCTTCGGGTAGCTGACCAGGGTTCTTTCTATATATTTTTAACAGTTTAACTAATTCCGAATTGCTTCCAGGATGCTGTTCCAGGAAATTTTTTATTGAATGTGTTAGAGCTGTTATTCTCTCTTGCTCTGGTTTTCCTTCTTTCGATATCAGCTCTTTTCTGATCCCACGCAGGAGGTTTGCTTTATTTTCTTGCTTAATCCGTTCTAAAAGAGCTGTTTCTTTATCTTTAGGAAGGCAGATCGGTTGATAATGCACTCCATTATATAGGATAAGATGAGGCTCTTTTGCATTAGTCAGATTGCTCTCCATATCCTGGAAAGTGGCTACACGATAAGAGAGAGCTCCATCTGTATTCCTCTGAAGAATGAGGCAGGGTTGATTCAGGGCAAGAAATAAGGGCCAATCGAGCATTTCCCCATCTTGTCTAATGAGTTCTGTATATTCTCCGATAATAGCTTCTCTACCTTCTTCGGTTTCTGGATCTTCTTTTGCTTTTGGAGAGATTTGTCTATCTCTGTCTGCCTTTACCTGATTTGCCTGATTCAGAGCCACTAGGATTGAATTAAACCAATCATTTTTGAATCGTTTATCTGTTTTTATGTGTTGAATCGCTTTTTTAATTAGCGCATCGGATAAAGTTTGCTTTTTTTTGTTTTCTTCAACACCCTCAAAAAGATTTTGATCCAGAGCATATTTTGTGATGATTTCCTGCAGATTTTCATTATGCCGCTCAAGTTCACGATGGGCGATCGACAATGCGGCGCAGCGATTGCCTGCACTGCCTGCCTCGGTCACATATTTGCTTAAATCTTTTGAAAGTGAGTCGCTAAAATCATTGGGACCGGAAGAGCGAAGAGAGCGAGGGATTGGTGGGTAGCTGATAATATCCAATTCTTCTTGACCTGGGTAACGAATCGCTTGAGCAAGCTGATCAATATTTTGCTTGATCTCTTCTTGATCAGCATGTACCCTGCTATCAATTTTTTCTGTTTTTTCTTCTCCACCTGTTTTTGTGGTGGAGATGGAGCTGATTTCGAGCGGTTCAGGCTTCCAACGATATTTGGAGAAAATTTGGGCTAACCGATCGAGAAGGGTGGGTTCAGAAAAACCTCTTGTAAAGGTTAATCGCACCTTTTCTAGTTGGTCTTCGTTAGAATGGAGCAGATCGTATAGGCGTTGACAGCGAGTGGCTATCTTTCTCATCTGTTCATCGCTGAGCCCTTCTAGGGAGATCTCCTTTTTATCAGCGTGGGCGTGGGGTTGCACGCTAATTTTGGTGATGTTGAATCTACGGCCGCCGATACACAGCTCTCCTGGAGGGGCTAAGGGGATAAGATGAACCTGGATACTATTTCCGTTTGCAGGTTGAGAGTTCATTTAAACTCTATTCTATTAACCATGTTGATTAATATAAACAGAAAAATTATTATTCATTTTTTTGAGAGATAATAATTTTATGGGCAAGAAAACAATAACGCTTTTTACTTTGGTGATGATCAATCTGGCTGCTATGGGAGGTGTGAAGGGATGGCCTGCCATTGCAGGGTATGGTTCTGGAGCTCTTTTCTATCTACTTCTGGCGGTCTTTTTGTTTTTTTTACCTGTAGCTGCTGTTTCAGCGGAGCTTGCGACGGGATGGCCAGAAAATGGGGGGGTTTTTGTATGGGTAAGAGAAGCTTTTGGGTTTCGGTCTGGTTTTTTGGCTGTCTGGCTTCTCTGGTTTGAGAATGTGATCTGGTACCCTACTATACTTGCTTTTATTGCCGCTACTTCTGCATATATTTTCGATCCTGTTTGGGGGGAAAACCGGTTTTATGTTGTATCCGTTGCTCTGCTTGCCTTCTGGTTAATGACTCTGATCAATCTCTATGGGATAGAGTTTTATGGTTGGGTAAGTAGTATAGCTGCCCTGGTTGGCGGGATTCTTCCCTCTCTGGTTATTATTTTTCTTGGTTTTTTCTGGTTTTATTCTGGGGAATCGATTCAATGGAGTGGTTCTCATTTTATACCCAAGCTATCCTGGGATCAGCTGCCCATCTTTGCTGGGGTGATGCTCTCTTTTTGTGGGATAGAGATTTCTGCTGTTCATGCGCGGGATGTTCGTTTTCCTCAGCGCGACTATCCTCGCGCTACTCTTATTTCTACGCTGCTATTTGTGCTGCTCTCTCTGATGGGGGTTTTTTCGATAGCGGCAGTGGTGCCGCGTGAGCAGCTAAGCCTTACCTCTGGTACGATGCAGGCGTTGATTGCTTTTGTCTCCTTTTTTCACTTAGAGCAGCTGGTTCCCTTGGTTGCTATTCTGATCGTGATAGGTGCGTTGGCTTCTCTGATCACCTGGATCGTCGGACCAAGTCGAGCTCTTTGCGAAGCGATCGGTGCCTCCCGAGCTTTTCCCTCTTGTTTCAGTCGGGTGAATTCTAAAGGAATGCCCCATATGCTTCTTTTATTCCAGGGGGTGATTGTTACGCTGCTTACAGCGCTTTTTCTCTTTATGCCGACCATAAGTAGTGGTTACTGGATCTTGGTGGTTATGGCTACGCAGGTCTATCTGTTGATGTATATATTGATGTTTGCAGCAGCGATTAGGTTGCGTTATCGAAGAGCTGACCAGGTTCGCAGCTATCGAGTTCCTGGGAATAAGCTGGGTATCTGGATAGTTGGAGGTGTGGGGATTCTTAGTTCTCTTGCCACTTTTCTGACTGGCTTTATTCCTCCTCCTCTTCAGATTTCTAGAGGAAACTCTCTCTTCTACTGCTCTTTCCTTCTATTAGGCACTCTCCTTATAGTTCTATTTCCTTTTTTATTTTTCATGAAGGGGAGGGAGAATGTTCGGTCGTAGAAGGGGAGAGGAGAGCTGGGAAGAATCTCATCGTTGGTATGATGCTCTTGTGGGAAAGCGGGGGCATTATTATCATCGAGAGCTGATTATTCCTAATAGCTTGCGTCTTCTGAAGCTAGGGAGGGGAGACTCGCTTCTTGATCTCTGTTGTGGACAGGGAGTAGTGAGTCGCTATCTTCCGCCTGGGGTCGATTATCTGGGTGTTGATGCGGCGCCTTCCCTCATTGAGAGAGCAAGGAGCTACTCTTCTCATCGTTTTCTTGTGGCAGATATTGGAGAACCTTTATCGCTTGATCATCCTCCCTTTTCTCATGCTATCGTTCTGCTGGCTCTACAGAATTTGGAAAGCTTTCAACCTCTTTTTGCTAATCTCTTTCGATTACTTCGGTCGGGGGGAAGAGTGTTAATCGTATTAAACCATCCCTGCTTTCGGATTCCTCGCCAATCTTCGTGGGGGGTTGATCGATCTGCTCATCTCTCTTATCGGCGTGTGGATCGTTACATGAGTCCGATGTCGATTCCTATTCAAACATCTCCTAGTAAACAGGCAGCTTCTTCTACTACCTACTCTTTTCACCAACCTCTTTCTGCCTATGTTCAAGGCTTATCGGAGGCTAATTTCAAAATAGTTAATCTGGAAGAGTGGACTTCTAACAAAAAAAGTGTGGGAGCTGCGGCCCAACAAGAGAATCGCTGTCGCCAGGAGTTCCCCCTTTTTTTAGCTCTTTTGGCTGCCCGTGATTAGGGGGGGATGCTTATTTTCTTCTTTATGGTAACCTGATCTTAGTATATCTTCTATCCTTGGTAAGTCTCCATGTGTGGTATTTTTGGTTATATTGGTTCCGGTGATGGTGTAGCGATCTGCTTGGATGGATTGAAGAAGATCGAATATCGAGGCTACGATTCTGCCGGCTTGGTAGCTGTTGATAGCAAGAAGGATGAGCTCTGCTTCTGGAAAGAGGTGGGGAAGGTGGAGAGGTTGGAGCGGCTATGTCGCCAAGGGGATTCTCTTCTTTCTCCAGTTGTTGCGCATACCCGATGGGCAACTCATGGGGTACCATCGTGGAAGAATGCACATCCACAGTTTGATCAGCGCAAGCAGGTCGCTGTAGTCCACAACGGGATTATAGAGAACTACCTTATGTTGCGTAAGCAGTTGGAGGAGAGGGGTGTCTCCTTCTATTCTGAGACGGATACGGAGGTGATAGCCCACTGGATAGCCCATTTTTACGAGGGGGATTTAGCTGCGGCTGTAGAGAAGACGCTCGCTCTGCTACAAGGTTTTTGGGCGCTTGCGATAATCCATATAGATCATCCTGATCGCATAATTGCTGTAGCGCGGAACAGCTCCTTAGCGGTGGGTCTAAAAGCTAATTTTAGGGAAGCTTATCTCTCCTCTGATCCTAACGCATTTCCTCAATCTGATTTGGATATTCTTTTTTTACATGACGACGAATTGGCGTTGATTTTCGCCGATAGGGTGGAGGTGTTTGATGCTTTTTCCACACTAGTGAAAAAGGTTCCAGAACGGCTGCAGCTGGAAAATAGCTTGTTATCGAAAGAGCCGTTTGAACATTTTATGCTTAAGGAGATCTGTGAGCAGCCCGAATCTTTGAGGCAAAGCTACCATAATCGGCTTATCGAAGATAGCGGTCTAGTGGAGTTTGAGAATTTCGCGCTTACCCCCCACTATCTTCAGTCGATCGAGCAGGTTTTGATATTAGCTTGCGGTAGTTCTTGGCATGCAGGTTTGATTGCTGCCTCTTTTTTCGAGGAATATGTGCATATTCCTGCCCGTGCAGAGATTGCTTCAGAGTTTCGATATAGGAATCCTCTCATCCCTAAAAATACTCTTGTGATTGCAATCAGTCAATCGGGGGAAACGTTGGATACGATTGCTGCTGTAAAAGAGGCAAAGCAGAAGGGCTGCCTCGTTGTGGCGATCTGTAATGTTCGTCACTCGAGGCTGACCCGAGAAGCAGATGCGACCATCTTCCTTCGAGCGGGGCCAGAGATTAGCGTCTGTTCTACTAAGGGATTTACCAATCAGCTCTCTTTGCTCTCTCTTTTTGCTATATTTTTAGGAAGGCAGCGCCATCTTGGAAAAGAGGAGGGGCAAGAGCTTCTGCTACAGCTACGTCAGATGCCTTTACTTCTGAAGGGGCTGATCGATAACCGCTCTATTTTTGAAAACATTGCGAAAAGGTATAGCCACTATCGAAACTTCTTCTTTTTGGGTCGTCACTACATGTTTCCTACCTGTTTAGAGGCAGCCCTTAAACTGAAAGAGATCTCCTACCTTCATGCTGCGGGCTATCCTGCAGGAGAGCTGAAGCATGGTCCCATCGCTCTTGTCGAACCTAATCTGGTAGTGGTGGGTTTATGTGGAAATCGTAGGACTCAAGATAAGATAGTGAGCAATCTTATGGAGGTTAAGTCGAGAGGTGCTCCTGTGATAGCTTTTGCTTTTGAAAAGAGCGGTAGCTTGAAAGAGGTTGCCGATGAGCTGATTACGATTCCTCACTGTTGTGACGAGCTGGCTCCAATACCTTTTTCTGTCGCAGCCCAGCTCTTCGCCTACTATATTGCTAAAGAGCTCGGTACTAATATTGATCAGCCACGTAATCTTGCCAAATCCGTCACAGTGGAATAGATAAGGACTACCCATATGGTTTTGAATAATTCTTCATTTCAAGCAGTCGATCAAGCTTATGGCGCTTTGGGTGTCTCTGGTTTTTGTCATCCTTTGTATCAAAGCTACTCTTTTTCAAAGATTCCGGGAACGTTGCTCTCGCTTCTTGGAAGTAAAAATTTGGATGCTTTACCTGCTGACTGCTGGATAGAAGGTCATTATGATCGAGTGATACTTATTCTTCTCGATGGATTTAGTTGGGATCTTTTAGAACAAAATTATTTAACCTATCCTTTTTTAAGTCGGTTTTTTAAAGAGGGGATTGTCTCCAAGCTTACCTCCCAGTTTCCTTCGACAACAGCAGCCCACATGACTACTTTGTGCACTTCGCTTGAGGTAGGTCAGTCTGCTATTTTCGAGTGGTTTATCTATGAGCCCAGCTTAGATAGGATTGTAGCTCCTCTTCGTTATTCCTATGCTGGAGATCAGGAGAGCGAAACGCTCACGCTCGATCCTGCATCATTTTTCCCCCATGGGACCCTCTTTCAGAGGATGAAGAGAGAGGGGATAGATTCTCATGTATTTCTTCCTCGTTCGATAGCTAATTCTTCCTATTCGAAATGGATGTTTAATGGGGCAAAAATCAGTTCCTATGACCTTTTTGCAGAAGGTCTAGAGAAATTGAACTCCCAGTTGATAGATCAGACTGGCTTTTTCTGTATCTATTTCCCTGGTGTTGATTCTAAAGCGCACCACTATGGCATTGAATCGAAGGAGTTTGATGAAATGGTCCGGTCGAGTTGTCTTTCTCTAGAAGATTTCTTTTCCAGATCTGCTACCAGCTTATCAGGGAAAAACAGTTATCTAGTAACTTCTGATCACGGGATGACGCCTATAGATCCCAACAAAACTATCTATATAAACCGCTACGTTCCTGAGTTAACTCCTTTCTTAAGGGTGGGGGCTGATGGTCGACCCCTCACACCTGCCGGATCGTGCCGCGACTATTTCCTCTACTTGCTAGAAGAGAAGATAGAGGAAGCTCGAGCGCTTCTAGAGGAGAAGTTCCAAGGCATAGCCAAAATAGTGGATAGCTCTACCCTAGTTCAACAAGGTTTTTTTGGCCCTCCTCCTATATCTGATCTACTTACTCAGCGACTCGGCCCTCTGGTCATTCTTCCCTTCAGCAACCACTCTATCTGGTGGCATGAAGAGGGGAGATTTGAACAAAAATTCAAAGCAATGCATGGAGGCCTTACTAAAAAAGAGATGGAGATCTTTCTTCTTTTTCAAGCCCCATGAAGTTGCTCTTCCTCTCTTTTCCGCACTAACCTTGTGTCTTCTTTTTTTCTTGCTTTGCTAGCCGTTTCTCTTTGAGACTTTTTTGTGGTTTTTTCTTATCTTCCTTGCGCGTATCTTTGCTTTTTGACATAGAGTTTACTCTCCCTCACTAACTTTGGATCACAATAGGAAAGTTAGGGGAATCAATAGTTTATTGTCTATAAGAAACGGATATAATATTATCAAATTAATGGCTCAAGCACTTGG
>CAYNKV010000002.1:0-61751 GCA_964397905.1 uncultured bacterium
GAAAAGGTGGGGAATTACCTGGCAGCTATCTCTTTTTCCCTGCGGAGGATATCTGAGAATAGCAGGAATGGAGCAGAAGGAGGGAGTAGATCCTTATCAGCTTCCTGGGGGATTTTATCAGAAAAGCGCTTGGAAACGGATCGCTGTTGCTTGTGCAGGACCTCTTGCTAACATTGGCTTTTCCTTTCTTGTTTTTTTCATCATATGGAGTTTGGGAGGACAGGAGAAACCTTTTCAACAATATACAAAAGTAATAGGCCATCTAGATAGCCATTCGACCCTCTATCAAAAAGGAGTTCGTCCAGGAGACCAGCTCCTCTCCATTAACGGAAGATCGATCAACGGCTATCAAGAGCTATTGATCTCTCTTTTAACCAACAATAAAGCAGCCATCGTAGAAGGAGTCGAGATCGACTATCTTTCCCGAAAAGAGAAACCTTTTAAAATCTCCTTGCCTGCGGTAACCACTACCCGCTCTATAGAGCAGATCGGAGCAACATCTGCACAGTACCTTATCTTCAACGATTTTTCCTCCCTAGATTCACCCCTCCAGGGAAGCGGGATTCAGAAAGGAGATCGCATTCTATGGGCTAACGGTGAACCACTCTTTTCCTATCAGCAGCTCTCTTTTCTATTAAACGAGCAGAAAACCATACTCACTATCGAAAGAAAGGGAAAGCAAATTTTAGCTAGAATAGATCGCCTCCAGCTTTCCGACCTAAAACTAGGAATCGATCAGAGAAACGAGATCAGCGACTGGCAGCATGAAGCGGCTCTCCAAGGAAAAGTGCAGCAGCTCTACTTTGTTCCCTATGCTATTACCCATGACAATATAGTCTTTGAAAAGCTTTCTTTAGTAAGCGGAGATCTACCTTCGAGAGAAGCGCGCAACTCGTTGGAAACAGTTCTTCACCCTGGAGACCAGATTATAGCCGTAGATGGGGTTTTTGTCGAAAATAGCGTAGAGCTCTTGTCAAGATTACAGGAGCGCTCTGCCCTAATTATCGTCGACAGAGAGAAAACAGTATCTACTTCTTGGAAAGAGGCAGATCCTATTTTTAGCGCCCCCTTTTATGATTTGGATCCCCTCATAGCTACTATTGGATCAAAAGAGAGGTGCCCCTCTTACAAAAACTTGATTCTCCTCCCGCCGATCTCTTTAAAACCTCTTTCTGAGCTAAAGCTTGATCCTCTTAAAGCCGCCAGAATAGAGGCAGAATATCAAGAGAAACGGAGAATGATATCCAAGATCGATTCTCCCCAAGAAAGAGAACAGCAGCTACTCCTCTTAGATCAGTCACAAAAACGGCTGATGCTGGGCGCTAAGCTTAATGACCTTCCCTCTAGATATAACCCAGCTCCTAGCCAGCTTTTTTCCGAAGCAGTAGGACAAATCTGGATCACCTTTTCCCACCTTTTTTCTGGCTCTTTAAGTCCAAAATCGCTTTCTGGACCCATAGGCATTTTGCAGCTTCTTCAATACAGCTGGTCTAACGGAGTCAAGGAGGCTTTCTTCTGGCTTGGATTTGTAAGCCTTAACCTTTCTCTTCTCAACCTTCTACCTATCCCTCTGCTCGATGGAGGACATATTCTTTTTGCCATTGCGGAGCTAATAAGAGGAAAAAGAATCGAGTTGAAACTGATAGAAAAGCTGATCGCCCCCTTCGTTATAATTTTAGTAGGACTTTTTATATACTTAACCTATCAAGACATATCGAGAATAATAGCGCGCTGGTTCTAGGAAGGAGATTTTTCAAAAAAATAGATACAACCCTTTCTAATACTATTTCCTGGTTCTACAGTGCAGTGATCCCCTCCAATAAGAGATCCTTTTCGGACAAGAAACGATTTAAGCAAATATCTTTCGCCCGCAAAATCGATTTCAGCTGGAATATTTACCTCTGATCGTACGCTTTTCTCTTCTTCTGTAAAGTAGAGGCCCCAGCTGGAAGAAGGGGTATCTCTTTTGAGCTTGGAGCATAAAACGGTAAGAATGATTTTTATCTTGCCAGTAAATAGAGGGTTTTTCCTTCTCCTCCACAAGTTTCATAAGCGACATGATCAGTTCGCCTGCATCTCCTTGTTCAAAAAAATCCTCATGTTTTGGCAGCAAATAGCGAATATCTTTAAGAGAAAGAACCTGCTGCTTAGAATCAAAATAAGATTGAATTGTTTCGGAAGGCGTTTTACATCCACTATTTTGATTATCAATAGCTGTTTCCCAATTCTTTCTGTTATTCCCCTCTTGTAACCATAAGAGCAGCAGAGTCCACTATCGGTTTTTTCTCTCTTCCACCTCTCAGTAACAGATCTAATCTTATCAGCGCTTTGGAAAATATCAGCTCCTGGCTCATAACCTTTCTCTTTTGAAAACGCAAGAAATGAGGCAGCAAGTCCAAAATAATCAACGCTTTTCTCTAAGGAAAGAAGCTCCTCATCAGAAAGCGACTCTTTCCCCGCTAGACTAAGCCATTGGCTATTTCTATCGATACAAAATCGGGACGCTTTCAAAAAAAATTCGGGCAGATGAGGAAGATCGATAATCGCTTGAAAAGCTGCATTGATAAAACAATCATTACCTTGATTGGGCATGCCCCTTATTTAATCTATCTCCTCCTCCATTCCTAACCATTGAAAAAATAGATTTCTAACGGCTATATCGCCCTTATTCTTCAATTTTTCTTCTAGGAAGGAACAATCACTTTTCCAGGATTTTCCGAAATCAGACGCTTGACAAAACATTTTTATATCGTTTAGAGCCTCCAGTTCCTCTAATGGACCCTCTTTCAAATTTTCTATTTTCTCATTACATCGATCCCAAACTTTTCTAAGCAGTCTCCAATCTTCTCGGATAGAATGAAAAAGAGAGCTCCAATTTGCTGGAACCTCTATTTTTGAAAAATTCTTTAGAATGCTGCAGCAAAAAAAAGAGTAATTATTCCTCTTTATTTAAAAAAACTGGTTTTATCGAAAGGATTGAAATTTTTCAAAAGCAGATTTTCTATCTGGCGTAAAAGCGATTAAACATATGAAGCGATTGGCATAGAGAAAAAAACTATTTGCACAATACAACTGCTAGTCGTCAGAGGTGGAGTTTTTTATAGGTTGATACTCAACAGATGGAATGGAGTCGC
Source organism: uncultured bacterium (assembly GCA_964397905.1). GTDB lineage: Bacteria > Chlamydiota > Chlamydiia > Chlamydiales > Rhabdochlamydiaceae > PALSA-1444. The sequence goes on from CAYNKV010000002.1 coordinate 3,135, forward strand.
TTATTCAAAACTATTAGAGAAATCAGATTTTTGCTTATTAAATTAGTGGAGATTATATTCTCTACCTCATGATATAAGCTTAGAGATATGTTTCCTCTCGATCAAATAAGAAACTTTTCCATCATTGCCCATATTGATCATGGCAAGTCCACCTTGGCTGACCGCCTTCTTGAACTGACGGGAACCGTAGCCGAGCGCGATATGCAAGAGCAATTGCTCGACCGGATGGATCTGGAGCGAGAGCGAGGAATTACGATCAAAGCGCACCCGGTCACCATGTTCTATAGGGGAGAGAATCAGATATTATACCAGATTAACCTGATCGATACGCCGGGTCACGTAGATTTTTCCTATGAAGTATCACGCTCTTTAGCTGCTTGTGAAGGAGCATTATTGGTAGTCGATGCGGTCCAGGGAATTCAAGCGCAAACTTTAGCCAATGTAGAGCTAGCTCTTCAACGGAAGCTATCGATCCTTCCTGTTATTAATAAGATAGACCTCCCCTCTGCCGATCCAGAGAGCGTAAAGCAACAGATCGAAGATTTATTAGGCGTAGACAGCTCTATGGCTATTCTCTCTTCTGCTAAGCAAGGGTTGGGAATAAAGGAGATTTTGGAGAAGATCTTAATCTACATTCCCCCTCCCGCTACGCCAGCAGACTCGATCGTACGGGCACTTATCTTCGACTCCCATCATGATCTCTACCGTGGTATTATAGTCTATGTACGAATGGTAAGCGGAACTCTTTCTAAAGGATCAGTAGTAGTCGCAATGGCAACGGGAAAAAAATATGAACTTTTGGAAGTAGGAATTTTTACTCCAGAAGCGGTAGCCAAGGAGCAGCTTTTTCCTGGTGAGGTAGGCTATCTTCTTTTAAATTTAAAGAAAAGCTCGGAAATCCAGATAGGAGATACACTCACCTCTGTAGCTGATCCTGCGCTGGAACCGTTGCCGGGGTTCCAACTTATCTCTCCAGTAGTCTATGCAGGTATCTATCCCGTCGATTCGAATGAATTCGAAACAGTGCGTGATGCTCTCGACCGTCTTAAGCTTAACGATTCTGCACTCTGGGTAGAGCCAGAGAGCAGTACCGCCCTTGGCTTTGGATTTCGCTGTGGTTTTTTGGGGCTACTTCATCTAGAAATTACTTTTGAGCGACTTCAAAGACATTTTCACCTTGATATCATTATGACGGCACCTAGTGTCATCTACCGCATGCAAATGAAAGATGGTTCTGTCAGAGAGATCGACAACGTGGCTCGCTATCCTGATCCCTCTCAGATCGATTTTTTCGAAGAGCCTTGGGTCTTCTCTAAACTGATCGTCCCCATAGAAGCATTGGGTGCTATCATGCATCTAAGCATTGAAAAACGGGGCATTTTAAAAGAGACAGAGACGATCGACGAGAGAAGGCTTCTTCTTACCTACCGCTTTCCTCTTAGTGAGATCATCACCGATTTTAACGATCGTCTAAAATCGGTGACTCAGGGATATGGTTCTTTCGATTACTCTTTTGATCGCTATGAGGAAAGCGATCTGGTTAAGCTAGAAATTCGGATCAACGAAGAGCCTGTGGATGCCTTTTCTTTTCTCACCCACCGCTCCAAAGCAGAAAGCAAGGGTCGTGCTATCTGCAAAAAATTAGCCGAGTTAATCCCTATGCAACAGTTCAAGGTGCCGATCCAAGCGCTGATTGGAGCCAAGGTGATTGCAAGAGAAACAGTAGCTGCCCTATCAAAGAATGTAACGGCCAAATGTTATGGAGGCGATATTACTCGCAAACGAAAATTATGGGAAAAACAGAAGGAGGGAAAAAAGAGGATGAAAGAAATTGGCAGAGTAGCAATTCCTCCATCAGTTTTTATGGAAGTACTTAAAACAGAGGAAAAATAATCAATCACCATTGAGAAAAGCTATCAGTTTCTGCTTCTAAAAGAGTCGATTACCATTGAGAGTAGAAGAGGGAGCCTTTCTCTCCATCGATGCGCTCATATCCGTGAGCCCCGAAAGCATCTCTTTGTGCCTGTAAAAGATAGGAGGGTAAGCGTGATTTGGTATATCCATCGAAGAATGTGAGCGTTGAAGAGAGGCAGGGTATCGGAATAGCGGATCCGATAGCTCTGGTGACGGTGGCTCTCCACCCCTTTAAAGAGCGAAGGATCTCTTCGGCAAAGAAAGGATCGAGAAGAAGATTGGATAGATCGGGCTTGCGCTGAAAGGCATCCTGGATCGACTCTAAGAAGTTGCTCCGAATGATGCAGCCTTCTCTCCATAAAAGCGCTATGGTTCCATAGTCGAGAGACCAGCCCATCTGCCCTGATGCGCTCCTCATCAACATAAAGCCTTGAGCATAGTTGACGATGCGAGCCCCATAAAGAGCTTCTCGCGCATGCTCTAACGAAAAGGCAGGATCAGGGCGATCGACTTGAAAGGAATAAAGGGAAGAAGCCTCCACTCTCTCCTCTTTTAAGCGAGAAAGAGCGCGTGCAGATAGTGCTTCGAGGATCGATGTGATCGGGACGCCCCAGCTTATTCCGTTCATAGCTGCCCACTGGCCACTTCCCTTCTCACCTACTTTATCCAAAATCATCTCTAAGAGGAGTTTTCCATCTTTCTCCCTATGATCGACGATATGAGCGGTTAACTCTAATAGGTAGCTCGCCAGCTCTCCTCTATTCCATTCGGAAAAAAGTTCCCTCAACTGGCTAGAACTTAACCCCCCCACTTCTTTGAGAATTTGATAGAGCTCTGCTATAAGCTGCATATCTCCATATTCGATCCCATTATGTACCATCTTCACATAATGGCCGGCACCTCCTCTGCCTACCCATTCAGCGCAAGGAGCTCCATCCTTCGATCGGGCAGCTATAGTTTGGAAGATGGGTTTTATCTTTTCCCACGCCTCTAGATCTCCTCCCACCATCATCGAAGGGCCATGACGGGCACCTTTCTGTCCTCCAGAAATTCCCACTCCAACAAACCCTATTCTTCGATCTCTTAAAGATAGAACCCTTCTTTCTGTATCGGTAAAATGGCTGTTGCCTCCATCAATAATGATATCTCCTGGTTCTAGAAAAGGAACGATTTCTTCTATCAATTGATCAACAGCAGCACCCGCCTGTATCATCATTAAAATATGGCGAGGTCTTTTAAGAGAGGCAACAAACGCATCTAAACTATAGCTTCCTATGATCAAAGGGGAGTGCTCTGCTCTACTTAAAAAATCGCTCACCTTATGGGTAGTGCGATTAAAGATAGCCGTTTTATATCCATGATCTTTAAGGTTTAATACTAGATTTTCTCCCATTACTGCTAATCCGATGACTCCAATATCTGCTTCCATTCATTTCTCCATTTGGATAATATCTCTCTTTTGTCCCCGTAGCTCAGGTGGATAGAGCGGTCGCCTCCTAAGCGGCAGGTCGCGCGTTCAACTCGCGCCGGGGACGTTTAAATATTTATCGATTCCATCCGCAATACTTTTGGCGATAAGTTGAAGGTATTCTTGCTTCTCTAATCGAAGTAGTTCCTCTTTGTGGGTCATAAAACCTCCTTCAACTAATACAGCCGGCATGTTAGTTTCCCGAATCACGTAAAAGCCGCCATTTTTCACTCCCCTTGAACAGGCAGAGGTGTTACGAATCAGTTCCGATAAGATCTGTTGAGCAAGCCTGCGAGAAGAAAGCGCTTTCCCAATATTCCAGCCCCTGTGATAAAAAATTTCGATCCCTTCTGCCTGACTAGAAGGGGAAGAGTTGTAATGTAGACTTACAAAAACAAGAGGATATGTTTTGTTAGCTATAGAAACCCTTCGGGCTAAAGAAATGAAAAGATCTTTTCCTCTTGTCATGATGACTCGATATCCTAAATGGTTAAGCTCTCTTCTTAATAGCCATGCGGTAGCAAGTGTTAGATCTTTCTCCTTCACTTTACCCACCTTCGCACCCTCATCAGCACCCCCATGGCCAGGATCTACAATAATAAGAGGCTTTGTATGAGGAAGTTGATAACGTTTTTGCTGTTCTTCTTTTCTAACTGAAGAGAGCAGAAAAGAACATAATATAACCGATGCTAATCGGAGAGGCAGACGGGAGAGCAGATTGGATCGAATCGACCAGCGGCTACCCATTGCGCACTATCTCTCGATCGTCAAAGGGAATCTTTTGATCTCCCCATATCTGATAGGTTTCGCTACCTTTACCCGCAATTAATAGGATATCGCCTTTAGAAGCAATCTCCAGTGCAGTAAGAATAGCCTTTCTCCTATCCCCTTCTATAAGAGGTTGGGTAAAGCGAAATCCTGCAGCTATTTCATCCATAATCTGCTGAGGAGATTCATGGCGTGGATTGTCGCTCGTAATAATGGTGATATCGGATAATCTTTCTGAGATGGCACCCATCAAGGGTCGTTTGGAGCGATCCCTTTCTCCGCCACATCCAAAGAGAGTTATCACTCTTTTTTTCTTAATTTTTTTTAGTGTGAGCAACACTTTCTCTAAAGCAGCTGGCTTATGCGCATAGTCGACAAATATGGTTACTCCTTTTCGGTGATCTATCCTTTCAAGGCGACCAGGAACTGAAACGAAGCTGCTCAACGATTTTGCCACCTCTTTTAGAGAAATGCCTTCCCGCAACGCTACTGCTGTAGCGGCCAATATATTATAAACATTAAATTCTCCTATCAAAGAGGTGGTAGCTAAAACTTTATCCTCTTTCGAGTGGATATAAAAGCGCATGCCGCTCTCATGAGAAGCAATCTGCGACGCATAAAGATCGTAGGAAGGATCTAACCCATAGTAAATGACTGGGGCAGAAGAGCGGGAAGCCATAAAAGGAGAGATCATATCGTCGCCATTGATAATAGCACAAGCAGAGAAATCTAATCTGCTAAATAGCTTTGACTTTGCTTCTGCATACCGTTCCATGGTGCCATGATAGTCTAGATGGTCTTGGGTGAGATTGGTAAAGATGGCTGCTTTAAAGGGGATAGACCTCTCTCTGCCTTGATCAATCCCCATAGAGGTGGCCTCCATAAAAACGTAACGACCTCCCTCATCTCTTACCTTTGCTAAAAGCTGCATAAGCTCTGCTAAGTTGGGTGTAGCTAGCCGAGCAGGAAAACTGCTTTCAACGGTAAACCATCCGTTGCTTCCAATAAGAGCGCTTTTCTCTCCTCTAGAAGTAAAAAGATGATGAAGAAGAAATGTGGTGGTAGTTTTTCCACAGGTTCCTGTTACCCCTATGACCGACAAAGTTTTCGTAGGATTTTCATAATATCTATCGAGAATGATCGATAATAGAGATCGAACATCAGGATAGATCAACTGAACTAGGTTAGCATATCTGGGGCAATAGCTAGAGGTAAGGAGGGCAACTGCTCCCCTTTTTATTGCCTCTTCGATATGATCAAACATAGGCCTTGTTTGATCGATAGAGAAAAGATATCCTGGATAGACTGCCTTAGAATATTCGGCGACACCCTCTACCTCAGGATCAGAATTCCCCTTCCAGACAATTCCCGTAATTCCCCTAAACAAGTGGGTTAATCGCATAAATGATACCCTTTTTTAGTTATTCCAGAGTGTATAAAGCTTGTTGAGTTGCTCCGCTTCTTGGTTCCATTGTTCATTACGAGGATCATCCTCAGAAACTCCTAAGAATTGAAGTGTTCGTTTACCTATCTTGCTAAAGGCAGGTGCAGCACAAACTCCTGCCATCTGATTTTTTCCCATATTGTGAATATTGCCGACAGCTGGCTCATCGATACTAATTAAGAGAACAAAACGAGGGGCATCTAAAGGAGCAAATCCAATAAAAGAGGAGATATGTTTTGATTTAGAATAGATGCCAGCAATACTCTTTTCGGCAGTGCCTGTCTTTCCCGCCTCACTATATCCGGGTATATGAGCACGAGAGGCGCTCCCTCCTTTGTGGGTTGTGTAGCGCATAGCACGGACCACTTCTGATACCGTTTCTCGCGATAATAGTCGCTTCAAAGAGGGAGCTGATTTTTGAGCGACTATCTCTTTTCCCTCTTTAGAGATGATTTTACGCACTAAAGTCGGATGAACATCATGACCCCCATTAGCTAAAATCGCATAGCTACGAATCATCTGCATGCTAGTGGCAAGAAGGTTATATCCTATCGCAAGGGAAAAAGGGGTTGCCTTCGACCATTCTAACCGTCCATTAGGATAAACTTTTCCAGGGAAAGGTAGCTTTCCACTGCTCTCTCCTCCTAGCTGAATAGATGTTTTGACTCCAAAGCCAAATAGCTCCTCCAAAGCAGACCGATACCAATGCTCCCCCACCGCTCCTATTAATCGTTCTACTAACCGAGCCATGTAGACATTAGAAGATCTTTGAAGTCCCATATACATATTCAATGCTTTGTAGTAGCGTGTCGTCTCTTTAATCGGTTTCTGACGCCCTGGAAAAAAACCATTATGAACATCGATCTTCTCACCGACAGTAAAAAAACCTTTTTTTCCCTCTTTACGCAAAAATTCATTCGCATGAAGGGCAACAGCTAATGTTATCGGCTTCATAATAGATCCTGGCTCGAAAGGGTCGGTGATTGCCTTAAGTTTAGTTGCTTTCTCTTTTTCTGGATCATTGAAATAGTTTCGATAATGAATAGGATCAAAAAAGGGATATTGAGCCCACGCCCATATCTCACCAGTCACCGGGTCCATCATAATGGCCCAACCCGCTTTTGCTTCTGCGCGCTCTACTGCAGCCGCTATCTCCTCTTCCACAATTGCTTGAAGATGATGATTAATGGTTAAATAAACATCAGCCCCATCTTGAGCTGGATAAAGAAGCTCTCCTAACTCTAAAGGATGGCGCGGAGATCTTAGGATAGATCTCTTCCCATCCTTTCCTTTCAGGTAATGGTCCAAAGAGGCTTCAAGTCCACCCGTAGGAATATAGCGGCGATCAGAAAAGGGATCTACCTCCGAACGAACAGTATGGAGTAGCTGCCCTAAAAGCTTACCAAATGGATAGGAACGTTTATAATCCTTGATGAGAAAAAGGAGGTTTTTTTTCAGTTTTTTTAAGGAAGCATAATTGTGCCACCAGCTGATAATCAGCTCCTTTTGCTCCTTTGTAAGCGATGTCGCCACTTTAAGACTACGGCTTTTCTTCTTCTGCTCCTCTTCTAGCTGTGCACAAGAAGATCCAAGTCGATCCTTTAGAGATTGAAAAATCTCCTCCCTATATTGATCAGGTATCGCAGCAGCATCGGCGTAAAGATGAAAACAGGGCATATCAAAAACTAAGGGCTGATCCTGTTCTGGATGTCCTCTCCGAAGGGTTCCGTTCGAATAAAAAACCCCGCGAAGATGGGGCTCTACCATAAAAAGATGGTGCTGCTTATGAGCAAGGCGATACCATCTTTCTGCCTCCAGGACCTGGATCTTATAAAATTGTACGAGGAGGAGCGTAAAAAGAAAAAAAAGCGGTATTGCAATCAAATATATCAATAACGATCGATCTTTATTCCTCACCCTAGAAGAATAGGGAGGAGAAACGGAGCGGCGCAAAAATTGTTCCAACATGAGTGGCAGATCCAATTCTATCGATCAGAGAGATATATCACGACTCTTTTCGCGACAAATCTGAAGAACTTTCTCCCTCTTTTTCAAGCGTAATGATATCCCTTACCAGGGGAAAACTGAGATGAGCATACTCGGGACGAGCAACCATTTTGAGAAGCTTTTCTGGATTTTTAAATGAATTGATCTGATATCTGTAGCTAGCTACTTCCTCGCGCAGAAAAGCGATCTCCCTCGAATATTTAGGAAGCAAAAGTTTTGCACATTTATAGTGGTGCTGCTGTTCTAAATAGCAATAAATCGCAATAGCTAAAAAAACGAAGGAACCAAAAAGAGAAACAAACAGAGATCGAATCATGATCCACTCCTATAATTTGGCAGCAAACCGCATCTTTGCACTGCGAGATCTTCGATTTTTCTTAACCTCCTCTCTAGAGGGAACAGAGGGCTTTTTATTTAAAAGCTTAAGAAGAAAAGCTCCATCACCAGGATTCGACGCCTTTCGAAAAAGAGTTTTTACCAACCGATCTTCCAATCGATGAAAGCTAAGAACCCCTATCTTGCCTCCTTCCGTTAGCCATTGAATCGCCTGAGGCAATGCTTGCTGCAACGCCTCCAACTCTCGATTAACCACTATGCGCAATGCTTGAAAAACGAGGGTCGCGGGATGAAGTCGTCCACGCCTTTTAAAACCTAGAGCAGAAGCAAGGAGCTCCGCCAATTCGGTAGTAGTCTTTATCGGTTTAGAGGATCGTCGAGAAACTATAGCATCAGCGGCCTTCCTCCATTTAGGTTCTTCACCTAATTCCCTGAAAATTGTCTCCAACTCTTCCTGAGAAAACTCATTCACAACCTCTTCAGCAGTCAACTGTTCACCATCTGGATCCATTCTCATATCTAACATACCCTCTTTAGAAAAACTAAAACCCCTCTTACCTTGATCAAATTGCATAGATGAAACTCCTAAATCAAAAAAAAACCATCTACCTGCTCCACTCCCCTACTTTTCAAGAAATGGTCAAAATCAGCAAAATTTCCCTGGACAATCTCCACTTTGCTGCGCCAAGGAGCGAGTCGTCGAGTAGCTATTTCAACTGCCTCTCGATCGCGATCAAAACCCCAATAGTGATCGATCTCTGGGTGAGCGGTTAGAAGCGCCTCCGCATGCCCTCCAGCACCTACTGTTGCATCAAAAAAAGTAGTCAATTTAGATTCTCGAAAAAAATCTAAAAACTCGGAAACCATTACCGGAATATGCAAAGATTCCTCTCTATCCATCTCTCTCATCCACCTCATTGATTAGCAACGGCACCCTCCTCAAGAAGAGCAAAAGCTTCCTGAGCCATCCCAGCCAAATTAAAGCGATGCTCTTTTTCCTCCATAGCAGACTTGAAATCAGCATCGTAAACTTCTCGCGGCCAAATTTCGATCTTATCCAAAACTCCTGCAACCACCACTTCATTCCCCATCTCTACTGCTTGCTTCAAAATAGGTGGAATCAATATCCGCCCAACTGAGTCGCAACTGATGCGGTGCATCGTAGAAAAGAAAAAGGTGAAAAATTTCTGATATTGAGCCTGATACTGTTTTGATTGAAATCGCTGGACAATCTTTTCAATATCGCTATTGCGATAAATGGCAAGCGATCTGCCGAGACCAAGGGCAATCGTGCACTCTAATACCCCCTCCTCTATCAACCCCAAACGCATCTGCTGAGGAATCACACAACGATTCTTCTCATCTAGCTTAGTATAGCTGCATCCACTAAAGAAAAACTTGGACGCCATCAGAAATACCCACTTTTTCCCACAATTTAACACTGAAAGAAGAAATTCACAAGAAAATTCCTCTTTTACCTCTTTTTAACAAGAAAAAAAAGAAGCTTTTGAAGAGAAATTATGGGAGAAAAAAGCTGTGGGAAAAAGTGGGAAAAAATAGCTCGATAAAATTTCTGCAAAACGATCAAAGAGCGATTCCAAAGAAATGCAGCAGAGACAAGTAATTTCTGTTACTTAGTTCTGCCTTTATTCTATTGTCTTTTTTCAGGAAGATTTATATAATGAAATTGTTTTTTAACAGAAATTGAAGCTATTCATATTTAATCAATAAAAATAGAGATATATTATGCCAGAAGCGAAAAACATTTCTAATCTTCCAGTTGAAACTTCGATTCAGTGGGCTAAATCTCAAGAAGTCTCCAAAGAAACAGCAGATATTCTCCGATATGCCTCTACTGTACAACAGTATACACAAATAGAGGTAGTATCACCACTACCTTCGGAGTTAGAATTTCTATTAGGGTCTACTAATAAGCATCCAACTTGGGCTCTTTTCGCAGAACCGAAAAAATTTAAAGAGCAAGCTGGAAGATTGTTTGGATCGACTCTTTTTCCTGGATTAGGATCAGAAGAAGAACAGAAACTGCTACTAGATCGGGTTACTCAAAGCAGAGGCGAGAAGAAAGATGAAGCAGTTTGGGAGGAAGAAAAGAGTGCTTTTAAACAGTTATTAAGTTGTATCAGAGAAATAAATAAAAACTTGATAGAAATCAAAACCCATTGTACACAGTATCAAAAAGGGTAGATATGAGCTCTGTAGATTGGTCTGGTATTACCGGTTGGAGCCCTCAGGTAATAGAAGACTTAAGAAACCTCGGATTTGTCTACTTAAAACAGGGAAAATTTGATTTAGCCCGATCGTTTTTTGAGGTTTTGACGGTTGTTAGCAAGGAAAATCCTTATGACTTTCAAACTTTGGGCGCTATCTATCTAGAAATCGGAAAAAGTTTGCAAGCTTTAAACATCATCGAAGAAGCATTAATACTAGATCCCCATCACCCCCCTACTCTAATCAATCGAACCAAAGTTCTTTTTCTACTAGGATATCGACGGCAAGCTGTTGCACAAGCAGAATTGCTTATAAAACATCCTGACGAAATGATTGCTAATCAAGCTAACGCTCTGCTGATAGCATACAGATAAGCTAGAAGATTCGCTTCTCCGTTTACCTTAAATAATAGTCAATGGTACAACTAAGCTATGCTCACCGAGCCTCGATCTCAGATTTGGGACGAATTCTTACAAGCAATCGCAGCGAAATCTTCTCCGGTAGAGTTTAAAAACTGGATTGCCCCCATAAAGCTGCTTTCCATTAACGATGAAAAAATGGTTCTGAAAGCTCCAAACATCTTTGTTCGCGAATACCTGCTCCAAAACTATAGGAAAGAGTTAGCCACTTACTTCCCTATGGATAAGCATGGCGAGCTGGCTATCGACTTCGTTATTGCTGAAGAAAGCAAGCCTTTGTCAGTAAGACCCACTCCTTCTACACTTTTTAATGAAGATCCGATTAGGCTTAATCCTCTATATACTTTTCCCAATTTCATTGAAGGAGCTTCTAACCAATTTGTCAAATCAGCTGCTTTAGCTGTTGCAGCTCATCCAGGAAAAAGCTACAGCCCCCTCTTCATTTATGGTGGAGTAGGATTAGGGAAAACCCATCTACTCCATGCAATCGGCCATTATGTAAAATCAAATCATAAGAAGCTCAAGATAGAGTGTATTACTATAGAAGAGTTTATCAATGTTATGGTTGCTCATCTTAAGAACAAGTCGATGGATCGAATGAAGCGTCACTACCGATCTCTTGACCTGCTCCTTGTCGATGATATTCAATTTCTCACGAAACGTCTAGGTTTCGAAGAGGAGATTTGTAATACTTTTGAAAGCTTAATTCAGCAACAAAAACAGATCGTCATCACTTCAGACCAGCCCCCCTCCGAATTAAAACTATCGAAGCGACTAATCGATCGAATGGAATGGGGCTTAGTTTCTCACCTACAACCACCAGACCTGGAGACACGAGTAGCTATTTTGCAGCATAAAGCAGAGCTTCGCAATATCTGTCTTCCCCATAAAATAGCATTTTTTATCGCCCATCATATTTACCAGAATGTGCGGCAACTGGAGGGTGCAATCAATAGGCTTTCTGCATATGCAAAATTAATGGAAAGGGAGGTAACAGAAGAGGTAGTCGAGCGAGCTTTGGGAGAACTGTTTTTGGATCGAACTAATCCTAAGGAAGTCTCTACAGAAGCAATTCTTCGTTCTGTATCAACGATTTTTGAAGTGCGGATTAGCGATATCAAGGGAAACTCGCGGTTGAAGCAATATACTCTACCTAGACAGATAGCGATGTATTTAGCTAAGGAGTTGGTCTCCGATCCTCTAATCAAACTTGCCTCTGCATTCGGAGGAAAAACTCACTCCACTTTGCTCCATGCATGGAAAAAAATTAGGTCGCAAATTGAATCGGATTCTCTGCTCAAAGAACAGATCTCTACTCTACGCAGAACGTTGAGCAAATAGAACAATCGATTGAGATTTTGCTCTCTAATTTTTCTAAGATGGTGCTGATTGGCTAATGAGAAAAAAATAGAGAGGTAAAAACCGTTAACGGGTAAGGTTGAAATAGGTGATATGAGCGCCTCTTATCTCTAAGCTGGTTTAAAGGAACTATCTGCAATCGCAGCCATCTGTATTACTCTGAGAGGTAGCCCCTCTAAAAGACGCCTCTCACAACAGCGGAGCGTGCTACCTGTTCCTATTAAATCATCGACTAAAAGCAGCACCTTTCCTGCAATAGAGTAATGGCTATTCCAGGCAAACTGCTCTACCGATAAACGATATCTTCGTTCCCTATCTAACTTCGTCTGGCGAAACCATTGGCGACGCCTTTTTAATAAAAGAGCTACAGGAGCACCCAGCAAGGGTGCTAACATATTAGCCAGTAGGCGGCTAGGGTTATAGCCTACCTGGAGAGCTCTCATTAACGACTGAGGTACAGGAACAATCCAATCAGGAGGCGGAAGATCGGAGCGAAGATATTGTAATCCCATGTAAGCAGCAATCCCTGCTGCTAAAAAAGGAGCTTTCCCTTTTTTCAATAAAGAAATTAAGCTTGAGATAGGACTGGGCGCATCGAAGGTGATCAACTGAGAAGAGCTTTCTTGAGGCAAAATTTCCACCAGCTGAAGACAGGAAGCGCAGAGCGGATAATAGAAAGGCTGCTTGACTTGGCAATGAAGGCAAAAAGAGGGGAAAAAAAAGTGATTAAAAAGAGAACGACGCATGGTTCAGCAACCTTTCTTATGAAGAAAGGAGCATCTTTTGATATCGATCCTTATCCATTAACAGCTCTAATTCTTGCGGATGGGACAACAAAATTTTAAAAAACCAGCTTTCCGAATCTCCAGTTAATGAAGATAAGGAATTAAGAAGCGGTTCATTGATTGCCAACACAGTACCGGTTACGGGACTATATAGATCAATGGCAGCTTTCGTCGACTCCATAACCGCTATCAACTCACCCTGCTTGACCAGTCGGCCCACTTCAGGAAATTGGAGGTGAACTATTTCTCCTAGCTCATCTGCGATATTGGCTGTTATACCTATGCTACCTATTCCCTCAAAAACCTTAACCCACTCATGTCTTTCAGTGAAGTAGATTGAATCTATCATAAAACCATCCCAATGGTAATTTTTCGACCGTTATAATGAAAAAACATTCATGAAAACTTAATCCTGAATCAGGTTCATTTCCAATCGGTCGAGAAGCTGATGCATAAAAGAGCGCTGAGCATCTATTGCTAGCAACTGCTGTCCTTGGATCACTTTTTCTCTGCTCTGGCTCGGGTCTAGCGAGCTCTTCCGCTCAAGAAGTCGTCCAAAAGCAACGTTTCCATCAAAGGAGGCAGAAACAGATGTCCAAGAAAGGGGCTGAAGAGAAAAAAACTCCCCTTTAAGAAAAGGGAAAGCATCCTTTCTTTTTATTTGAGTAATCTGTTTTTCTAATCTCCATTGATCAATAAGCGGATTTCCAGATTCTATCAAGAGAGAAGCCTCCTCTCCTTTAAGAGAAATTTCTTGCCGTGCCTGTTCCATAAGAAGCATCGATCGAGCTATTGGATAACGATCTAACGGCAGAACATCTTGAGAGATAGCTTCAAGATCTTTGCCATAAGCAGAAAAAATAACCCTCTCCCGCTCTGCGGCATAATCTTTTCCATTTTCTTCTCCATTTTTTAAATAAAAAGTTCTTAGCTCCTCTTCTACTAGCTCTTGGAACCAAGGCTCTTCTTTAATCTCTTTAAAAGAAAACACTTCTTTACCGATAGGATTCTGAACCAGAACCATCCGGTAGTAGTAATTGCTACTGCTTTTAAACCAAGAAAAACTCTCGCCAAGAGAAGCTGTTTCTAAGAAAGTAGCAAGGGTGGGACTTTTTTCTATCTCATCCAAAAAAAGCGCCTCTCCTCTTGAATTAAGCGCTACCTTTTCAGGACGACTATTTTCCTTAAGAAACTCCTCCTCAATCCATTCTGGATGTTGATCGACTAAGTGAAAGCGAGTAGCCCGATCGATTTCAAGACGAAGCGATGGCACGATTTTCTCTAATAAAGCTAGCCTTTCTTCTCTCGTTAGACCCTTTTCTCGAATTGATTGCGGATATCTTTCCATCAAATGGAGCCATCCCTCATCGCTCACCTGATAATTCCAGATCTCCTTCAACGAAATGCGATCCGATATCTGCTTCTTCGGAACACGGATCAGATCAACCAGGTATCGACGAACCACCAGTTCGGGGTGAGATAATTCTACCTGCTCAACAGAGAAAGAATGGCGAGGAATCTCTGTAAGATAGCCCTTTTCTTTAGGAACTGTTGCTGCCAAATAATAACGTAAAAGCAAAAAGGAGGAGATTTCTTTACAACGGGCTATCTCTGGAAGCTGGTAAAGCTCAACGGTAGCTGTCTCGTCAGTAAATAGAGCGAACTTCTGGTAACTTAGAAAATCTAATAAAACTGTTTGGCCCGCATCCTCAAAAAGTCGATCAGCCAACATCACTTTTCTCCAAAGATCTATCGCTTTTCTCTCCTCTACCTGTGCAACGGTAAGCTGTTGAAGAAACAGTTGCCGCGCCTCCCCTATAGTGGGGTGGGCAGAGGGAAGCTGTTTCAGCCATCCACGAAGAAGATCTGCCTCCGCCTCCTCAAAAGAGACCTGATACCCTTTTTCCTCAGCAATAGCTGACGCATTAAGGAAAAAGGAAACGAGCAGTTCGCTATATTTTGTGCCAAACCAATCTTCAAAAGAATGGTTGCCAAAGAGGGAAAGAAGACGCGCATCCCTCAGTCGATAATCGAGAGAAATGGAGGGCTGGTTCTGAATCTGATATAATACCACTCGTCGCAACATTTCAGGAGGGAAAGCGAGCTGGTCCAGATACAAATTGAGATATAGATCCAAAGCTTTAATCGATAACCCTTCTTGCTGGAACTGGGAAAGATGATTGGCTAGCTGAGGGCTCCACTCCTTCCAAATATTCAATGCATTTAGAGAGGAAGCTTCTGGATGAACATAGTGAGCATAGTTGCGAGCCTTTTCTAGTCGCAGCTTAAAATCTTCTTCCAATTGGGGAAAATAACGCTCTGCCAAAATCAGAGCAAACCCTTTAGAAATAAAACCATGCAATCGTTGATCAGAACTTAGGGAAAAAAGATCTATCATAGCGCGCACTTCTCGTTCCATGATAGGAGATCCGTCGATGCAGCGACCAATCTCACGATCGACAAAATGGTTCTGCCTACTTCCAGATGGAGTAATTCCAAAACAGAGAAAAGAAGCAATAGTGACTACGGCTATCAAGAAAAAGAGCTGTCTCTGATATTTTCTAAAAAGCGAAAGCATAACTCTCCTCCTGGTCAGTAAGCTTTAGCATAAATTACACGATAGGGAGTTAGCTTCCCACTCATAACGCATCTTCCCACCTCTTTTTCTTGATCCAAAGGAATGCATCGAATGGTAATTCCTAACTGCTCTTTAAGATCCAGTTCAGCGGCTGCATCTTCACTCCAATGAGCCAACGCAAATCCTCCCTCTCCTTCGCGATTAAAAAAATTGAATAACTCCTCTTTATTATCTATTTTTTTCATATGCCGATCTCGAAAATTTAGAGCTTTTTGGTAGAGAGAATCTTGGATTTCTTGTAGAAGAGAAACGACTTCCTGAACTAGTTTTTCTCTAGAAAATCGAAACGCCTCTTTTCTCGATCGATCGCGCCGATAGAGAGGAATGATTTCGCTTTCCATCTCTCTGCGCCCAATTTCCAATCGAATCGGAACTCCCTTCTTGATCCAATGCCAAACTTTTTCACCGCCTCTCTCTTCCCGCTCATCGACCAAAATCTGCAATTTTTTTCCATTGTAATCTAAATTGCGTAGTTCTACAGCTAATCTATCGCAATAGCGAAGCAATTCTTCTCGAAATGAGAGATCGTGCATTACAGGAATGATTACCAGCTGAATGGGAGCAATTTTAGGAGGAAGAACAAGACCATCATCATCGCTATGCGTCATCACAAGCGCTCCTATTAGCCGAGTGGTTGCTCCCCAAGATGTAGTCCAAGGATATTGGTGAGAACCATCCTGATCTCTGAAACGAATATTAGAAGCACGAGCAAAATTCTGACCCAAAAAATGGGAAGTGCCCATCTGAACTGCTCTGCAATCTTGCATCATTGCCTCGATAGTATAAGTGTCTACTGCACCTGGGAATCGTTCAGAATCGCTCTTTTTTCCCTTAATCACCGGAATAGCTAACGTCTCTTGAACTAACTCTTCATAGATATCCAATATAGTGATTGCTTCATGAACAGCCTCCTTGGAAGTAGCATGAACTGTATGCCCTTCCTGCCACAAAAATTCGGTGGTTCTTAAAAAAGGACGAGGACGCATCTCCCAACGAACTACGTTAGCCCACTGATTAATTAGGAGAGGAAGATCTCTATAAGAATTCACCCAACGGGAAAAAGATTCCCCTATCAACATCTCGGAGGTAGGGCGCACCAGTAATGGCTCCTCCAAACGACCTGCAGTAACCAAATTTCCCTCTTTATCTTTTTCTAAACGACAATGGGTAACCAGCGCACATTCCTTTGCAAATCCCTCCACATGCTCTGCTTCCCTTTGCATAAAACTCAATGGTATAAAAAGAGGAAAATAAGCATTCTGATGACCCGTCTCTTTTAATCTTTTATCCAAAACCTCCTTTATGTTTTCCCATAGAGAATATCCCCAAGGCCTAATTACTATGCAGCCACGGACAGGAGCCTGATCAGAAAGCTCAGCCGCTTTAAGAACAGAGTGGTACCACTCTCCATAATTTTCGTCTCTACGAGGAGAAATTCCCGTCGTTTGTTTGCTCATACAGCAACAAAATGTTTCCTTAATAGAATGGAAAGCTCTTCCTTACCCTCTTCTATATTCATGTTGGGAAAGAGGGATAATAGATAATGACTATTCGCCATAATCGCTTGCTGAATCTCTTCATTAGGAAGAACTTTCTTCAATGTTTCTGGTTCGGGAGCCATTAGCGAGATAGTGACCTGATGTAAGATCCCCTTTTTTGTTTTTCTCTGCGCAGCTCCTACTACTTTTTTTCCCTGAAAAACGAGATCATATTTGGTTGCTTTTGCCATACAAAAAAACCGTTTCTCCGGTTTATCAAGATGATCCTCTCCCGTAATTAGGTCTATCTCTGCTCTCTCATCGATAAAGGCAGAAATTGCTGACCTAACAATACCATTAAACCAGCTGTAACTGGTAGCTAAATCAAATGCATACCAAGGAGAGGATGCAGGTATTAAAACGGAAAAGGCAAGGTCACACCAATGAAACACTACCCCTCCTCCTGTAGGTCTTCGGGCTATATCTATCTCTAATTCTGCAAGGGCTGAGAGATCGAGCAACCGATCAGGGGAAAGAAAATAACCAAATGTAATGCTTCTACGACTCCAGCTATAAAAATGGAGAAAAGGATCGGATCGCAAATTTTTAAGTAGATCAGCATCAAAATCCATGTTGAATTGGGCAGAATTACACCCTGTGTCAATAATCTCCCAGACCATCCTTCCTATTCTACTTCTGTTGCTACTAATTTATCAAGAAGCTTTCACAATTTTAAAAAAAAGAATAGCCACCTTCTCCATCTCTGATAAGCAAAAAACTTGCCTCTTTTCAGATAGCACCATTTTTTTTAGATCGATTGTTTGCCAAAAAGAGCCGCTTCCACCTAGAATGAGGGGTAACAAATCAAGTAAGATAGACAAATAACCTCAGGAATGGAGATGTTCGATAAGTTTACTAACAGAGCTAAGCAGGTAATCAAACTAGCTAAAAAAGAAGCGCAGCGAATGAACCACAACTACCTAGGAAGCGAGCACATTTTATTAGGATTGATTAAATTAGGTCAAGGCATTGCGGTGAATGTATTGCGAAATTTTAATCTCGACTACGAAATAGTGCGTCAGGAGATAGAGAGAACCGTCGGATTTGGCCCCGAAATGCAGGTTTATGGCGATCCAGCACTTACTGCAAAGGTAAAGAAAATATTTGAAGTGGCTAACGAAGAAGCTTCAAATCTTAACCACAATTACGTTGGAACTGAACATCTTCTCTTGGCTTTGTTGCGTCAGGTCGATGGAATAGGAGCGCAAATTTTAGAACGGCTTAACACAAACCTACAAGAGGTGAGAAGAGAAATTTTGAAAGAACTAGAGACTTTCAACCTTCAGCTCCCCTCTATTGGATCGATCCATTCTTCCTCAGTAATAGGTAATGTTGCCTCAAGAGTTCAAGAAAAAAGCTCCTCTTCCCATGGAGAAAAAACCACCGTTCTTCGCGCTTATGGACAAGATCTTACCGAACTGTGTAGCGAAGGAAAACTGGATCCTGTGATTGGCAGAAAAAACGAAGTTGAGCGTCTCATTTTGATCTTATGTCGTCGTCGAAAAAACAATCCAGTCCTCATAGGAGAAGCAGGCGTAGGAAAGACAGCTATTGTAGAGGGATTGGCTCATGCTATTGTCCAAGGTGATGTTCCCGATTATTTGGCAAAAAAGAGACTGATTTCCCTTGATCTAACCCTTCTTATCGCAGGCACAAAATATCGCGGCCAATTTGAAGAACGGATAAAAGCAGTTATGGAAGAGATCAAAAAGCATGGAAACATCTTGCTCTTTATCGATGAACTTCACACTATCGTGGGAGCTGGTGCTGCAGAAGGGGCTATCGATGCGTCCAATATTTTAAAACCCGCTCTCTCCCGCGGTGAACTTCAATGTATTGGAGCGACGACTCTAGATGAGTACCGCAAGCATGTGGAAAAAGATGCCGCTTTGGAGAGAAGATTTCAAAAAATTATCGTATATCCCCCTTCAATTCCCGAAAGTATCGCTATTTTGCAAGGGCTTAAACAAAAGTACGAGGAGCATCATCATTGCAGCTATACTCAAGGAGCTTTGGAAGCCGCTGTAAGGCTGTCTGATCGCTATATCGGAGGACGATTCCTTCCAGACAAGGCAGTAGATCTTTTAGATGAAGCAGGAGCCAAAGCTCGGATTGCTTCTATGCATCAGCCCCATGATATTGCAGAATTCAGCAAAAAGATCGATGAGGCTCGCCTCCTTAAGGAAGATGCGATTTCTCACCAAGAATATGAAAAGGCGGCTCAGATAAGAGATAGCGAAAAAAAACTTCAAGAACAGCTGAGCCAATTCATCAATCAATGGGAGATGAGAAAGAGAGAGGAAAAAGTAATAGTCGATGAAGGAGAAATCGCGCTTATTGTATCCAAGCAAACGATGATTCCCATAGCGCGCCTTAGCGAAGAAGAAACGACAAAAGTGCTTAAAATGGAAGAGGTGTTAAAAAGCCACATAGTGGGACAAGATGAAGCAATTACTCTCATCTGTCGTTCGCTTCGTCGTAGCTATGCAGATATTAAAGATCCCCATCGTCCTATCGGCGCCTTTCTTTTTTTAGGACCGACAGGAGTAGGAAAAAGCCTGCTTGCTAAACAGCTTGCGATTCATATGTTTGGTGGCGAAGAGGCTCTGATCCAGGTCGACATGTCGGAGTATATGGAGAAGTTTGCTGCATCTAGAATGACAGGTTCTCCTCCAGGATATGTGGGCTATGAAGAGGGAGGACAGCTGACAGAGCGAGTCCGTCGAAGACCCTACTCTGTTGTCCTTCTCGATGAGATAGAAAAGTCTCACCCTGATGTAAGAAATCTTCTCCTTCAAATTTATGAAGAGGGAGCTCTCACTGACGGATTTGGACGCAAAGTAGATTTTCGCAACACGATCATCATTGCTACCTCTAACTTAGGATCCGATTTAATTCGAAGACAGAGCGAGATAGGATTCGAATCTCAAGCTTCCATTTGGAATCATAAAAAAATGGAAGAAACGATAACAGCTGCTGTTCGCAAACAGTTCAAACCAGAATTTGTTAACCGCCTCGACGGACTGGTGATATTTAGACCTTTGGATCAGAATAGCTTGTCTAAAATAGTTGATCTAGAGATGTCGAAGCTCCAAGCTCGCTTGTCTTTAAAAAAGATTTCCATCTCTCTAAACGAAGAGGTAAAGAATTTTTTAATAAACAAAGGATTTGAAATAGAGATGGGCGCTCGACCTATGAGAAGAGCGATCGAGACCTATATCGAAGATCCACTTGCTGAACAGATCCTTTCTCACCCTAAAACCAAGATAAGCTTTTCTATGAAAGTAGATGGAGAGAAAATTGTTTTCATAGAAGAGAAGGAGCCCCCCGTTTCTAGCGATGAACTCATTCTTTCTGCAATAGAAAAAAGAGATTAAGTAGATAACCGACAAATAGAAAGCTATGGGGAAAGTAGTTGCGGTCGCTATGTCAGGAGGAGTCGATTCCTCTCTCTCTGCTCTTTTGCTTAAAGAACAAGGCTATGATGTAGTAGCCCTTTTCATGAAAAATTGGGAAGAGGAAGATCATGAATCACTCTGCACAGCAACAGAAGATTATGAAGATCTGGTTAGAGTATGTGAGAAAATAGGCATTCCTCACTATACACTCAATTTTTCCAAAGAATACAGGGAGCAGGTCTTCTCCCCTTTTTTAGAAGGCCTTAGGAAGGGAATCACGCCCAATCCGGACGTTTTATGCAATCGAGAGATCAAATTCAAAACCTTCTTCAAAAAATCGATTGAACTGGGAGCCGACTACATTGCTACAGGACATTACGCACAAACGAAGGGAAGCACTCTGATCAAAAGCACCGATTTAACTAAAGACCAAACCTATTTTCTCTATACCCTTAAAAGCAGTATGTTACCCCATCTTCTTTTTCCAGTAGGTCATCTTAAAAAAGAGAGCGTCCGCAGAATAGCCGCTTCTCACCAGCTCATCACTGCTGAAAAAAAAGATAGCGTCGGCCTCTGTTTTATTGGAAAAAGAAAATTTTCACAATTTATCAACCGATACATTCCTTACAGAGAGGGAAATATTCTTTCTCCAGAGAAAAAGTGGATAGGAACTCATCAAGGGGTTCCTTTTTACACGATTGGACAGAGAAAGGGTTTAAATATTGGAGGAAGAGCGGACAGTGATGGATCAGCATGGTTTGTGAGCGAAAAATTTTTTGAAGAAAATATCATCCATGTAGTTCAAGGAGAGAAACACCCAGATCTCTACAGAACAAAGCTTTGGGCTGAAAAAGCTAGCTGGATTAGCGACATCCCTCCCCCATCTCCTTTTTACTGCAAAGCTAAAATTCGGTATCGGCAGGAAGAGCAAGATTGTTGTATAGAATTAAGTGACGAGGGAGTCTTAGAAATCTCTTTTCTTTTACCACAGAGAGCAGTTACGCCAGGACAGTCGATAGTCTTTTATCAAAAAGAGGAGTGCTTAGGCGGAGCTATCATCACCCAACCTTCATACCTATTTGCCTAAAAAGGATCCTGCATCAAGGGAAAAGCGCTTTCTCCTTTCTAATAGAGAGACGCTTTTGATTCAGTGTGATCTCTTTTGACGCTACCCTTCTAAGGCAGCCCAAATGATAGCAGTGTCTGCTATCTACATATAGTTTGACCCTTTTTCCATCGCTTCCCAGCTGGCTATTTAGAGCAACATAGCCAAAAGAGTTTTGCCCCGAAAAAGCTATCGATAGGTCGATTTCATCGGTTTGACCGGCAAGGCTGATCCGCAAAGAGGCAGAATGAATCGAATTCACGGCCTAATTCTATCAATATTTTTGATTTACTCCAACTCTTTTTTTGAATGATGGCTACGAGGGCGACCTAGCTCCTATGCTACTTTTTTCTACCGGTGATCGAGGCAACCAGGGGCATCATTCCGAAACTTCCGAAACTTTTGAGGTATATCATGCCCTTCAGATTCTCTGACGACATTAAGTGCTGCATCTGATCTATCTTTAAGATTTTCTCTATGCTCTCTATCTGATCTGCGCTGCTTTGCGGTGTGGGGATCGCCATCTTTCTTAACAAGGGTAAGCAGTGGCTCAAATAGTTGTTGGCTATCCTCATCATGTTGCCTATAGTTCTGATAAAATGGTTGAGTCGATGATTTGAGATCCTCAATAGTGCCTTCATAGTTCTTAATCTAAAGGGATACGAATCTTTCGCCTCTCAACGCAAAGGGAGAGGCAAAGATCATATAAAGCTTTTCTTACTAGGCTAATATTTTCTTCCGCAAAAGAGCGGCTCAACAGGGAGGAAAAAAAGATTCATGCTCTTTCCTCTCTCTTGAGAGGGAACTATATTCTCTACTATGCCAAAATATATAAGATGGAAATCGCCCTCTTTATCTACGACTCTATTGTCTGGTTTAACACTGTTCTGATGGAACGAGAGAAAGTTTATTTTCTCATTGTACTGTGTCTGTAACCATATAGAAAATAGAATAGAGAGCCAATAGCGAGTAAAGAAACAAACTGCATCCAAGTAACCCATGGCATAAGAGCCATTTGGAAAAAGCAGAATAAAAAACCAAACAGAGGAACCCAAGGAGCAAATGGGGTTTTAAAGGGACGCTCCAATCTAGGTTGAGTAAATCTTAAAATTAGGACTCCCAAACAGACCATTCCAAAGACAAAGAGAGCACCCATCGATGTGAGCTGACCTAAAACATCTACGGGGAAAAAGCCTGACAGGAAAAGAGAAATCAAAGCTATGAAGATAGTTGCATAAAAAGGTGTAAGAAATTTGGAATGGGTGACGCCAAAGATTTTAGGAAGCAACCCATCCTTTGCCATCACATAAAAGATTCTGGCCTGAGCAGTCATCATTACCAATATCACCGATGTTAATCCGGACAAAATTGCGAACTTAATGATGTAACGCAACCAAAAAAAGCGAGGACCAAAAGCGTTGATAGCTACCCCGACCGGATCTGCTACTTTTAAGCTTCTATAATCTACAACGCCTGTCATAACGATTCCGAATATAATATATACGAGGGTACATATCAAAAGTGAGCCCATCATACCTACAGGCATATCTCTCTGGGGGTTTTTCGCCTCTTGAGCAAGGGTTGCTACTGCATCAAATCCGAGAAAAGCAAAGAAAAGGACTCCAGCTCCACGAAAAATTCCACTCCACCCATATTCGCCAAAAGTGCCACTGTTTTCAGGAATAAATGGAGTAAGATTCTCCGCTTGAACGAAGGCTATACCAAAACCTACAAAGAGAAGTATTACCCCTAATTTAACAAAAACAAGAAGATCGTTTAAAAAAGAGGCTGTTTGTATGCCCCTACTTACAAGGAAGGCAATCAAAGCTATAATCAGCATAGCAGGAACATTGCACAACGCGCCTGTCGAAATCCATCCTTGAACTGAATCACAACTCAATGGTGCTGAAGAGATAAGGTGAGATATAGTCCAGCCAAAGTCGCTCATAAGTCCTGTAAAATAGCTAGACCAAGCAACTGCTACTGTCGAAAAAGAGAAAATATACTCTATTGTCAGAGCGCAACCCATAATCCAAGCAAAAAATTCTCCTACAGCGACAAAAGCATAGGTGTAGGCACTGCCGGCAACGGGGATTAAAGAGGCAAACTCGGCATAACAGAGAGCAGCAATCGCAGCAATTACTCCTCCTATAAAAAAAGAAAAAACTATGGCAGGACCAGAAAAACGAGCGGCAACATCTCCGGTCAGCACAAACAAACCGGCACCAATGACTGCACCGATTCCCATGGTTATCAAATTCATCGGTCCCAAAGTTCTTCTTAGTCCACCCTTTATTTCCTTTGCTTCTCTAAGAAGAGAGCTTACCGATTTTTTTGCAAATAACTGTTTCATCTGTCTCATTTTTACTATTCTCATTGGTCTAAAGATTTAACTCCCATTCTTTAATATAGGATAAAAAGAGGGATGGATCTGGATGGGAAAGAAGAAAAGGTAGAATCCTCTCATCTTTTGCAAAGAGAGCCAATTTTGACAATAGATGAAGATGGATCTTATCGCTCGAAGAAAAGAGAAAGAAGAGCAGGCTAACCGGTTTTTTATCTAAAGCAAAATAATCTATCGGTTGGTCTAAAACTACTGTAATAATGGTATCAGAACCGGAGAGATTCAAAACAAGATCTCGAGGATGAGGGATCGCTACTCCGGAACCGATGCCTGTTGACATTAATAGCTCTCGCTCTAACAACAGCTCGCTCATTAATTCGGGATCAAGCCCCATCTGATGGGCCTTCCTTTTCATAACCTCACAAAACAGCTCTTTCTTATCTCTCTTAGATATACCAGTAATCACCCCCCCTCTATACATAGCCCGATATAGGCTAAATTTATGGGTCCCGTTTTTCATTTGGGAAGAAGATTTTATCTTAATGGTATCCTCTTCCGACGTTTTAACCGACCGCTCTATAAGAGAATGTTCAAATTGATTTCTATCAAAACGGCTCTGACGACCTATTGTATAAGAACGAATCGACCCTCCTCTAATCCAACTTTTAACAACCTCTTCTGATGTATCGATAGAATCTGCAATCTCCTGAAGATTTAAGTCCATCTTTCTCCATCGGTCCAATAATTTTTAAAAACCTCTATAACCTCTCTAGGGGTAGTAAGATAAAAAAACCGATTCCTAAAGAGAGAATTGCTGAGCATCTTTGTTATATCAGATAAAATCAACAAATAATCGGCAGCTCTATTATCAGGCCCTCCAATCATAACAACTAGGTAAACCAGAGAACCATCCAGAGAGCTCCATTCTATACCTGATCCCTTTTGAATTCCAATAGCAATAAAAAATTTATCATATTTGCTCAGTTTTGCATGAGGGATTGCTAATCCAGAACCGACTCCTGTAGAGATAATTGCCTCACGATCTAAAATAGCATCGTAGAACTCTCTCTTATCCTCTATTAAATGAGCATCACTTAATCTGTCCACAAGAAGAGAAATAGCATCTTCTTTGCTTTTTACGTCGAAAAAGAGAACTAAATTCTCATCTAAATGATCGATTAAAAACATAAATGCCCTTGATTAATTACCAAACTAGAGAAATATTGCTTATGAAATATTAACATTCAAAATCAGCTACAAATATCCCAATAAATCTTTCAGAAAAAAAGGGATCATCAGAGAAAACGGCCCTGGTCATTCTACTATCTTTCTTCTAAAATCTCCAAGAAAATTTTCTTGGAAGGTCATCTATTTTTGGCTGCCTTTATTGCCTTTGCTATGTTCTATTTGAGAAAAAATAGCAAGATCTCTAAATGAGTCAGGTAACCCTTCCAAGATTCGCCGATTGATCGGCGGAACAAAAGAGTCTGAAGAGGAGTGTAAATGAAGAAAATGGAGAAAAAACTGGATCTTCTCTCTTAAATCCCTTCTCTTAACTATGCAATCGATCATTCCCCGTTCTAGAAGAAATTCTGCCTTCTGTGCTTCAAAAGGCAATTTTTGCTTAATGGTTTGTTCTACTACCCTAGGACCAGCAAAAGCTATAAGCGCCCCTGGCTCTGCTATAATAATATCGCCTAAAGTAGCAAAGGAAGCGGTAACTCCACCCGTTGTTGGATTGGTGAGTATAGAAATAAATAGAAGAGCTGCTTCGTTTAATTTAGCTAATGCAGCAGAGGTCTTAGCCATCTGCATCAAGGAGAGAATAGATTCCTGCATTCTAGCTCCACCTGAAGCAGAGACTATGATTACCGGCAGTCGATGTTTAATCGCATATTCCACCATTAAAGCAATTCGTTCTCCCACTACAGAACCCATCGAACCAGCCATAAATCCAAAATCGAAAACAGCAAGAGCTACTTCAATGCCTCCTATAAGCGTTCTGCCTACCCGAACTGCCTCATCAGCTCCGCTCACCTCGCGAGCTTTCTCCAAACGGGAAAGATAGGGCTCAGAGTCGACAAAATCGAGAGGATCGGTTGTTTCAATTTCAGAAAACATTTCGATGAAAGAACCGGAATCTACTAATAACTCAATTCTTTGAATAGAGCTCAGACGATAATGATAATCGCACTTTGGACAGCAATGACAATTCTTCTCCAATTCATGAGCATGGACTAACTCACTACAAGAAGAACATTTGACCCAGCCACTGTATCCATCCTTTTTTACTGTCTGGACCCTGATTTTAGGTCTATTTTTAGAAAATAACCCCATATTTTCTCAATTTTAATATCTTGATTATAACCTATAAAGGATTAAAAATAGAGATCATTGCGCTTCTTTCCACCGTTTTTCTACTCTATCCCAGTCAATAACAAGCCAAATTTTTTTTATATATTCAGAGCGAAGATTTTTATATTGAAGGTAATAAGAATGTTCCCATAAATCGATACCCAAAAGAGGTAAATATCCATAATTTACTAGGGGATCTTGATTAGGAGTTGTTACAATTAACAATTTTTTCACTTTTTTGTCATAACCTAACCAGCCCCATCCCGACCCTTGGAAAGTGGATAAATGGTTGTTAAAAAGCTCTATCATCTTTTCAAAAGAACCAAAGTCAACCTTAACTGCATCAGCGAATGCTCCTTTAGAAGGAAATACTCCTCCCCCTCTAGCTATAGGAGCTAAATTATCCCAGAAGAGGGAGTGATTAATATGACCACCGCCGTTGAACTGAATATTCTTCTGAAGAGAGAGGATTTTTTGAAGATCGGAGCGTTGCTCTGCCTCTCGATACTCTACCGAACAATTATTGAGATTATTTAGATAAGATTGATGATGCTGTAGGTAGTGTAACTCCATAATCTGCCTAGAAATAACCGGCTCTAATTCATCAAAAGCATAAGGAAGATGAGGTAACGTATACTCTTTCATATCGACCTGCCCTCTTTAGTTTCTATCTATTTTCGAAAAGATTATTTTTTTTCTTAACTATAGCTGGATAAGAAAACCCACTCTAACTGCAAACAAATTTATAAGAAAGGGCAATTATATATAGTTACAAAAAAACTAACCGATTAGGTAATCTATTGCTTCTTCTATTTTCTCTACTCCAATCAGCTCAATACCTCTAGTTGTGATTCCTTTTATATTTTTCAGAGGAACCACTCCTCTCTTAAAACCCATCAATTCTGCCTCTCTGATTCTATGCTCAATGCGAGCAATAGTTCTCACCTCACCTCCTAAACTTACCTCACCCATAACCACTGTATCAAAATCGATAGGACGATTAGAAAAAGAGGAAGCAATAGCAACCAAAATAGGTAGATCTATAGCAGGCTCAACTATCTTTAACCCTCCTGTAATCGCTACAAATAGATCATTACGATGAAGGGTATAGCCCTCTCGTTTTTCTAAAACAGCTAACAGCAGCGCTAATCGGTTCTGATCAACACCTGTAGAGCGACGGGTTGGAGTAGAAAAAGCAGAGCTTGCAACAAGCGCCTGAATTTCGACTAGTAAAGGTCTACTTCCTTCAATAGTAGGAAATACGACAGATCCTGAGGATTCTTTTACCCGCTCTTCAAGAAAAACTTGGGAAGGGTTTTCTACCTCTTTCAATCCTTCTGAATGCATATGAAAGAGAACTATATCTTCTGTAGGACCAAATCGATTTTTTGTTGCGCGCAAAATACGGTAACCGTAGTGACGCTCTCCTTCAAACTCTAAAACAGTATCTACTATATGTTCAAGAAGACGTGGGCCCGCGATCTCTCCTGATTTAGTTACATGACCAATTAAAAAGGTGGAGATTTGATGTTTTTTAGCAAGAAAGGTAAAAGCAGTAGTTAATTCTCGCACTTGTGACAAAGAACCAGGAGGAGATGAGAGTTCTTCTTTATAAATGATTTGAATCGAATCAACGATCAAAATTTGAGGCTGCAGTTGCTCAACATGAACCTGTATCTGCTGAAAATTGGTTTCGCTAAAAAGAAAAAGATTAGGTGTATCTATTTTAAGGCGACGAGCCCGTAAAGCCGTCTGCTCTAACGATTCTTCGCCGCAAACATAAAGAACTTTTAAACCTTGTTTCGAGAGAAAATCTGCTATATGGAGGATCAAGGTTGATTTTCCAATTCCAGGATCACCAGACAAAAGAGTAAGGGAACCAGCAACAATACCGCCTCCTAATAGCCGGTCGCACTGGGCAAATCCAGTAGAAAACCTTTGGGGAACTTGCCCTACAACTTGATCTAGTCGAAAAGGTTGCGATAAGGAATGAGCAGAGAGGGTACGGCAAGAGGATTCAGCAACCAGCTCTTCAACCAAGCTATTCCATTTTTGACAGCTAGAACAGCTTCCGCTCCACCTGTTTTTTTGCGCTCCACAATTTTGACAAATCCAAATACTCTTGTTCTTTGCTGCCATTTTTATAAATTTATTTATCTTTTTCTCCAGAAGATAGATGGATCAGCGCATCGTAAGCTGCTGCCTGCTCTGCAGATTTCTTAGAAGCCCCCACCCCTTTTCCCATCTCCCGTTCATTCAAATAAACCGCGACAGAAAAATCTTTTTTATGATCGGGACCCTCTTCCAAAAAAACTTTATATAATGGAGCTTTTTGATATTTTTTTTGAGAATATTCCTGTAGTTCAGCTTTCCAATTCTCAATAGGAGAGGCAGTTATCTTGTCTACCTCTTCTTTAAAATGGGACCAAAAAAACTTTTTAGCCTCCTCCACACCTCCATCTAGATAGATAGCGGCTAACAATGCCTCAAATAGATCTGCCAAAATCGACTCTCGTCCTTTTCCCTGATTAAGTTTTTCTCCTTTTCCTAGAAGAACAAAAGCATCTATTCCTAATTTAGCTGAAAATTTAGCACAGCAGCTAGCTCCTACTAGATGAGATCTAAGACGAGAAAGCTCTCCTTCGGTGTATAAAGAAAAAGAGAGATAAAGATGTTCTGCAATGAAAAGTCCTAAAACAGTATCTCCTAAAAACTCTAACCTCTCATTATGACTCTCCAACTGATCGCGATGCTCATGATAAAAGGAACAGTGAATAAACGCGCAAGAGAGCAAACTCTTATCTTGAAACGAATAGCCTATAATAGACTCTACTTGAGGTATAAAAGAAAAATCCATAGAGATAGAAAGGAATCTACAAATGAATATTTTTTATAAAAAAATCAACGCTTCGAAAACTGAGATCTCTTTCTCGCTTTTCTAAGTCCATATTTTTTCCGCTCTTTTTTTCTTCCATCACGGGTAAGATACCCATCGCTCTTTAAAATAGCCCTTCTACTAGCATCCTCCAAAACGAGAGCTCTAGAAATAGCCAAACGAGTCGCTATAACTTGAGCAGAGACACCACCCCCCTTTACAGAAACGAGGCAATCATATCTACGATAATCTCCTATCTTAAGAAATGGAGATAGAATAGTTCCTCTCTCAATTTCTAAAGTAAAATACTGAGAAAAAGGAACCCCATTAACTTGGAC
The DNA here is from genome assembly GCA_964397905.1 of uncultured bacterium. Classification (GTDB taxonomy): domain Bacteria; phylum Chlamydiota; class Chlamydiia; order Chlamydiales; family Rhabdochlamydiaceae; genus PALSA-1444. The sequence continues at coordinate 32,455 of CAYNKV010000002.1, forward strand.
AACACCTGAACCTTCCCTCATGCGCACACAAGAGACAGCTGTCTTTCTTCTTCCTATTCCAACAAATTCCTTCATCAACCACTTCTCCTCATCTGGTAGTTAACAATATCGGTATGGGAAGCTGAGCATGCATGTCATGCTTCTCGTCAGGAAAAATGCGAAGCTTTCTCAATTGCTGCTTGCCCAATCGAGTGCGAGGCATCATCCCTGCTACCGCATGCCGAATAATATATTCCGGATGGCGACTCTTCATTATTCGATAAGGAATTTCCCTCAAACCACTCATCGCACCTGTATGATAACGATAAATCTTCCTCGCTTCCTTTTTTCCAGAAACTTTTATCCCTTGTGCGTTAAGCACGATCACCCCATCCCCTGAATCCAGGTAAGGAGTGTAGGTTACCTTATGTTTTCCTCTTAAAATTTTAGTTATTTCAGAAGCAAACCTGCCCAGGGTTTTCCCCTTAGCATCCAAAAGGATCCAAGATCGATCTTTCGCTGCTTCCGCCACAGTAACTAAGCTGGTCCGTTGACTTTTCTTCATTAACGATCCCCTACGAAGTAAGCAGTGATTGTACGATCCTTACTTTTTTTGTCCAATCCAAAATCGATTAATAATAGGATAGCTGATCTTAACGGAGAAAAATCGACCCTCTTCTCTAATAAAAACTCTCTCTCTTCTTTTCTACTTCCTATAGTTGTAGAGTTTTTTCCCTTTCGTATATCCTTTTAGAATGAGATCTATTAAGAATTTTTTTATACGCACTTATGGCTGCCAGATGAATGAGCTCGATTCTGAAATTATGGTGGGAATTTTAGAACAGAAAGGGTTGCAAAAAACAGAATCAGAAGAAGAAGCAGACCTTCTGCTCTTCAACACCTGCTCGATTCGTGATCTTGCAGAACGAAAGGTGATGGGGAAATTGGGACAAATAGGGAGAAAGGAGAAAAGGGCTCTGATCGGCATTACCGGATGTATGGCGATGGCTAAAAAAGAGTCTCTCTTTCAAAAGCTTCCTCAAATTGATTTTGTAATTGGAACCAACAACATTGCTGATCTAGGGGCTGTATTAGACGAGTTGCTTTTAAATGGAAAGCAGATTATTCGGACTGAAAAACAGTTTCAAGATAATATCGATTATCTGGTAGCTAAAAGAGAGGATCGAGTTAAAGCTTTTGTTTCGATCATCCGAGGCTGTAATAAATTCTGCACCTACTGCGTTGTCCCCCATACTCGAGGTCAAGAGGTTTCTCGCCCCTCTGCCAGCATCGAGGAAGAGTGTCGCAAGCTGGTAGATCAAGGATATAGAGAAATTACTCTCTTGGGACAAAATGTAAATAGTTATGGCAAAGATCAGCCATCGTGGAAAGAGAGGTTTCATGACCTACTCTATAAGCTTGACAAAATTAAAGGTTTGTCTCGTATTCGGTTTATGACCTCCCATCCTTCCGATATTGATTTTAAATTAATAGAGGCTATTCGCGATCTTCCCTCTGTAGCTGAATTTGTCCATTTCCCGCTTCAATCAGGCTCCAATCCTATTTTAAAAAAGATGCATCGTCTCTATACAGTTGAAGAATATATGGAAAAAGTGCGCCTTCTTAAGAGCATGGTTCCTAACGTCTCTTTAGGCACTGATATCATTGTTGGATTCCCAACAGAAACTGATGAGGATTTTGAATTAACCTATAACTACTTCAAAGAAATTGGCTACTCAGCAGCGTTTTTATTCGCTTATAGCCCGAGAAAGGGAACTCCTGCTTATAGATGGGAAGAAACTCTCTCTGAACAGGTAAAAAAAGAGAGATTACAAAGCTTGCTCTCTCTTCATGAAAAAATGGTAGCGGAAGAGAACAAAAAGCTTCTAGGAACTCAATTAGAGGTGTTGGTAGAGGGAGGTAATAGGGACAATATATATCTTAAGGGACGCTCTCGTTCTTGGAAGAAAGTTCTTTTTAAGGGCAATGACTCCCTGATAGGAACCCTTCAAAAGATACGCATCAACGGATATAGCTCGCAAACTCTTCTGGGAGAGATCGTCTAAATTGAACCGGAAAAACTCCTTCTTTCATAACTATCTACCGTGTTTTTCATTAGCATTGCGACAGTCATAGGTCCTACTCCTCCAGGCACAGCTGTTATGTAAGAAGCAAGCGGAGCTACTCGGTCAAAGTCAACATCCCCCACAATCCTTTTTTCAATCCGGTTAATTCCCACATCGACTACAACAGCCCCCTTTTTCACCATGTTTGGCTGAAGAAAAAAAGGAATTCCCACGGCAACCACTAAAATATCAGCAGAAGCGGTTAACCTAGATAGTTCACGAGTTCCGCTATGAGCAATGGTAACCGTTGCATTAGCCATCGGGTTTTTCTGAAGAAACAGAGCTGCCAACGGCTTTCCAACAATAAAACTGCGATTGACAATTACCAAATGGCTTCCTTCAGATAGCACCCCATAGGAAAAAAGAAGATGATGGATCGCTAAAGGTGTACAAGGAATTATTCCCCCATCAATGCCTAGCAATAATTTTCCCATATTGGAGGGGTGAAACCCATCTACATCTTTGGTAACATCTACTGCTTCGATCAGTGAAAGAAAGCGACGAGGAAGCGGTTGTTGTATCACTATTCCATCGATGGCCGGGTCTTCGTTCAAAGAGGCGATAGATTGGAGCAACTCTTCTCTAGTAACCCCTGTTCCAAAATGTTGATCGTAGGACTTTATACCGATCTCTTCACACCTTCTCTGTTTAATCGCTACGTAGGTATGGGAAGCAGGATCATCTCCTACGATCAGAAAGGCTAAGCCAGGAGGACGCAGAAACTTTTTAATCTTTTTTTTCAAATCGGCAACTATCTGATCTGCTATCTTGGTTCCATCCAACAAAAGAGTCATAAAAATGCCTTTATATCAGAATGGAGCCATCCATTAGTAGCCAAAATAGAACTCGAAGCAAATGGATTGAGCATCGATCCATCATAACAGCTCACCTTTCCTCCTGCTTCTTCGACAAGTAGTCGACCTGCTGCACAGTCCCATGGTTCCACAACTTTTTCAAAATATCCATCAAATGCTCCTTTGGCAACATAAGCAAGATCTAGAGCCGCTGCACCCAAACGGCGGATAAAAATCCCTTTCTGCAACATCTGCGAACATGTCTCAATCGATCTTGCCAAACCTCTACTTAGATCGTCGTAAGGAAATCCTGTGGCAATAAAAGCAGCATCTAAAGAATTTACTAAACTGACATGCAACTTCCTTCCATTACAAAAAGCTCCTCCTCCTTTTGTTGCCCAAAATAGTTCTTCTGTCATTGGCTGATATATAGAGCATGCAACTAGAGATTCCTCAACAAGAGCGGCAATACTTACACAAAAAATGGGAATAGAATGAAAAAAATTGAGCGTACCATCTAAAGGATCTACTATCCAGACCGTATCGCTTTTTTTAATATACCCTTTTTCTTCGCCCCAAAAACCGTGGGAAGGAAACTGATTCATAAGGGTGTCATAGATAGAAGTTTCAGAAGCAGTATCATATTGGGTAACAAGATCATGCTGGTTCGATTTAGATTGAGCCTCACAAAAAGTGCCAAATCCCTTATAAAGCAGCTCTCCTGCTTGAAGTGCCGCACGAATAGCTAAGTTAACTAATTGAGAGAATTTATCTTCCATAGGAATCTCTCAACAAAACCCCTCTCCATCCTACTCTTTTTAGATGGGCATAAAGAGCCATAGGAACCAAAAACCATATCCAACCATATATCCCATCGAGAAAAGCAACCAGTAGGCTACCTTTGAGAATCTCTCTTACCGGAAAAGAGATAGAACTATCGAATAGATAAAATAAAAAAAGCTGAAAAAAAGAGGAAAGAGCTGCTATCAACATAGTCAGAAGAACAAGAGAGCTCTTTTTGTCAAAAAAAAAGAAGCGCCTTCTTTTATGGACAATGAGCGTGATTAAAAAAAAATTTAATCCATAAAATCCAAAGCGAAATTCGGAAGAGATTAAATCTAAAAGGAGAGCTGATCCAATGGCTATACCGACTGCTTTTTCAAAAGAAACTGTACAGTAAACCATCGCTAAAAATGGAACAAAAAAATCGAAAGAAATGGAAGGGAACAAAGCCTTTCCCCCTATTGTCATCAATAGAGCAAGCAAAAAAGGAGAGAAAAGCGATCGAAAGTTTCCCCATTGCCCATTTTTTTCTTCGAAATTTCCAGATAGAGAATAGGAGATTTTCATCAAAAAGCACCCTTGGGGAAAAAGATCTTAGGTATGGTTTTACATATAAGCGATATATCTAACAACCATGAACGCGTGTTAACGTAAGTTTCTTCCAAAAAAATCCTCTGATGAAACGGCAGCAAATTCCTGTCGGAAGTCTGCCAGGATCCAGTAAGTCCTGGACGAATAGATAAAATTTTTTCAGCTCTACTTGGAGATAGATAGAGTTGAATCTCTTGTTCAGTAAAAGGACGGGGCCCCACTACACTTAAATCACCCTTCAAGACATTCCAGAATTGAGGTAGCTCGTCAAGGGAACTTTTTCTTAAAATCCTACCCAGCTTAGTAACACGAGGATCTTTCTTCAATTTACAATAGAGATTCCATTCGAACCTAAGATCGGGAGAAGCAGATAATATCTGCTCAAGTTTCTGATCTGCTCCCACATACATAGTGCGAAATTTCCAACAACGAAAAAGCTTTCCCCCTTTTCCGACACGCTCAGATGGATAAAAAAGGGGACCTTTAGAAGAAAGCTTGATCAAAAGAGCAGAGAGCAATCCCAAAGGCGCAAAAAAAAAGATACCGAACAAACTGAACAAAAGATCAAAAACCCTCTTCATAAATAGGGCCAAGGCTACTCACTCTCTTAATTTAGTTCAAGAAACAACCCACTTTCTTTTTAATAAAATGGAACCTAATGCTCTATTTCTCTTTAAACAGATCTCCTGCTACTAAATTATATCGGCGCTGGCAGCGAGCGGCAAAAGAAAGATCGTGAGTAACTACAACAAGAGCTGTTTTTCTACTATCTGCCATATTCAAAAGAAGATCGTAAATCATTGCTGCATGAGTCTCGTCCAAATTACCTGATGGCTCATCAGCGAGCAAAACTTTAGGCCGATTGAGAAAAGCGCGTGCAATCGCTACTCTCTGCTTTTCTCCACCAGAAAGCAATCCCGCATAAAAATTGGATCTTCCTAATAGATTAACCATGCGGAGCAACTCGATAGCTCGCTCATAATCAACGGAACCCTTCCTAGTAGAACGGCGTGCCAAACGAGCTGGCAAAAGAACATTCTCTACAACCGTTTCATCTTCGATCAGATGGTATGATTGGAATATGATCCCTATTTTTTCATTCCGCAAACGATTTATATTTTTGTCAGAAACTATTTCCCCATCGATTTCTAAAAAGCCACTCGTTGGAGCTTCTAAGGTAGCTAAAATTTGAAGGAGAGTGGTTTTGCCCTCTCCAGAGCTGCCAGTGATCGCAACGCTCTCCCCCATCCCCACTTCTAAAGAAATTTCTTTTAATAGAGTGGTTTCAACAGGAAAGCGAAACTTTTTGCTGATGTTTCGAGCTATTATTGCTTTGTTTTGCTCCATTTAATCTGATCTAAGCAGTTGAGCAGGAGTTAAACGGGCTGCATACCAAGATGTAGCCAATCCCACTATTAGTGAAAGGAGCGGGGTAGCGATGAGTAGAAGTATAATAGCTTGATTGTTAATTGGATATGAAGAGATTCCCTCTAAAAAAAGAGGGTCAAAAGCAGAATTTCCTCTTAAAAACTTAAACAAAGAGAGCAGTGGCTTCATATAGATTAAAGTAAGGAAAGCTGCAACAACTCCTATAGCATAGCTGATCAATCCAACAACCCCTGCCACTGCGCCAAAAATAATAGATATCATCTTCCTAGAAGCACCACAAGCTTGGAGAATCGCAATCTCCCTTTTCTTATCGTTGATAAGGATAATGAGAAGAGAGATGAGATTGGAGCAAGCAACGAATAAAATTAAGAAGCCTACCAAGATCAAAAGGGAACGATCACTCTCAAATTGTTCGATCAGATCTCGTGCATAATCATAATAGGTAGAAACATTCCAATAACTATCGATTCCGCTATTTTTTAGCTGAAGCTTAATCTCCTCAGCCCAACGAGCTGTCTCTTTTAGATCAGAAAGCCAAACTCCAAATCCAGCAGAAGAATTTTTATCTAGATATTGGATTGCACTAGACTCATTAATCATATGGACCAGCTCTAAGGGTGCTAGAATAGATTTTTGGCCCATGATCCCTGAATCATAAAAACCTAATACAAAAACAGCTATTTTTTGTTCCTGGAATCCTCCTATAGTTGCCATAGGGTGAATAAGCGATCCGCGGTCGCCCATTTTAACTCCCTGCTCTCGAAATTGCTTACCCAGAAAGAGAGGATAAGCTTCTCCTCTCCTATATTCTTCAAATTGCTTACTAAGATCTACCTTCTTAAGATCGCTTTCTACTAGCTCTACCCCTTCCCAGGAAATCTCTCCTTGAAAATTCATTCCTCTACCGATACTCCCTTCAATCGAGAGCCGTAAATCGGAAAACTGCTCAGCTCTATCTAATGAGCTGGGCAGAAGGGTCGCTTTAAAGGTCAAAGGCGTCTCCAACCAGATAGGAGAATAGAAAGGAGAGCCATTCCAGAACAACTGATCCCCTGAACGAAGTAAAAAACCTTTCGTTCCTCGATCTAAATCAATAGAGAAATGCCCTCCCTCTTCGATGATTCCTTCTACTTCCATCGCAATCCCTTCGGGCAAAAGAGAGGAAGGAAAGCGCCAAGGAAGAGAGGATGTTTTCATTTTCCCTACAGAAGCTATGTCGTTGAAATGGCGGATATAATCCCTAAACAATATCCCTTTCTGATCAGCTGAACTATATTTAGATCGATGTTCTGCTAAAAAAAGAAGCTGCTGAGAATCCTCGATAGATGGAGCAAGGAGCAATGATTTTAAATCAGAAATCTGTTCCGAAAAACTGATTAGATAGGAAGCTTGTGTCAAAAAAGAGCTACCTATTCCTTCGGGACAAGCTCTTAACATTTGGAGCCGTAACAGCGCAGCGCTCATCTCAAATTCTTGAAAAGAGCTTCGTTCTTTAGGAAGCTGATTAAGAATGCTGCGAGCCTTCTCTATAGGAGCATATTCTCGCTTCAGCGATCGATCAAATTCTACCGGATCGAGCAAATCATTGTAGGTAGAATAATATTTAGTCGACAACGTCAAACGAATAGGAGCCTGGAGGGTGCTGATTTTTCCAACCCAACGATCTTCCATTCCAGAGATCACAGAGAGAAAAAGCAAAATCAAACAGACTACAGCTGAAATCACTAGGATCGAAAGCAAAACAATTAAACTAGCTGCTGATCTTCCTCTGCGCGGAATAAGATACTTCCAAAGTAGAGATATTTCGATCATCTCAATCGGACGACTCTACCTACTTCGCCTCTTTAAAAATGAGATGTTTTTTTAATCGCTTATCATATTTTTTTAATTCCAAACGCTGGGTCTGATTTCTCTTATTTTTTTCTGTCCAATAAACTTCCGGACTCTCTGTGCTCCTGAGCTTTATAATCTCTCTACCTGTTTTTGCCATATCCCTTCTCTTGCTAACGAACTCAACCGAGTTCTACTAAGGGGCAATTTTATCCAAAAATTCAATATATTGCGAAACAAAAGAAAAAGCCACTTAGAAAAAGTTAATCCTATTTTCAGATAAGAAAAGGAGAGTATGCTCCTTAAAAATAGAGTTTTTAAAAAAAATTTAGCTTAGCCGAAGGTTCCAAGTCGAAAGAATCCCCCCTGCAGCCTCGATCTAGAAAGAGAGCATAGCCAAGAGCTGCTACCATTGCGCCATTGTCGCACTCAAGACCTGGTAAAGGCCAATAAACATTTTCTCTAGAAACAAGCTGCCGAAGCCGCCTATTTTGGGTTACTCCTCCTCCTAGCAAAATCATCTTAGCCCCAAACTGCTCGGCTGCAGCAATTATTTTACCTGTCACCTCCTGAAGCGCCGCCTCCTGAAATGCAGCAGCAATGTGAGGATATTGATCGGAAGAGAGTTGGTTCACAGCTGATTTATTATGGTTCTGCCCTTTAAGTCGGTAGAGAACATGCGTTTTTAATCCGCTAAAAGAAAAATCCCAAGGACGATTTTTGACTAAACCTGCCTTAAAAGAGTAGAGGCGAGGATCCCCTTTTTGCGCTAACAATTCTATTTGAGCCCCTCCAGGATAGGAAAGCCCAAGCAAAACTGCAACTTTGTCGAATGCCTCTCCAATCGCATCATCTACTGTTTGTCCAATCATTTTATAAGAACCTGGCCTCTCCATAGAGACCATCAAAGTATGGCCTCCAGAAAGAACAACAGCCAAAGCAGGAAATTTGGGGGACTCACAACTCATTAGCGCAGAATAGATATGTGCTTCCAGATGATTGACTCCTATGAAAGGCCGATTCCAAGCAAGTGAAAGAGCCTTGGCAGCATGCATGCCCAACAAAAGCGCTCCTATTAATCCGGGACCTTGAGTGACGCTAATAAGATCTATCTCTTCAGAAGAAACCTCTGCTTCTAACAACGCTTGATCTATCATGGGAATGATCAAATCTAAATGACGACGACAGGCAAGTTCAGGGTAAACTCCTCCATATAAAGCATGAAGATCTGCTTGCGATGAAACTGCATTCGAAAGCAGATCTCTCCCATCTCGAACTACAGCACAAGCTGTCTCATCACAACTCGTTTCAATTCCAAGAACTAACATAGTTTTTTTTTCTCATCCTCACGAGGATAACAAAATGTAGAAAATAGAGAAGCCTAAAAAGAGATTAAAATGGTAAATATGAGAAAAAATAGAATATATTCGGTAGAGGAATTATACCCTTATGCATTTACCCATATACCTTACCTTCATCCGAGTGATCATGAGTCCCATATTTTTGATCATCTATCTTTATTCTCCCTCTTTTTCGCTCTCTCCAAGGCTAGCTCCTTACCTCTTATTAACCGTATGGGGCATCTGCGAATTATCCGATTTTTTGGATGGATTTTTAGCACGACTTCAGAATAGAGTAACTAGCTTAGGAAAAATTTTAGACCCGATGGCAGATAGCATTTTTCGCCTCTCTCTTTTTTTAAGTTTTACCCAGGGAATCGTCTCTCTTCCCGTCTGGATAGTTCTCATTTTCTTTTTGCGCGACTCGATGATAACCGCTCTACGCACCCTCTGTGCTTTCCAAGGTGTAGTCTTAGCGGCCCGATTGAGTGGGAAAATAAAGGCTGTTTTCCAAGCAACTGCTGCTCTCTTTATCCTAGTTGCGATGATCTTTTATAGCAGGGGCTCTTTACCGCTCTCTTTGTTTCAGAGTATGAGTTACCTCGTTGCACTCATTGCTGCAATTTATACCGCCATCTCGGGAGTTGAATATATTGTGGTAAATTGGAAATGGATATCTCGATTGGTACACTCTTCTACAGAAGAGCATGAGCCACAGCAGCAGTAGCTCTTCTTCTTTTTTTTACTAACTCAAAAAGGGCAAAACAGTTGCTCTTTTTTCAAAAAAACTAAAACCGATCGAACCCTCTCCTGATTCTTATCATTTTGCTCAAAATAGAAAATTACTACACCTCTTTCTATATTTTGATTGCATCCGAATTTTTTTTCCGACAAGATGGCTGGGATACTGGAGCGGTATGATGCGCCAATCGATTGCGGTTTGTTTGCCTGCTAGATGTTATGCAGGAGATCTCGGTTCTTTTCATTTTGTCTATACTTCTGCCCACTCAATCCCCGAAGGAAGCAAGCTGAGGTTTGATCTATTGTCTCATGGAAGTGAGACTGAGTGGGAGCTTCCTCAAACCGATCTTAAAAGAAAAAAGAATCTTATCTGGATTGAGATGGAGGATAAAAAGATAGTTGGCGCATCAATAGTAGAAGGAGCGGAAAAAGAGAAATTATATGAATTTAGATTGCCTTCAGAGGTTAAGAAAGGAGAATCTTTTACAATCATTTTAGGTTCTCCTTCAGATGGAGATGGCAACCGCTGCCAGCTCAATCTACAACGCCGAAGAGCTTTTCATCTATACATAGACAATTTGAAAGATAAGGGAGATAGTAAAATCCCTGAAATATTTCAGATCAATGTCCAGGGAAATATTTTAAAAAACATTCGCATTATAGCTCCCTCTTTGGTGGAAAAAAATAGCAAATTTCACCTTTCAATTCGTTTCGAAGATCAGTATAGCAACTTGACCAACTACGCGCCTGAGGGAAGTTTAATTCAGTTGAGTTATGCTCAACAAAGAGACAACTTCAACTGGAAGTTGTTTATTCCAGAGACGGGTCTACTTCACCTCCCTAACCTTCAGTTTAATGAACCAGGAATCTACATTATTCAGCTGCTCAACATAAAAACGGAAGAACGTTTCTTCTCTTCTCCCATCAAGTGTGTCGACTTTGCAAAATATTCTATCTACTGGGGGCTTTTTCATTCCGAATTGGATCGACCCTTCTTTAATCTAGATTCTTGTTTGCACGCTTTTCGAGATGAGCATTCTCTTCACTTTTATTCCTCTTCTTTCTATGGAAATAAAGAGGGAGAAACAGAAAAATCTTGGAAACAACTTTCAGAAAGTATAGCACAATTTAATGAGGATTATCGCTTTTCTGCTTTTTTGGGATTTCAATATTTAGCTGAGGAGGGACTGCGCCAAATCCTCTATTTTAAAGATCAGAAAACTTTTTTTAGCAATAAAGAGGCAAAAAGCAGCTCTCTTTCCAAACTTTACAAATTTTTAAATCCTAAAGAGTCGGTTTCTATACTTATTTCTACCATGCACCCTGGTTGTATAACTGATTTTAAAAAAATAGATCCGGAGCTGGAAAAATTGGTAGAGATATACAACTCATCCGGCTCTTCGGAGACTACTATAGAAGAGGGAAATCTTCATCCTATTCGATATAGCTCAAAAGAAGAAAGAAAAGCAGCAGAATCAGGTTCTATATTAAATGCTCTGAAAAAAAATCATCGCTTCGGCTTTGTTGCAGGAGGTTTAGATAATAAAGTTCCTCTCAGAAAAAAAAACAAGGAAGAGAAAGAGGAAAAATGGAATCAGTATAGTCCAGGATTAACAGCTATTTTGTCTAAGGAACAGACAAGAGAAGCGTTCGTTCAAGCACTTTTGGCTCGTGCCTGTTATGCTACCACCGGAGAAAAAATCATCATCGACTTCTCTATTGCTGGTGTAGGAATAGGAGGCGAGCTTACTACCCAATCAAAGCCTGGTTTAATGTTCAACCGCCATATAGCTGGCTACGTAGTAGGTTGTGCTCCTTTAAAGGAGGTAGCATTGATCCGCAATGGAGTTAAGATCCATCTTTTTTCGATAGAAGATAATAGTTCAGATTTTGTCTACGACGATGAAGAGGAACTCTCTAAAATCCTGCTTCCTTCACCTGATCAACGGCCCCCATTCGTTTTTTACTATCTACGGGTTTTACAAGAAAACGGTCACATGGGATGGAGTTCCCCTATTTGGATAGATTGCCCTGAAATAGAGGGGAAGAATGGAAGAAAAAAACAGCAAAAATAGCAAACCAAAATTTCAACCTGGTTTTAAACAACATAGTGGATCTATCTAGGAAGGATTCAATATGAAATGGCTTCCTTCCATTCTCCTTCTATTGGTCGTTAACAGATCGCCCATCTACTCTTTTAACAAAGCCCAAATCACCTACTTAATGCATGCGGGAAAAATAGAAGCCTCGCTTGACCTATATGAAAAATATAGAAAAGAGCAGAGCAGAGATGAACCCGAGACCTTGAGAAATATGGCACGAATAATTCTAGAGCAGGGAATGAATAGCTCCCATATGGAGCATCAGCTCTCTACTCTTTTTGCCATAAACATAGCCCAATTACACTCTCCTTTCAAAATATTGGAAAAGGGAATTAGAAGCATCTACTACGAAGTACAGATGGCAACCATTCAGATCATCGGAGCAATCCAAGATGACCAAGGGGATGATCTATTCATAAAAGCAATGGATTCCCCATTCATAGGAGTACGGATTCAAGCAGGCTTTCACCTTGCTCAACGCAAACATCCTAAAGCATCTGGATTTATCGAAGCATTGATGGATAGGCTGCCTCCGGAAGCCTCCTCTTATTTTCCACAACTTTTTGCAATTATCAGCTCTCCTAATGCTCTCTCGATTCTCAAAAAATTGATAGACCATCCATTTTCAAAAACTCGAGTAGAAGCAATATTAAGCGCTGCTCGGTCAGGAAGAGATGATTTTCTACCCAAAATACGTGCCCATGCTACACATCTATACGAAGACGAACAGGAAGCTTGTGCATCTGCTCTAGGATTACTTAGGGACTCGAAATCTATACCCCAGCTGCGTCTACTTTCCCAAAGATCCTCCCCTTCTGTTCAAATAGCCGCTTTAAGATCTCTTTACATTTTAGGAGAAACTCAAGCCGCATCCTCGATTGCTCTCTTGGCAGAGCAGCAAAACCTCTTTGCTGTTGCTCTACTTGGAGAAATTTCCGGCAAAGAAGAGCTACTACTCTCTTTTCTTCAAAAAGAAAATATACAACTTCGCTTCAATGCAATGCTCGCCCTTCTTCACAAGAGAGATCGTCGCTGTCTGAAAGCAGTTAAGGAGTTTTTGTTCCAAGACAACAGAGGACTCGGTTTCGAACCTTTTTTATCTGAAGGTCATTCACTCCAAGCGTGGAAAATAATTCCCTCCTTTTATCAACAAAAAAAGAGAGACCCTGCCAGGATAGCTGCTATCTCCTTAGAACTGAAAGAGAAAATATTATCAGAATGCCTAGAGCTTCCAGAGGAAGATTTTATAGATATAGCTCAACAGACCTTCGAAAAACTGGAGTTATCTCTAGTACCCGTTTTAATGCAACTACTTAAAAACCATCCTTCAGAGTCGGTCCTCTCTCTATTGAAGAAATATGGGGAGAAGAGCATCTCTCCTTTGATTAGAGCTTATTGCCATCTGGTACTTTATGCATTAGGGCATTCAGCTCCTTACGAAAAGCGGGTTATAGAATGGATGGTTCACCATTCTCAATCAAAAATTTGCTTTCGCCCTTTATCATTAAAAGAAAAAGAGCCTTCTATCTATGAGCTAAACCCAGAAGAGCATAGCGCTCTCAGTTTGGAAATATACAAAACTTTTGCAGAAAAGCATGATGAAAAAGGATTAGATTTTCTTTTTAAAAGTTTAAAAAATGGAAATCGGGATAACAGATTTCTCATTGCGGGACTATTGCTCCTCTCTCTTCAATAAGGTATCCTTCCTAAATGCCTCTCATTTTACTTATATTGGGAATCCTCTTTTCTACTAATTTCTACGGAGATGAGTATACGATCGATTTAAAAGATCCCTCTTTTAATCAAGGCAAAATTTTTACCCACCAGGGGGGGGTAATTAAAGGCAACGAACTGCGCATTCAAGCAACTGAGATAGAATATAGCCGAAGCAGTGACTCTTCAGAGCAAAAAGTTACCGCCATAGGCAATCTTCTTTTCCAATATCGGCAATTTTTTTTTTCCGGTAAGCAGTTAGAATATGAACTAACCTCCCGAACAGGAACTATTATCGAAGGGACAGTTTCGGTTGGAGGTTGGTTTATAGGAGGCGATACTATCTCAATCTCTCCTGATGGAAGCTGCTTAATATCGAATGGCTACATTACTACATCGGAGGAACGCTCCCCATCGTGGAAGTTAGTCTCAAAAAAGGTCCATCTTTCAAGCGAAGCTATTATTTCCGCTCAGCAGATTAAAATGGAGCTCTTTGATTTTCCCATTTTCTGGTTTCCCAAGTTTGCCACTACGATCCACAATAACTCTTCGATCAATTACAAATTGATCTGGGACGACATTTTAAAAGAAAAAATCATGATAGAGTGGAAATTATATGATTCAAAAAATTTCTCTATTACTACAAGGCTCGACTATAGATTTACGATAGGTCCAGGTCTTTTGCTCTCTACCCGATACAGCTCAAGCGATAAAACGACTCTATTCAACAGCAACAATTACGCTGCTTTTGATAAAATTGTACCTGATGAAATAAAAAACAGAAGATTTCGTTTACAAGGAATGTTCAGCTCTCTTTTCAATGAAGGAGCGACTCAACTTAACCTTACCTATGATCGAATGAGCGACGATAAAATGGCTCAAAATTTTAAAAGCGATCGTTTCGAAATTAATAGCCAAGAGAGAACTATTGCCCAACTATCTCACCGAAGTAGCCACTATGATTTTTTGGGGAAAATACAACCCTGCATAAATCCTTTTCAAAGTCTGAACCAGCAACTACCATCTATCTCATGGAACATTACCCCTTTTCCATTAGGAACCTCGCGCTTTTTTTTAGATAACCGAATCTCCCTAGAATATCTTGATTACTCTTTTGCACCTATGATCCGAAACTATATCAACTCATTTCAATCTATCCGATCTGAAGCAGACTCTACTATCTATCGCTCTTTTAAATTATCTTCCTGGTCAATTACTCCCTCATTAGGAATAACGGGTATCGGATATGGAAACTCTCCTCTTCGTCGCCCATTAGGAGAACTGCTCCTTCGCTACCAACTCGACTTCACCAATGGATTTTATCGCTCTTATTCACATTTTCAACATCAGATTCAACCCTACCTAAAATATATAGGATCGACAACCCCTAATCTCTCCAATCAAAACATCTATATTTTCAGCACAAATGATGGATTATCTAGACAAAACATGATCCGCTTAGGAGCCTACAATCTACTCTATTTTTCTCCTTTGCTCTCCTCTTTAGCGATAGATTTTTACGCTAATCTATTTTTAGGCACCACTCCTTTTCACTCTGTAATACCTAAAATCTATTTCGTTTCTCAATGGAACAATCCCTCCTGCTATTTGAAAGCAGAAATTATTTATAATATTCAAAATAAACTTTGGGATCGCACTAATTTCAAATTAGATTGGACCATTTCATCTCAATCGGCTTGCAGCATCGAAATGCGTCATAGAAGTGAGTATGACTGGAGAAAAGCAGACCGGAGCAATTATATGTTAGACCTCTCTCAACCCGTTGATCAACTAATTGCCTCACCTCTCTCTGATCGACGCAACACCCTTTTAGCCGGTTTTTACACCCACCTTTCCCCTCTATCCTCTTTTCAGATCAAAGGCCACTACGGTTGGGGCAGAAGCAGAGAACCCTCCTATATCGGCTATGAAATCTTTTTTTCTACTTTATTAGCAAGCAAATGGAAACTAGAAATCGGATACTCCTATTCACCTATGCTCAAGGAGTGGATTCTTCCCTCCATCAAACTAGTAAGCAAACAGTTCTAAAAAAGATCATCAGAAAAAAGAGAGCCCATCCTTTTCGGGGAAAGAAAAAACTTACTGGGCATCTATAGAGAGAGCGGCCTCTCTTTCGCAATCAGAAGGGATCAAATTCTTAAAAACCATGCGACATCTAAACGACAAGCGATCTCGCAGGTGGAAAATGGCAAGAAAGTAGATTTGATTTCGTGAAAGATATAGCCGGCTTTAATCTAAGAGCTGACCAAAATCGATAACTTTATCAAAATATCTCTCATCTAAAACAGTTTCATCTACTCCATTCACATGGATAAGCAGAGGTCTAATAGAAAAATTTCTAGAACATTTGAGATTTTTTATTTTTTCCTCCATTTCTTCAATAATCTTAATACCGATCGGTTTCTTAGAAAATTTAATTTCACATAGATACAAATTATGAAATCGAGTTTGGATCATATAATCGATTTGGCAGCCCGCTTGCTTAGTCGTATGAGTTTGAAAAAATGGACCTTCCATCACTATTTCTTCTTGAGAAATTCCTACTATCTTCCAGAGAGTTTTTCTATTATGGACCACTAGATTTTCAAACTGTAACCCCATGATCCCTTCCCATCCTGTTAGTTGAGTTATTAAAGAGGAGAAGCCCTCTTTTTCAATCTGAGAACGGTTTGGAGCTATATATTTTAAATAAAATCGCAAATAATTATCGCTTAAACGATATCTACTAAACTTTCCCTCTTTTTTCCGTTTTAAATCCCATCTGAAATCCCTTTTTACAAAACCCGCCTTCACTAATTCATCCAGATGTTTGCTGAATATCCCCCCTAAGCTTTTTCCTAATTCTTTGCAGATTTGCACAAGTTCCTTTGGTCCGTTTGCCAGGCAAAGGAGAATCTCCTTATGTCTAGCTTTGCTACGAGAAAAAAGGTCGGAAAATATCTCATCAAATTCTCGTACAAGCAACCCCCCTCTAGTAAAACAGAGCTCTTGGATATTTTTCTCTGCAGGAAGATTGGGTTTAATTTGTTCCAAATAGAGAGGGACGCCTCCCATTACTGATAGAAGCTTAAATTTTTCGTAAGAAGTAATACGCTTTTCTTTCGGATGCCAAAAAGCATTGCAAACCTCTAATGGAAGTTCTTCTAGCACAAGATCAAGCGTAATTCTTCCAAGAAATCCTATATTGCTCAAAATATTATTTTCAATCCACGAGGATACGGAACCGCAAAGCGCAATAATTAAGTTTGGGTTTTTGCTAAAATAGATGTCCCAGGCAGTTTTTAAATTGCCTAAAAAGTGAGGATCTTTTCCTCCCATCCATGATATTTCATCGAAAACAATAAGAATTCGACCTTTCTTAGTTGCCTTAGAGAGGCACCAAAAAAGATTACTCCAATCATCTGCTTTAATGCCAGGAATCGCAGCTCTTTCAAGTTGTCGTGCAAAATCATCTCGTTGCGTTTGAGCTGTTGTCTTATGAACTGGAGGATTTCCAGAAAAGAAATAGCTTTTCATTTCTTTTCCAAACTCTGCAAGTAGCCTACTTTTCCCAATACGCCTTCTACCACGAACCACGATGAGGCTTGCACTTTTTTTATCTAAAAGCCCTTTAAGCCTGCTCATTTCGACTTCACGGCCTATAAATCGAGATCTCTTCATTTTAAGCCTCTCCCTAGGCTGTAAACATAACTCCTTTTCAAGGAGGAGATCAAGCAGCAAATAGGAGAAATAGCTATTTGCTGCTTGATATTTTAATTTAAAAAACGAGCAGCAAATCTAAAAACTTGCTATTTGCTGCTCGTTTCTAAAAAGTAGCAGTCTCTAGATATATCCTAAAACAGAAAAGATGATAAAAATAAGATTCCAATCAAGATTACCATTGCCTTTTAAAATTTTTATCTTTCAGTTAAGCATCGAGCTTCATAGACAAGTTCAATATTTGAGATGAGGCTCTCTTGAAAAATGAGCAAAGAAGCGGCGCGCAATTTTTTGGAAACTCCTCGAATACCTACCTCATAGACGATCATCTCTTGATCTTCGGAACCAAATTTTGGATCAATCATTAAATTATTAAAAATTGCTCTAAACTCTTAACAATAGCTTTCCTTCCGATAACCTTTTCCTGAGGATTGGCAAACTGAATATCAGAATGCAAATATTTCTTCACCTCTTCCATCTCCTTATTTCGTAGCAGCGTTAAACCAGGAGAAAATAGTGGGAGAAGAAAAGTGGGAGCGGCTTCGACAGATAGATTACTAATCCTCTGAAAATCTCAGTTACCGAGCTTCAAGAGAATTATAAACGAGTTGCGGTTATCGAATAAGATTCAAAGAATCGTCAATATGATTAACGGTTCTTCCTATCTATCATTTTAATCAGTAAAGGATTGAAGCAGATGCTTTGCCTTGTTAGATCGCTTGTGCAATGATCCGGTCCCCGCTTGCAGTTTTAGATAGAAGCGCTACAAAAGCCGATAACCACTGAGGAAATGCAATCTGATTTCTGGAGAGCAGAGGCAACTATTGTAGAAGATGGAGAAAGATGCCACCTCTATCGAGTAGCACCACAAATAGTAGAAAAAACCAGAAAGGTATATCAAGCAATCGTAGTGCAACCGCAAGAACGAACCTAGTTTCCATGCATTAACAAATTTTTAAATTCTTGACCTTCAATACTCGATTAGTAAACCGATTCGAAATAGGAAAAAACTTACTGGGCATCTATAGAGAGAGCGGCCTCTCTTTCGCAATCAGAAGGGATCAAATTCTTAAAAACCAGATGAACCATGCTCACATGGAGCCCTGTTAAACCACTCACCTCTTCAGCCACCCTGTTTTGAACCTCCTCTGCTTTCTCCGGCAAAGAAACACCATATGCAACATTAATCTCTAATTTGATAGAGACCGAATGATTTTTCTGATCCTGATCGACAAAAATGCCAGCGGTCCCCTCAGTAGCATCTCTAGAGAACCAACTATCAATCAGGCCCGCCTCCACTAAAGATATCCCATCTATTTTACGAAGAGCCTGGCAAACTATAGAACGAAACACTTTGTCCTCTATGTGACGAACAAAAAGAGTCTCCAACAATTCCACCTCTTTTCTATCCAGATTAGACAAATTAGAACTCATATTATCACCTTTCCTACCAGCTTGCCTTTATTACTCCAGGAACAAGTCCCTGATTAGCCATCTCTCTAAAGCAGAGACGAGAAGCTTTAAATTTACGCAAAAAACCCCTCGCTCTTCCCGTGAATTGGCAACGATTTCTCAAACGCACAGGAGAAGAATTTTTAGACAGCTTATTAAGGGAAATCACAGCAGAAAGACGCCCCTCTTCACTCTGTTTAAGATCTCTTACTTTTTTCTTTAACGATTCCCTTTTCTTCCAAGAAAGAAGAACGAGACGCTCCCTACGCTTCTGCTTTGCAATCGAAGATTTTTTTGCCATTATTTCTTCCTCCCTGGTCCCTTCTGTCGCTGCTTTCTGTTAGGATCGATCTTGTTGATAACATAAACACGCCCTCGCCTGCGAACTATTTTATCCCCTTTAGAAGGATCCGCCTTTATAGAAGCTCTTACCTTCACAACCACCTCTTAATTTCTAGAACAGATACTAAAGAAAAAAAGGTTTGCCTGCAACAGGAAAAATAGAGGAAAATAGAGAGAGAATAAGGACAAGAAAAATATTCTTGTTGAGAATTGGAGTTAAATTAAGGCAGAATGCAAGGATTGTGTAATTTATGAAAAGAACTTATCAACCTAATAAAAGAAAACGCAAAAAGGTATGTGGCTTTCGCAAGAGGATGAGCACTCCCCAAGGACGCCAAATAATCAATCGAAGAAGGCGCATTGGACGCAAGCGGTTGTCAGCATAAAGCAGGCCATAGGGAAAGATAGATTTAAAAAAACTTCCGAGTTTAGTCGCATCAAAAGGTGTGGCACTAGGTTTTCCGGTAGTTTGCTCTTTTTTTCGTGGGAAAGGAGTGCGCGCGGGCAGTTCCTCATATATTTGGGGATTTCTGTTCCTAAGCGTTGGGGTAAGGCGCACGATAGAAATCGTTTTAAGAGGCTAGTTCGTGAAGCTTTCCGCATCTCCTCCCATCTTTTCTCAGATCAAATGATTATACATGTCTCTCCCCTCGCGGAAATCAGGTCTATTCTACTAGAAACAGTTCTTCAAGACATAGAAAAACTTTCTATCAAAAGTAGAAAGCTGTTGCTGAATGGTTAAGATGACCCATTTTCCAGCTACTATTATTATCCGTCACCGCAAAGAGAATTTAAAGAAATGCTCGCTACAAGGATTAGAAGGAAGAAAAGATATTGTTTTTCTATCCTATCCGATAGACGACCCGCTTCCATCATTTGAAAATTACTGTTTTCTCACCCTAGAAGAATCGCCCTGTCTAACAGAACAGGATGGAGAGCTAGGCCTTGTCTTAATAGATGGCAGCTGGCGTTATGCGATGCAGATGATAGCTCAATTGAGAAAAATAAATTGCCCCCCCATTATGCGAACTCTCCCCTCCTGCTTACGTACTGCTTACCCAAGAAAGCAGACCGATTGCGTTGATCCCGAAAGAGGTTTAGCATCTATTGAAGCACTTTACGCAGCCTATTATCTTCTTAAAAGAACTACTAGTGGATTACTGGACCATTACTACTGGAAAGAGAGATTTATTTCACAAAATGAAATCCTTAAACAAAAACAGCTGTTTATAGCTAACTAAAATGGAACCTATTATTTACCCTTACGATATCCATAAAATTCCTCTTCAAAAGATCGACCATGAACCTTTGCAAGTGGTTCAATTATTACAACAAGCAGGTCATGTAGCCTATATCGTGGGAGGAGGAGTACGAGACCTTTTGTTAGAAAAAACTCCTAAAGATTATGATATATCTACTTCAGCTCTACCAGAACAGATTAAAAAACTTTTCAGAGGGCGCTGTATTTTATTAGGACGCCGTTTTCGTCTTGCTCATATTCGGTGGGGCAAAAAAGTGTTGGAAGTATCTACATTTCGAGCAGGAGACAATGAGACAGACCAACTCATCACGCGCGACAACGAGTGGGGCTCTCAGGAGCAGGATGTTTTACGTAGAGACTTCACTATCAACGCTCTCTTTTATAATCCTGCAGATCAGACAGTTATCGATTATGTGGAAGGGTATAAAGATCTACATAATAAAAGAATAAGAACTATTGGGGACCCTTATCTTCGTTTCAAGCAAGATCCAGTCCGCATGATTCGTCTCATCAAATTTCAAGCTCGATTAGATTTTAGCGCCGATAGAGAGGCCAGAATGGCTCTTTCAAAATGCCGCAATGAAATTGTGAAGAGTTCTCCAGCCCGTTTGCTAGAGGAGATGCTTCGCATGCTAGAGTCAGGAGAAGCAAAAAAATTCATTCAGCTAATGGAAGAGCATCTCTTCCTCGAACACTTGCTTCCCTCCCTCTCCTCGTTTATGAGAAGAGCAGAGGGAAAGGAGACCTATCTCTACCTAGAAGCTATTGACTCGATTAACAGAAAAAGCTATTCAGACCGCTCTATCTCTCTTGCTTCTCTCTGTTTCCCTTGCATACAGTTTCAGCTCCTTCGATTAACTACTGAACCCTCTAACCTTCTTCATTCACTTCACCTCTATGAGAAAATCTGGGAAATGATCGGAGATTTGTTCTATCCCTTCTTCTCCCTTCCAAGAAAAATACGCCTCAAGCTCTCTTCTATCCTCTCTTTTCAATTTCAGATCACTCCCCTCTTACAAGAAACTGGTAGGATTCGCATTCCCAATCACCCAGACTTTCCCTCCGCTTTAGAGTTTTTAGAAATTCGTTCTAAAGTGGTTCCCTCTCTGCAGGAAAGCTTAAAAACATGGCAACAAGCTTATCATCTTTTCAAAAAGAGACAGTCCGATAAAAAAAAGATGAAAAAAAAGAGAAGCTAAACCCTCTCCTATCTAGAAAGAAAAAACCATTATTGATACACTCCTTGGCGGAATGATCGATCTTTTCATTGTAGCTGGGGAGTTGAGCGGGGATCAGTTAGGCGCCTCATTGCTTGAAGAAATTTATAAAGAAGCGCCCAACCTAAGAGTTGGTGGAGTGCATGGCCCTTCTATGAGAAGGGTAGGAGCCGCTTACCAGATGAGCACCATCTATCCAATGGAACAGCTTCAAACAATGGGCTTTGTAGGTTTATTGGGATCGCTTCCTCGATTGATCTTCCTATGGCATAAAACTGTAGATGCAATCCTCTCTCTCTCTCCCTCCCTATTAGTGACTATTGATTATCCCGGATTTAATCTTCGGCTAGGCAAAGCAGTTCGCAAGAGGGGCTTTAAAGGGAAAATATGCCATTATGTCTCCCCTTCCATATGGGCTTGGGGAAAAAAACGGGTGGAAATGGTCGCTTCATATCTAGATCGCCTTTTAGTATTATTCCCCTTTGAACCCGATTACTTTACCCACACTCCCATCTCGGTTGAATATGTAGGACATCCTCTTGTATGCCAATTAGAGTGTAAAAAAAGAGAGGAAGAACCGCTTGTTCTATTCTTTCCTGGTAGCCGACTAAAGGAAATCGAGCGCACTATGCCCCTGTTTTTACAACTCCATAAGCGACTTCGCGCGCTTTTTCCCCACCTTGAGTACGCTCTCTCTCTTTCTCACGAAACAAATAGAGCAAAGCTAAAGGAGCTAGCAGATGAAATACCTCTTATTAAAGCAGAAGAACGAAAAAAAAGAAGCCCTCTTCTTGCTGTTGCAAAATCGGGAACCGTAGCTCTTGAGCTCGCTCTTGAAGCAATTCCATCTCTGATTGTTTATCCTCTTTCTCTATTCGACTATTTTATAGCAAAATTTTTTCTAAAAATATCGCTCCCTTTCTACTCGCTTCCCAATATCATCTTAAAAAAAGAGCTCTTTCCAGAATTTATTGGCCATAACCTAGAAGAGAAACAACTTTTTGCAACAGCAGCAGAATGGATAAGCAAGCGATCTCTGCGCGACCAGTGTCGCTCCAATTGCAACGAGCTTCGCTCAATTTTGGAAAGCGAGAATCCTTCCCGAAAAGCAGCCCGTTCCATCCTTTCCCTACTTACGTGACAAAGGAAGAGACCATGCTACCTATCAAAATCAACCAGATTAATGAAGATCAGATGAAACAGATCGATTCGAATATAGATTCTGATCTGCTTAATTTCGAAAAAGATAAACTTTTACTTGGCAAATCGATCCATTTTTCTAGAAAAATAGAACTAAGCGAAAAATTTCTAACCCTTCTATTTTCTGCAGAGCTAGAGGTCTATCTTCCCTGTAAAATTTGCAATAATCTTTCTCCCATACCTCTTCTTCTTGAAAATCTCTCTTACACCATTGGGTTAGATGAAATTCCTGAAGAAGGTTTTGACCTTCTTGAACCGTTACGACAAGAGATTTCCCTAGCAACCCCTTTGTTCACAGAATGCAACCAGGGACACTGTCCAGAAAGAGATGGAATCGCCCATTATATAAAAAAGGGAGCTAAAGATAAAAAAGATTATTTCCCTTTCGATTATCTAGAAAAAAAGTAGCTAAGAAGAAATCGGAAACATATAATGGCCAGATTCAACGGGGAGTATAGATCATGGCTGTTCCACGTAACCGATCTTCTAACGCGAGAAAAAACAATCGTCGTTCGCACCACGCTAAAACTGCTAAACAGCAGGCTATCTGTTCTCTATGTAAGGGAGCTTCTCTTCCCCATCGTCTCTGCACCCATTGCAATTGCTATAAGAGAAAAGAGGCTTACTACTCTCTTGAAAAGAAGAAGAAAGTAGAAGATTAAGAACTAGACATCTGATTTTTTAAAAGCTAGGCGTTAAAGCAAATCTTTTTATTGTTGCGGATTTTTTTTGGATGGAGGCTTTCTTCAACAGCCATAATTGCGTTTAATTTTGCTCTTTTTTAGCAAGAAGGAGACAAATTATAGGAGAACTGCATCTATAATTTTTTTACCATAGATCGCCTATAGGAGCTGATTTTAGTTAGAAAGAGGAAATTTTCTCGATCATAATCTACTATTTTAGAAGCAAAAAATGTAAAATTAGATTAGTTTACAAGCATGCACCGGGAAATTCTTTTAAATGTTGAAGCCAAAGAAACGCGCTGTGCTTTCCTTAAGGAAGGTATTCTGCACGATCTGATTATTGAAAGAAATAGTAATCGGCAATTATCTGGGAATATCTATCGAGGAAGAGTAACCAATATTTTGCACAACATTCAGTCAGCATTCATCGATATTGGAGAAAAAGAGAACGGTTTTGTCCATATTTCTGATCTTTTGGAAAACAGGAAAAAATTTCAGACTCTTTTCGACATCGATTTTGACTCAGATCCATCCGAGAAGGATATTGCAGAAGAAGATCTGGATATTGCTCAGATATTAAAGATCGACCAGCCTGTCCTAGTTCAGGCAATAAAAGAGCCAATCGGCAATAAAGGAACTCGTCTCACATCAAGCATATCGATTCCTGGAAGATATTTAGTTTTAATTCCGAACAGTTCCCATCGCGGTGTCTCTCGAAAAATCGAAAAAGAGGAAGAGAGAGAACGATTAAAAAGTGTGCTTCATGAATTGCATCTTCCTAAAGATGTGGGAGTTATCTGTCGAACAGCTAGCCTTAACTCTAGCTTGGAGCTGATAGAAAAAGAGGTGGAAAAGTTGTTGCTCATCTGGAAAGGAGTGATCAAAAAATTTAATAGCTCAAATAAGCCGACCTGTCTATTTGAAGAAAATGACCTAGTTAAAAAAGCGCTTTTTACTGCAATAGACAAAAGATATCAGCGAATTTTAATAGATGATCGGAACACCTTCCAAAGATGTACATCGTTCCATCAAGATGACAAAATAGATAGTTCTCTCAAAATAGAGTTGTACCGCGATAGGATTTCGATGTTCGAGCGGTTTGGAATAGAAAGAGAGATAGAGAAAGCGCTCTCTCGAAAAATCTGGCTCCCCAGCGGAGGCTACCTCTTTTTTGATAGAACAGAGGCAATGTGTACTATCGATATCAACTCAGGTCGAAGTAAAGATCAGCAAAAAATGACTAATGTAGAGGAAAGCTTGGTTCACATTAATATGGAGGCCGCAGAAGAGATTGCACGCCAATTGCGAATTAGAAACATTGGTGGATTAATTATCTGTGATTTCATCGATATGCGAATGCGAAAAAGTCAGAAGAGGGTATTGGAGCGCCTCAAAGAATCCATGCACGATGACTCTGCAAAATGCACCATATTGAGCATGAGCGAATTTGGTTTGATCGAAATGACCCGTCAAAGAAGTCGAGAGTCGCTCCTTCAGATGATGTTTGTAAAATGTCCCTACTGTAAGGGATATGGTTCTATCAAAAACCATGAAAGCGTTACTATAGAGATTGAGCGTTCACTAAAAAAGCTGATCCACCAGCAGCAGTTTGCCCTTCAATTAGTTTCTCATCCAAGCCTCGACCTCTTTCTCAGCCGTTCCGACAAAAAATATTTAACAAAACTAGCCGAACAGCTTAACGCCCATCTTCAATTTGAATCAAACGATTCCCTTCACTTAAACGAATTTCAATTTTACTCAACGACTAATGGAATGTTGCTCGAAATTTAAAACAATCCTTAGAAAGGAGCTACAGCAAGGAGCTATTCCCCCAAAATTATTCGAATTAATTAATCTTTTCTATGATGAATATGGAAAGGCAGTAAATGTTACCGATCAACATTACTCTCACCTTTTCATCCAACTCCTCGACCTTATCAAGGAGCAGCTCTCTTCTCCCTACCATTTCCCTCCTTTCCACAGAACCATTCGCACTCCCTTCGACTACTATTTATTCGGAAATGCATTTATCGAACCTCTTATCGATAAAAACCATTCTCACATATTAGGAAGAGAATATATCGAAGAAATCATCTCCCATTTAAAAAAAGGGGCCAACATAATCTTTTTCGCCAACCATCAAACTGAAGCTGACCCTCAAGCGATCAGCCTCCTTCTAGACCCTCTCTATCCAGGATTTGCAGAATCGATGATTTTTGTTGCAGGAGAGCGGGTGATTACAGATCCTCTAGCAGCACCCTTTAGTATGGGACGTAACCTACTCTGCATCTATTCGAAGCGCTACATCAATCACCCCGCTGAAAAAAAAGAGGAAAAACAGCAACATAACCAAAAAACTATGGAGCTAATGTGTAATTTACTGAAAAAAGGAAAACAGTGCATCTACGTAGCTCCCAGCGGGGGAAGAGATCGCTTAAATAGCGTGGGAGAGATGGAGCTCGCACCCTTTGATCCTAAAAGCATAGAAATGTTTCATCTAATGGCTCGCAAAGCGCGAACTACTACCCTTTTTTATCCTATGGCACTTTCTACCTACCATATTCTACCCCCTCCTGAAACAATTCAAATTGAACTAGGAGAACGAAGGCAGGCAAAAAAGGGAGCAGTTGCAATTTACATAGGACCTCAACTATCATACTCTCAAATAAAGGATTGCAATGACAAGAAAATGGAGAGAAACTCTCGTTCTATCTATGCTTGGGAGCAGGTTCGTAAAGGATATGAGGCACTTCTTCAACTTAAGCTTAGTTAGAAAAATTACAAGGCAGATATTCCCCCTTCTTTTCCTCCTAACCTCTTCTCTTATCCTCCAAGCAGCTCCGACACCGATTGAAGATTTAAGTAGCTTGCCTCCCATTTTAAAAAAAGGAGAAGGTGAGAGAAAAACCGCCCGATTTCGTTTGGACAATGGTCTCGAGCTGTTTATTATTTCCGATCCTAAGGCAACCCGATCTGCTGCAGCTCTTTCGGTACGAGCAGGATCTTGGGATAATCCAATAGAAGCAGAAGGAATGGCCCATTTTGTAGAACATATGCTGTTTGCAGGATCCTCAGCCTATCCGGAGGGTGAACAAGAATTTAAAGAATATCTCAGCAATCATTCGGGTTCTTCTAACGCATTTACCTATTCTGGTTATACCTGTTATGCTTTTGCAGTAAGCCATGATGGATTTGAAGGAGCGATCGATCGTTTCTCCCATTTTTTCATCGACCCCCTATTCTCCCCTTCCTCCGTTTATCGCGAAAAAAAAATTATAGAAGAAGAATATAGAATAAGACTTGAAACAGACAATTTTCTTGCGACCCGTATGCTTTCTTTAGCTAGCAATCAAGAACACCCGAATGCTCGTTTTGCCAATGGCAACCTCGCTTCTCTAGACAATGTCTCAGAAAAATCTGCCAAAGAGTGGTTTCAAAATTATTATGTAGCAGAAAAAATGCATCTAGTAATCCTCTCCCCTAATCCTGTAGAAGAGATAATCGAACCGATCGCTTCTCGCTTTTCCCTTATACAAAACCATCCATCTCCCTCAAACTATCATACCGAACAGCTTTTCTCTGAAACATATAAGGGAAATTTAATCTACCTTAAATCAGTCGAAGAGAAAAAAAGCCTTTCATGCGTTTGGCAGCTCTCTTCCCCTCTTGCAGATATCGAACATGCTAGAGGATCGATGGAGCTCATTACCCATCTTTTTAGAAATGAGATGAAAGGAAGTCTCTCCTATATATTGAAAGAAAAAAAGCTTATAGAATCGATCGACGTTTCTTACCACTCTCCATCCGATGAATCCCTTCTTTTCGAAATTGATTTCTCCCTCACTGAGGAGGGAGCGAACCAGCCTGAATCGATTCTCGGAGCTTTGTACCTTGCTATAGAGGAGTTCAGAAAGCAAGAGCTTCCCTACTACCTTTTCGAAGAGAGACAAAGAGTCTCTATGGCTAGCTATCAGAATCACTCTGCCACAGATGATCCCTTCAATGAGGTGGTTACTACTGCCTCCAGTCTCATTTTCCAACCGATCGAGATCTTCCCAGAAAGATCCTACATCGGCAACGATTATAGCCCAAAGTTAACAGAAGAAATTCTGCAGGAACTGCAACCCAGCTCCGCAATCCAGATCATCTTTGGAAATCAGACAGAAATCGAACCCACCCATTCTGACAAATGGAGCGGCACCCTCTACGCTATCAGACAACTATCTGAGAGCCAAATAAGAAGCTGGAAAGAGAGAGCGAGCCCTCTTTCTCTCTCTATTCCCCCTCTAAACCCCTATCTTTTCTCAGACATGATCTCTGCAGACCCTCTTTTCCCCACGCTGCTTCTAAAGGAAACATTAGGGAGTCTCTATTATAAAGATTGTGGAGGCACACTTTCTGCCCTCTCCCTTTCCTTACAAACAGCGCTTGCCGACTCATCTATCCGATCAAGAGTGCTTTTAGACTTTTATTTAACAGCTGTGAGAAAACAGCTAAAAGGACTCCTCTTTTTTGCTGAATCAGCAGAGATTAGAGGCCGTTTCGGCATTAATAATGATGGGTCACTAGAATTTTTTTTCTCCGGATATAATGGACAAATTTCTCACTTTTTTAAAGATCTAATTGCAGAAGCTTTACAGCTCTCTCCCGATAAAGATGAGTTCGAACATTATAAAAAAACGATGTTGATCTATCACAAGAGAGCATTAAAGAACTCATTGCTTTATTACACTGTTTTCGAAAAGACAACCTATTCCGATCTGGTTGCTATCGTCGAAGCGATTTCTTACGAAGATTTTGTTTTTTTTATCCAAAATCTATTTAAGCAGATCTATGCAAGAATGGTTATTTGCGGAGGTATGAGCGATCTCAATGCCGAAGAAATATGGAAAAACTTTACCTCTCAGATCAACGGAACCCCTTTCTCCATAGACTCTTCAACCCAAATGGTTAGTTCACTTCCTAAGGGAAAATTTCTGATCGAACAGAAAAGAGAAGAGGCATCAAATCAGTTTTTCTCATTTACAGATCTAGGAAGATATTCTACAGATCAGCAGAGGATCATTCAGCTTCTACTATCTGATCCGATACAATCTGAGTTTTTTTCCGCTATGCGACTTAGAAATCAGTCTACTTATGCACCAAAGTGCAATTTTTTTCAGAAAGAAGGGCATCTATTTCTCATTTTTTCAGCTCAGTCAAGCTGTAAAGACTCTTACGAATTACTTGCTGATTCTGAATTTTTTATAGAGGAGTTCCGCAATAATCTTGCCCAACATATACCCTCTGAGCGATTTCATATCCTAAAAAGCGATTTGCTCAATTACCTTTCCTATCTACCCACTTCTGATCCTCTAGAAGCAGTTCACTATTTCTCAAAACAGAAAGAGATGAATCGTAGTCAGATGGAACGAAACAAAAAACTTCTCAAAAGACTCTCCTACGAAGATTTTATCTCAAAGGCTACGCTCCTTCTTTCCTCAGAGAGAAGAGTCGCTCTAGTTTCCCAATCCGCTCCTTTTTCCCCAAAAGCTTCTCTTGACTATCAGATAACCACTCCGGAGGAGCTATTGTCTCTGCTTTTGATCGACTCTTCCGATCAGAAAGAATAGAATTATTCAGCTAGCTCTTGAATCAAAATAGCTAACTTGTTAGAATTTGGCTAAGGACGGTGCTATGGAAGGTTCGGAGATTCTTCAGACAATGGACACTCTGTTTAGCGATCTAAACCATGTGGATCTTAAACAGCTTGAAAGCTTTATACATGAGATATTGAAACTTTTTTCCCATATACAGGAAAAGATTAACTCTGGAAATCCGAAAGAACGGGAGGATGCTGAAAAACTAGCGGAAGAGCTTCAGAAAAAATTACAGAATCTATCTGAAAAAGCTTTTGCTACTTCAGGTCTATCTGAAGAAAAAATTCAGAGCATTCTTGCCAATCCCTCCAATTTCTCCTCTAGTGATTGGAGTACAGTGAAAAAGATAGAAAAAGAGATGAACGATCTACAAAAAACCATGTCTCAAAAAGTGT
>CAYNKV010000003.1:0-21350 GCA_964397905.1 uncultured bacterium
CTTCCCTTCCTCTCCTGGCTTTTTCCATAAACGAGTTTCGGAATAGATGGCTACAGTGTTAGGCAGCTCTTTGAAATCAGTCTGATTCTTTTTTTTTGCACTCGGATCGTTATAGACACTACACTCATATCCAAATAAAAGTTTTAATAGACTCCGATTATACCATTGACTCTGTGAGATGTTCACAGGCTCACGTTGGAGAACAACTCGTTGAGCATCTTCCATACAAAGCTGTGATTTATTGAAATAAACCTGCACTGTTCCACAATCTTTTTTGTAAGATTCTGATCCTATGTACGTTAACAGATTGTTCCAATTTTTTTTCGGTCTAACATCTGCTTGATAGACACCGAAAAAAAGTCTGGCCTTGTTTTCTTCGGTACAATTTTCATGAAAATATTGAATATTGGCCAAAAGATGGTCAAGAGATTCGACTGTTTTACAGGGAAGTTTATATCCTTCCGGAACCTTAGCATCAGACCAACCATCGACAGCTTCTTGTATTTTCCAATCTTTTTTCGAAAAAATATCACTAGCTTTTTGCTGCTCTGGATTTTTCTGTCCGCTACAGTAGGTAAAAATCCTCTTTACTCCATATGCTAAGCCAACGCACAGAGGAACGACAATCGTGAAATAGGAAGCTATTTTTGCTATTGCACGAAAATTAGCTGACACACCATTAGCTCTGAAATTGCGAATTTCAGAAAAACCGCTAAAAAAGCTCCCCGTCGCACTCACCAAATCTACTGTACAAAAAAAACATTTTTTTAGCAAGCTCTTTCTATCAAGAACGCTCCTTCCGACCTCCCTTTACCTGAAAAAGCAAAGCTGCCTCAGGATGGCGGCCCTCCCCTTTCCTTTAGAGGAGTTTCTTCAGGGTCGGTCGGAGAGCTTCTCCTCATCCGCCACCTCAACCTTTACTAGCAGAGCTTCCCCTATCAATCGTGGATTCAAGAAAGCAGATTGCGTTACAGAGATAGCTGTGCAGCTCCCCATTTTTCCACTAAAAGGGGTCTCCGTCATGGCCATTTCCCGCTGCACTACCGAGCTTCTCAACGTTAATAATGAGGTCTTCCCTTTTCGCACAAGGCTGCACTGTAACGGTTGCAGTAGCGACCACTCTTTCGGGAGGAAGAGAGATAAACTGTGCCACAATCTGCTGAGCTAGCAAAGACTCTGCCTGTGCCGATTCGTAGCGCAGCGGTAGATAACTCTAGGAAGATAGCTTCCCTCCTCCAGAGCATCCTCCATTCCTTTCCGATTAGCATCTAGTGCGGAATCTTCTGCAGCGTAGGAAATGGAGATGAGGGGGCCCTTTTTTCCGCTAATAAAAAAAGGGAACGACTCCTAGCAAAAAAATGGGTAGCAGAGAGACAGCCGCACCAAGGGAGACTTAATCTAAATTAAAGTAGAGGATCTAACTCGCTGACTTGAGCGACCGAACAGTAAAAAAGAGTGGCTTTAATCTTTGGTTAGCCATACTGATCAAATAATTAATTGATATTGATCAACAAATTTCATACAACCGAGGTAAAATGCTAATAGTAGGTTGTGGAACTCAAAGAGAGGAAGTTGTGTTGTCTCTAATCACTGCTTCCTCTTTCCAGCCTATCGAAACTGACTTGGCACTTCCGAGCAACAAGAATGTCAAAATATATATTAAAAAAAACAGAGATGAGAGCTATTGCTACCATTTAGGAAATCTTGAAGCATCGTGCCTATATTCCCTTCTTAACTCAATTACCTTCAACGAAAAAAAGGTGCCCTTCATAGAGGGGCAAGGGAAATTTGCTCATTTAACTATTACACCTGTTTACTCGACCCAAGAGGGCCAAACGAACCTCGGCTACTTTAGCTCTGTTTCCAAATATAAAAGCTGGACAATGGAGCAGAACAAACTTTTAAAAGAGACTATAAAAAAATTAGAAATTTTTGTTCAAAATAATCCTGCTTTTTCTCGCGATATAGAGGAACTTTCTCTTCCAGAATATGTGGAGAAAGAAGGTTATGATGAGGAACTGTTTGGCGTGCGAAAAAAAGGTCTGATTCGATCATATGGATATACAGTTTATGGTAGCAAGGGTAACCTAGGGAATTTTCTTCAGAAAGGAGGAAAGATATCGGCAAGCCTAATCCGTACAGCATTCCATCAGCTAATTACCCTTATCGCCGCAGAGGTTTGCCATGAAGATATCAAACCAGAAAATATCATTGTAGATAGAAATTGGCTTGCCCACCTGATAGACTTTGGCATTATGGAGCCTTTCCTCCCTGCTCGATCTAGCTCCAAGAGCGCCCTCTTTGACAAACAGGGAGAGCAAGAGATATTTAGTGGTACCCCCCCCTTCCTTTTTCCAAAGGGAAGCAGCAAGCAAAGAGTTAGTCCCATTCGGATCGTGCTCTATGCCTTCTGCATGAGCTTCTCTATAGCAGAGGGAAATATAAGATTTCTCGGCAACAAAATGGAAAGCAGTAGAGATCGCTTTTTAACAGCAGAGATTTCCAATGAAGAAAAGGATTTTCTCAAAGAAAAAGGAGAACTGTTTTACCAAACATCTTGGCAGAATAACGATAAGCAGAGAGATCTATTTGAAAAAATGTTCTCGATTTGCATGCAAGGATGGGATTTTCAGAATCAGCACAATCCTCTCCCTTCACGAGAACAGCTAGGCTCTATTGCTCAGTCGTTAGGAACTCATAAAGAACCATTAACCATGCTCGCGTTAGAAAAAGCGAGGAAGGGAGCTCATTCCGACATGACTCTTTCTCAAGCTTTTTTAGAAAAAAGTGGCCTGCCTCCTCATCAGAAAAGTTGCTGCTTCCGAATAGCAGAAAAAGCAAGGGAACTATTCTCCAGAATAGTTTGTCTAAAACAACCAGCTCCATTCATGGAACCCAAGAAGTGAAAGAGCCATTCCTTGCAGTAGATCAAAGTAAAAAATCTTTTTCTCTTTGATGAATAGCGCTCTTGCTGCTTCTGCCTCCATGGTAAAAAAATTAACTTCCTTTAATAATTTTTTTTTGAAAGATGGGGATATGGGTTTCGTTGAAGTCGGGATGGGCTCTTCTGTAGAAAAGGTCTATTTGCCCGAAAATCTGGGTTCCAAATTCCAAATTATTCAAACTAATACTCTCAAACTCGATGGAGGAAAAGCAATCAAAATATATGTTAAAAGAAGCGATGATGGAACTGGTTACAACTTTCACCTAGGTCGCCTTAACAAGACATTTCAGAAACAGATTACACTTAATGGAAAAACTGTGAAGTTCATAAAAGGGAAAGGAGCTTCTTCTGAAAAGATACTTACCCCTGTTTTTGATAATGAGGGAAAAGAGAGAATCATGGGCTATGTTAGATCCTTTTACAAAAAAGAGGAACCAGCAGTAATAAAGACAGGGCAAACATTATCAAAGTTTGCCAAAGACCATCCTACTTTTTCTAAGCACATAGAAAGTATTGCTTATATAAGAGGGACAGAAAAAAGTAATGCAAAAGAATTAAACAGAAAGTATGGATATACCGTTTACGGAGAGCAAGGCACCCTGAAGAACTTTCTTCAGAAAAAAAAGATATCGGCAAGTCTCATCAGAACCGCTTTCGAAGATCTGCTTCTCCTGTTTGCAGCAGAAATCTGTCACGAAGATATCAAACCAGAAAATATAATTGTAGATAAAGATAGCCAAGCTCATATTGCGGACTTTGATATTGTAGAGCCTTTCCTTGCCTCTCCGTCCGCCTCTGAGGAGAGCAAGTTTAGCAAGCCAAAACAGGAACCAATAGGTGGTACCCCTTTATATTTCTTTCCAAAAGGAAGCTCTGAAAAACGGGTCAGTCCGGTCCGTATCGCTTTGTACGCCTTCTGCATGAGCTTCTGCACAAAAGAGGGTCCGGTCCAAAAAAAAGAAGACTATTCTCTGCCTTTTGTAACAAAAACTATCACTCAAGAGAGTATCGCCTCTCTCAAAACGAAAGCTACCCTTTTTTACGAAGAACATTGGGAGCCAAGTGAAAAAAAACTATTCGATACGATGCTCCAAATATGTGAAGAAGGGTGGAATTTTCAAAATAGCAAAGTAGACACTTCATCACGAGAACAGCTGGCATCTATTGCCAAAGTATTAGAGATCGATCAAAAAATATTAACGAAAATGGCGTTAGAGAAAGCAGGAAAAAGCTATAACAACCCCCTCCTTTTCCAGAAAAGAGCAAAAAACCATCACTCCGATCCGGGACCGAATATTTCAATTATTGAAGAAGAAATTGCTCAACAAAGCAAAGATAATCCCACAGAAGCAAAGGGTTCATCCTCTTCTGAACTATTTTTTTCAGTTATAGATCCGGCATTACAGAGCACAAATAAACAAGCCCCCCCTCCAATAGATACGAAAGCCGTTTTAGAAAACCCACCCCCAGAAAACAATCATTCTTTGCTTATCGAATTGGGTCAAGATAAACAAAGTATAGATCTCTCAAAAATCAGTTTCCTACCTTCTCCTAGTTTCACGCCTATTGAAACTAACATAGAGCATCCTGATGGCAAAAAAATCAAAATATATGTAAGAAAAGATGACGATGGAGGCTACTCCTATCACCTAGGTCGTCTCGGCAGCTACCTACCCTCTTTTTTTTCTAAACCGAAAATTCCAAAGATAAATGGAGTTACTTATCGGATTATCTCTGCTGCAAGAATCATTGTTGCTCCCATTGTTCGGAACAAAAAAGGCGAAGTGATCGGCTACAGCAAACAGTTTGATCTGGGAAATGAGATGGGGAAAAGGGTAAAAATTTTTCAATCTACGGCAGAAAAATTAAGGAAATTTATAAAAAGAAACCTTGCTCTCTTCACCCATATGGATCCTCTTCTTCTAAACTCAGTAAAACATTTCTCAAAATGGAGCCTTCTCAAAAAAACGTTTGCTCTTCAGTCGAATCCCGCTACATATGCCCCTGCGGGTATCGACGATAATGATTTCTTGCAACATGTAATAAAAAGAGGGTGGCCAGTAAAACCAACATTAGTTAAAAAAGCATTTGAAGAGCTGCTAACTATTATTGCAGCAGGAGCCGCTTCTAAGGAGATCCGAGCGGAAGATCTGATGGTAGATGAAAAGGGTGAAGCGCACATCGCAACGCTTTATCGCATCTTTAACAAGGATGATCTCCCTCCCCTTCCCAACAACCCTCCAACTAGCTCTTTTTTCTCCTTTACTTCAGAGGAAAAAATGGATAACCCAATTCGTGCGATTCTCTATGCCTTCTGCATGAGATGTTGTTTAGGAACAGAACCGAAATTTTCAAAAAATGAGGAAAATGTTTCAGATGAAATGATAGAGAAGGCGAACGATTTTTACCGCTTCTATTGGGATCAAGGGGAGAAAAGCAGGCAGCTATTTGAAAGAATGCTCCAGGTCTGCCAAGAGGGATGGAATTCGGAACCCTCTGACTTACAGGAACAGATAAGGTCGATCGCCCAAGCATTAGAGATTAATCAGGCCAGATTAATGGAGCTCGCGTTAGAGAAAGCAGCTCCTCCACGAAGCAGTTTCCTTATGAAGCTTCTACAGCTGATAAGAGAAAGCTTCTTAAGAATATCCACCTTTTATCTTGTCGAAAAGGAAGGGAGGGATGATTAAGCTGAAAAAAAGGGAACTCCTCATTGGACATCTTATTTGTCTCTCTACTTGAAAATTTTAGTTTCGGTTGACCAGTTTTTTCGAAAGAAAATAAGGAAAAAAGATAAGAGTAAAATCGCAAAAAAAATGAAAAAAGGAGAAGGAAGAAAGTCATCACCCCAAATCGATTTTTCTTCTTCTGAAGAGGATGATTCAGTCCAGCCGATAGCTGAAGAGGTGTCTGCTTTTCTTTGTTCTGAAGAGACGTCTTCTGCTTTCTTTGCTTCTTCTAGTTTAAACAGGTTGGATTTCGTGCGCAAAAAAACGATTAACGAAACCAAATCTCTTTCTTTTTGTTTTATCGCGTCTTTTAGCATCTTACAAAACTTAGCTTCTGAATTAAAAGAAGCGATAAATTGCTCTACCTTAATCATATCCACACGCTTTTTGATCGTTTCAAACAATTTGAGCCAATCACCTTGTGCTTTCTTGTCTATCGTTTCGCACGATAGGAGTATATAGAACTGTGCCTCGCAAAAGGATTTAATATCATCAGCTTTCTCCATCCGGTCCCAAAATCCCAAAACAGAGTCTGATCCCATTTTTGAAATAGCAAGCGAGGCAGGGCTCTGAGCCTCTAGTTGATCAGATTGATCAAAGGATTTCTTTCTTGTTAAAGGTACCACCCAACCATTATACTTCATTTATTTAAAATAATCAACTCTATTTTAGCTCTGGCTACTTTTCGGTAATAAAAA
Organism: uncultured bacterium; assembly: GCA_964397905.1. GTDB lineage: Bacteria > Chlamydiota > Chlamydiia > Chlamydiales > Rhabdochlamydiaceae > PALSA-1444. The sequence goes on from CAYNKV010000003.1 coordinate 6,372, forward strand.
AAGGTTGATGCTAATCGTAGTGGCAAGATAGAATGGGTTTGCTGGGGAACTTATGGAATGGGGGAATTCGAACCAGGTCAGATTCGGAAGAAAGCAGCCTTAAGGATCTGCCTTCATGTTATGGGTAATCTCCAGCATATTTTCTAGAGGAAACTCTCGGTTTTATCCCCTGCGCTTCTTAAAAAAAATAGAGCTGTTCCTTCCAATTGTTCATCGTTTGGCACGGGTGATCTCTGTGTCAGGAAAGAATGTGGTCAAAATCTTGCTCGCCCCATCTCCCTTTTCTGCCATCAACTGGGCGCTGTAGAGACATAATCCCACTCCATGTCCAGCTCCAAAACCATCAAAAAAGAGCTGCTCTCCTTCAGAGCGAACAGTAAAGTCGTTGCTCGGAAGCTGCTCTTTGCCTACCATTTTCTGAAAAGAGAGGAAATCGATCTCTCGGACTCTGTTTTCTCCATGAATTTTCAATCCATACACTTTGCTGCTGGAGTTGACCATATATAAATCGATTCCTTTCACCTGTTGTAATCCTAGTAGTTCTGCCAAAATCTGATTAGCGATCGAGTGGCTCCAAGAGTGTTGTAGGCGATCTCTAGCGGCGATGGGGGCAAAAACAGGTGGAGGAGTTCTCTTTTCTTTCCTAAAGAAGGAGGAAAAGTCGACGGTATGTCCAGCACTATTTTCGGTCCAAAGTGCAAAAAATGGGGCTCCTTTATAATTTAAGATTGCTCCTTCTGTCATTTCGACCGCTTTCTTTATATGAGGTGGAATTATAGAGGCTACGGAGTAGTAGCGATTCTGATCGAGGGTATAATGCCAAAAAGTTTCTTTATGGTTAGTCGCTAAATAATAAGCTTGTGTACGAAAGAGGATCGCTAACGCATCCATCACCTCTGGATGAAGGGGATTTGGAAACTCTGCGGCAAGTGCTGCTTTAAGGTAATCTTCGATGCTAATCTGATTGACGACGCTAAACTTTCCTTCTCTCTGATATATTTCGACAGAGCCTTTGTATTGAATTCCGTTGATCAAGACAGAACCTTCTGAGTTAGAAGGAACAAAGCGAAGCTGATAAAAACCGGAGGAAATATCTCCCCATCTTATTCCATGCGGATCGACAGTAACTTTTTCTCTGGTACTAAAGAAGCTCCAAGCGATACGGCTATTATCTAAAGGGTTATAAATGGAATAACCTCCCTTTATTTCAAGAAGTAGCTCAGGGAGCTGCGAATGGATCAACACTTTTACTGCCCCCTTCGTTCCGCTCAGCTCTGCGGAAAAAAGATTTCTGCTAAAGAGACAGCTTATAATAAGAAGCGCATATCTAATGGTAACTTTCATAATAATTCTCCCTGAATGAATTTGTGGGGTAGTGGTTTACCCAAATGAGCATATGCAAGCTGCGTCACTTCTCTACCTCGCGCCGTTCTTTTTATAAACCCCTGCATCAGCAGATAAGGTTCATACACTTCGGAGATAGTCTCTTTCTCTTCTCCCATCGCTACTGCCAACGTGTTTAAACCGACTGGGCCACCCCCATGATGGTCGATGATGAGTTGCAACATTTTTTTGTCCAGATCGTCTAATCCTCGTCGATCGATCGATAGCATCTCTAAAGCTGCCGCTGCTGTCTCTCTATCTACCCTCTCCAATCGATGCGTTTGGGCATAATCGCGCACCCACAAAAGGAGATGGTTAGCAATGCGCGGCGTTCCTCGAGATCGGCTCGCTATTTCAGCAGCAGCATCTAGATCTAAAGAGAGGTTAAACAGTCTACTAGATCGAAGAAGAATCTGCTCCAAACTTGCAAGGCTATAATAATCGAGTCTTAGGGCAAAAGGGAAGCGCGATCTTAAGGGAGAGCTTAAGAGACCGATACGAGTGGTAGCTCCTACTAGGGTAAAGCGATTCAGTTTCATCCGCACTGAGCGTGCTCCAGGACCACTCTCGATGATAAGGTCGAGCAAATAATCTTCCATAGCAGGATAAAGATACTCTTCCACTGTCCTAGAAAGACGATGGATCTCATCGATAAACAATATATCTCCCTGCTGTAACTGGGTCAGAAGAGCAGCCAATTCCCCTGCCTTTTCAATCACAGGTCCAGAGGTAACTACAATATGGCTACCCATCGTGTTAGCAATCAGATGGGCCAGCGTTGTTTTACCTAACCCGGGTGGTCCATGAAAAAGACAGTGGCAAACCGGTTCTTCTCTCTCTTGTGCTGCTTTCATTAGAAGGGAGAGTCGTTCGCGTACACTTTCTTGACCCACAAAATCGGAGAGCGAATCAGGTCTTAGGTTTTTATCCCATTTTTTCGGCTCTGAGGGACTTAAGTTTTTCGGCTCTGAGGGACTTAAGGAAGATTTTATAAATGGAGTGTCTACCATACTCTCCCGAGCAGAGGGTGCTTTTGCTCACCCCCTTCTTTTCAGAAAATGGTAGCATAAAAGCATTTCCTAAGCTATATGATTTCATCAGAGCTAGGAGAGTTGATATGAGCATTAAATCGGATAAGTGGATTCGTAAAATGGCACTAGAGCATGGCATGATAGAACCTTTTGTAGGTCGTCAGGTGCGCGAAGAGGAGGGAAAAAAGGTGATTAGCTATGGTCTTTCCAGCTATGGTTATGATCTGCGTGTTGCCAACCAATTTAAACTCTTTACTAACATCAATCATCTATCGATAGATCCTAAACAGTTTCAAGATTCCGCCTTTGTCCACATAGAAGGAGACTATTGTACTATTCCTCCCAACTCTTTTGCTTTGGCTATGAGCGTCGAATATTTCAGAATTCCTCGAGATGTGTTAACTATCTGTATTGGAAAGTCCACCTATGCGCGCTGTGGAATTATTGTAAATGTGACTCCTTTTGAGCCAGAATGGGAAGGATATGTTACCTTAGAGATATCGAACACCACCCCTCTTCCTGCCAAAATATATGGAGGAGAGGGTTTAGCTCAGATTCTCTTTTTTCAAGCAAGTGAGGTGTGCGAAGTTTCTTATGCAGATCGCAAAGGAAAATATATGAAGCAGAGCTCGATCACTCTGCCTATCGCCTAGGTTAGAAAAGCGGGTGGTCCGCTCTTTTTTAATGAAGACTATCTCTCTTGCGCTATGAAAAAAGCTTTGATCTTATGGGGATTACCCGGAATCGTCGTCATTTTTGCTCTCTCTTATTTTCATTCTGTCTACCGCAAGAATCGGTTATATAAGCAGCTTATCATCGAAATTAAAAAGTTAGAGGAAGAGAGAAATGATATTCTCAAAGAGAGGGAGGAGATGCTTGCTCAGATCGAAAGCGAATCAGATCCTGCTTGGATAGAGATGGTTTTAAAAGAGAACCTTGGTGTTCTGCCAAAAAATCAGACTAAAGTCTACTTTGAGTAATGATCATCTTTCTTCTTCTGCTCTCTCTAACCCTCTTGGCCTTTCTCTCGACAGTCGAGACTGCCTTTTTTTCTCTCTCTTCCCTAAAAATTCAATCCTATCGTGAGGATAAAGATCGACGCAAACAGCTGATCGCCCAAATGGTAGCTCAACCACGCTTTCTCTTGGTTGCGATGATCATAGTAAATGTTGCTGTCAATATTGCTATCCAAAATCTTTTTTCCTCCCTCTTTGGAGAGGAGTCGAGTTGGTGGTACAAAATTGTAATTCCACTAGGTTTGATTCTGTTTATAGGAGAGATTATTCCTAAATCGATAGGATTTGTTCACAATGCGACAATAGCTTATCGGTCAGCTCCGCTAGTTCAATCGCTTCTCTATCTTTTTACTCCAATCGGAGCGTATATAGTGAAGATCGTTGAGTTTTTTTCCCGTTTTCTTTTTTTCTTGAAAAAGGAGGAAGAGCTCTCACTTAAAGAGCTACAACATGCTTTAAAAATCTCTAGGGAAAAGAAAATAGTGGATGAAGAGGAAGCGACTCTTATGGAAGGATATCTACTTTTACAACAGCTCTCTGCACAAGAGAGAATGAGAGATCGCTCCCAGATTCTCTTCTTTACTCTTGAAGAACCTCTTTCTCGATTGGTTCATCTCTTTGCCGATAAAGGAGTGCTTTATCTACCTATATGTGAAAAAGAGAGAGGCATCGATGGAATTCTGGGCATTCTTTCCAGATACTCTTTTTTTCTTTATCAAGAATCGATTGCGAATGTAGAAACGCTGCTATCGATCCTAAAGAAGCCTTTTTTCGTCCCAGAAACGGTCTCCTCTAAAACATTGTTAGAGCAGCTCTATCTTCACAAGGAACAGCTCGCTATCTTGGTGGATGAACATAGTGCTGTTTCAGGGATGATTACCCGCAAAGAGTTAGCTCAGATTATGATATCTGTTCCAACTAACTATCTGGAATCCAATCCCCTCTATAATCGGTCAGGAAAGGATGTGATCATCGCCCAGGGTAGAATGGAAGTGTCGGAGATAGAAAGAGTGTTTGATCTTCCTTTCAATCCCAAGAAAAATAGCATAACAGTGGGCGGATATGTGACAGAATTGATGGAAAGGATCCCAAAAAGTGGGGAACAGCATCTGACCCCTCACTATCTTTTTCATATTCTTTCTGCAGGGCCAAGCCAAGTGGATCTGGTCTACATCCGACGTATAAGAGAAACAAGATGAGCAGCTGCTTCTACTCTATTTTCATCATTCTCCTAGCCCTCTTCGTACAAGGTTTCTGTGCTATGACAGAAATCGCTTCTCTCTCGTTTAATAGAATACGCGTTCAATATTATGTTAGTCAGGGCAATAGGAAAGCAGTCTGGCTCAACCATCTGCTCAATCACCCAAGCCACCTTTTTGGAACCGCCTTGATTATGATCAATCTTTCTCTCGAAATCGGTTCGGAAGCATCGCGCCAGTTATATCAGAGCTTAGGGATGAATCCGATCTACTCCCCTATAACCCAAATAATCATCGTATCCATCATAGGTGAACTAGCACCTCTTTTTGCAGGGCGCAGATATGCAGAAAGTGCAGCGATGATAGGAGCGCCTATTATCTATTTTCTCTCCTTTATTTTAAGACCCATAGTTTGGATGTTTGAAAGCTGTTCCTACATCATATCCCGCTATCTTGCTCCTGAAGAAACTCCTCACCTCTTGAATAGAGAAGAGTTTCAACAACTTTTAGAAGAGGGCAAGCAGCAGCTAGTAAGAAAAATTTTTTTTCTCCGACATAAAAGAGCGGGCGATCTGATGCGTCCCTTAAATGAGACCCCTCTAATCCCCTCCTCCGCTACACTCTCCTCTCTAAGAAGCATGCAGTTTGCCCTGGAAATCGAATCTATACCGATCTACCACAAAGAAAAAAGCAACATTGTTGCCGTCGCTCACCTCAAAGATTTACTGCGCATTGGAGAAACCAAAAAAATTCGCGACTACGCATCTCCTCCTTGGTTCATCAGCAGAGAGGAACCTTTAACCTCTCTGATACGCCGATTCTTTTCCCAAAAAGAGTCTGTTGCCATCGTTTTAAACGCTTCTGGGGCAGTTTCAGGCATCCTCTTTTTGACCGATATAATGGATGAGATTTTTGGAACCAACGAAGCAATGGTTAACTACCCTTCTATGATGATCGATCGCACTTTTTCAGGAGATACGAAGATATCGGACTTTAACAGCAAATATGGTTCTCATATAGATAATTCCAAAGGGGAGACATTGGAAAAGCTGATAAACTATCTGTTAGGCCACCCAGCAGCTCTAGGAGAGACAGTGCGGGTCGACTGCTTCGAGATGAGAGTTAAAAAATTATCCTTCATGGGAAAGATAGAGCTGATCATCGTCCGAACGGTTTATTAATTTTTTTCTCCTCATAAATCGTCGCTGCTGCTCCAAAGCTTGGGTGATAAACATAGCCAAACCTCTCTAACGCACCGCCTCTACTGTTTCAGTTAGCTCAGAAAACCAGATCCGCTGCTGCTCCAAAGCTTGGGCCACAAACATAGCTAAACCATCGATCACCCTGCATTCTATAGATTGCGCTGCTGTTAGAAGAGGTGTCTTTTCAATCGAGAGATCAAAAACTATTTTTTCTGGTATAAGCAATTTTGCCGGTAGTGGAAAAAGCGATCCTGTCGCATTAACAAGAATGTCGTAATAGGGAAGAAAAGAGCTCCAATCACAACCAAACTGACGTGCGAGCGGTTCTGCACGGCTGCGGCGAGCTACGATGGTTACCTCTGCTCCTCGCTGAAGAGCAGTATAAGCAACCGCTCTACCCGTGCCTCCTGCTCCAAGGATCGCCACTTTTTTATTCTTTAGCTCTCCAAGAAGCCCTACAGCAGCAGCGCCATCCGTATTATAGCCATAGATGACTCCTTTCTCCCACTTCAGGGTATTTACTGCGCCGATTTTCTCCGCCATAGGATCGAGACGATCGACCCAAGGGAACAGCAGCTCTTTCAATGGAGCGGTAACACTTAATCCTGAGTAAGGAATCTTTTGAGCAAAGGCAAGGAAGGAAGCTACCTCTCCAGCAGTTATCTCTGTTTTAATATATAAACTATTTTTTCCTTGTGCATGAAAAAGACGATTATGAAAAAGATGGCCGATGCTTTTATCTATAGGGGTGCCTATCAAACCAAAAAGAGTGGTTCTTCTATTTAATGAACGAAATCGATAGGTATCGATTAAGCAGTCGATGGCTATTTGACCAGGAGCATTTCGCTCTACCTCTCTTAACGGAGCATAAGCGATCGAAGCTCCAACAAGAGGAGCACAGATACGTGTAGGAGCACCTAGCTCTCCCATACAGATCGCTATAAGGTTTTTATGTGTAGCAGCAGCAATGAGCATCCGCAAGCTATCTGAGGTGGAGTTAGCCATCGTAGCCACTTTATAGAAGTGAGCTCGAGGATGAAGCCGCTTTAGCTCTGCTATTAGCGGCTCTAGATCAGGAGTGTAGCTAAAGTTATGATAAGAAATGATAACGGGAAGTGTAGTAGAAGGAAAGGCTCTCGTCCAATCAGAGTCGATATACTTTGCGACTCCATCTAAGGAATAAATCACCTTCCTTGCTCCCTCATCTATCTCAAAAAGATCTGCCTTCTCTGGGAAAATAGGAATTTTTTTAACTGGAGAGCATAAGAGCGTCATAAAGAAGCTGGGTAAGAAGGGTGGGTTCTAATGCTACTGCAGGAATGGCTTCTCCTATTTGCTGAAGAAAAGGAAAGATAATCTGTTTATCTTTTCTTTTTTTATCACTCTGAATAACAGCGACTATCTCCTCGGGAGCATAATCAACTAAGCCAAGAGGAAGCTGCTCTTCTACCTTCTCTAAAGCAAGCTTAGGAAGAATGCCCATGCAACAAGCGATCCGACACTCTAGCACAATCCCTCTTGCAACAGCAGCTCCGTGGGAGATCTTATATTGAGAAAGCGTCTCAATCGCATGTCCTACTGTGTGGCCTAGGTTCAAAATAGAGCGCACCCCTTTCTGATCAAAGAGATCCTTTTCTACGATACGCTTTTTAATGGCAATAGCTCTATGGATAGCACTCGCCTGATCCATGGTGGGTAACCCATAAAAAAAATCTGCATCGGCCACTAATCCTGCTTTTATCATCTCCACTTTTCCGTTAAACCACTCCTCCTCTGGAAGCGTTTTCAAATAGTTTAGTTCTAGCTCTACACGCTCTGGAAAATAGAAAGTGCCAATCTGATTTTTCCCATAGATAGTATTAACCCCATTTTTGCCTCCAATAGAAGCGTCCACCACAGCAAGTAGAGTGGTCGGGATCAAAATCAAAAGAGTCCCACGACAGAAAGTGGCGGCTAAAAAACCTACTAGGTCGGTAACTACACCTCCTCCTAAAGCAACTATAGTCGTATCCCTGCCATATCCTCTCGAAAGGAGTTGATCTTCTAGCAGCTCTTTTGTCTGGCGAGTCTTGTAAACCTCTCCTGCAGGAAAAGAGAAAAGTTCTGCACTCCTACCCTCTCTTTCCATCCTCTCGATAAGAGCGGCACCATAAAGAGATGCGACGCGATCATCGCTGATAAGAGCATACCTCATAGACGCGCCAGCCGATCAAAGAGAAAAGCGTCGGTAAGCACCAACGCCACCATCGCCTCTACTACAGGAACTGCCCGCACTGCGATGCATATATCGTAACGAGTAGAAAGCTGAAACTGAGCAGCAGCTCCCTCATAGGTAATGCTCTCCTGAGGTATAGAGATGCTGGAGGCAGGCTTAAAAGCGATCCTACCTATTAACGGCATCCCGGTAGAAATGCCTCCTAAAACACCGCCCGCATGATTACTCCGCGTCCTAATCCCCCCCCCTTCCCAAATAAAGGGATCATTATGTTGCGACCCCCTCATTGCTGCTGCCGCAAAGCCACTGCCTACTTCAAACCCTTTGACTGCCGGTATGGAAAAAAAAGCTTTAGCTAAATTAGCCTCCAGCTTTTCATAGAGAGGATCTCCCCACCCAGCAGGAATATTTGCGACGCAAAACTCGACTACACCTCCCAAAGAATCTCCTGCCCCCTGAGCAGAGAGAAGCTCTGCTTCCATCGCACTAGAAGCAGCAAGATCGGGACAATAAAGAGGGCTCCTCTCTCTTGCTCCTAGATCAGAAAGATCAACCGCTATTACACTGCCTATCTGCTTAACGTAAGCGTGACAAAAGAGCGCCTGAGAAGCAAGGATTTTCTTCGCAACAGCTCCCGCCGCAACGCGACATGCGGTCTCACGAGCAGAAGCTCTTCCCCCTCCTCGCGAGTCGACGATCCCATACTTGGCAAGGTAGCTAAATTGGCAATGGCCTGGTCGTAAAACCTGCGCCATTTTTTCGTAAGGCTCTGAACAGACATCGCGATTAGGGATAATGATAGAGATCGGAGCTCCCGTAGTGATGCCCCGAAACACTCCTGAACGAATGGAGGGAAGATCTCCCTCTTTACGCGAAGAGGTATAGGAGGAGAGCGCCGGAGCTCTACGACAAAGGTCGGCCATAAGATCTTTTTCTTCAAGGGGAAGGCCAGCAGGACAGCCATCAATCAGACAGCCTATCTCTTTCCCGTGAGATTCTCCCCAGCTGCTGACACGAAAGAGCGTTCCAAACGAATTACTTCCCACAACTCCTCTTCGCTTTCAACAACATAATCAGCTATTCGATAATAAATACCAATACGCTCTTGATAGATCTGATCAAAATTTCTACCCTGAAAAGAGAGGGGTAGACGAAGAGAAAGCCTCTCCCTTAGCTTCTCTTTATCTACTCTGATATAGACGATCCGACCTAGCTCCTGCAAGATAGCTACATTTCTTCTATCTAAAACAGAGCCCCCACCTGTTGCAATAATCTGACCTCGAGAGGGGCGAATCGCTCCAATTACATCTCGTTCGCGGATGCGAAACTGCTCTTCTCCCACTCGCCTATAAAAACCAGGACAGTCAGCATCTATAAGAGCATCTGTATCAATAAATCCGATCCCAAAAACGGCTGCTGCTCGAGCAGCCCAAAAGCTTTTACCCGAAAGAGGAAACCCAGACAAGATGATATTATTCTTCATCTATATGAGCACCTAACTTTCGAAACTGGTCAAAAAAATCGGGAAAGCTCTTAGATACCACCCCCACTCCAGATATGGAGCTGCTCCCCTCCGCTCCAAGCGCTGCTACCGCCAAAGACATTGCCACCCGATGATCCGCATGGCTATCGAGAAGAGCTCCCCGCAGAGGACCTCCATAGATAAGCAACCCCTCCTCTTTCTCTTCTATCTCTGCCCCCATCTTGCGCAGCTCGGTAGAGATCGCCCTGATCCGGTCCGACTCTTTATAGCGAGCAGACCTGCCACCTACTAACTCCGTCCTTCCCTTAGAATAACAACCAATAACCGCAAGAAGAGTTATCGCATCGATAAAAGGGGCAAGATCGATAACCCCACCCTCCAGCTCTCCAGTAGCCATTATAGCAACAGTGGAGCCTCCCCGATCAACCTCCATTTGAATGGCCCCCCTGTCGCGCAGCAGAAAAAAAAGCGCTTTGTCTCCCTGCTCATCTTCCATATCAACTCCCTCTATAAGAAGCGAGGATCGAGTGATAAGCGCTGCAGCCAAAGGATAGGCAGCAGAGCTCCAGTCCCCAGATACGCGATATTCAAATCCCCCTATCTTTTCAGCTCCCCGAATCCAATAGTGACCATATTGAACATGTTCATAACGGATGGCTAGACGATCAAACCAGCTGAGAGTAAGGTCGATCCAGGCTATCTCAGAAGGATTAACTACTTTGAGCTCCGCCCCCAAAGGGGAAAAAGCAGAAGCGATCAGAAGAGCAGAGACAGGCTGAGAATCTGTTCCGTCAATAGAGGCCTTCCCCCCCTTCAAAGGCCCTTTAATAACAATTGGAGCACCCCCATCCCCTCTAGAAGAAAAAGCGTGAGCCCCAAGCTGAGAAAGCCCCTCTAAAAGAGGGGTCATAACCCTTCTATGCCGGATCGAAAAATCTCCCGTCACCACACTATGATGAGGCGCTAGAGCTGCAACTGCCCCAATAAAGCGAGCCACCTGACCCGAATTACGCGCATCGATCACATCCTCAGCAGCAGAGATCCCCCTCCCCTCTACCTCGAGCCAACCCTCCCTCTTGTCTACCGATGCACCAAGAAGCCGACACGCTTCTATCATCGCTTCCACATCGCTAGAATAGAGCGGACGATCAATAACGCTCCTTCCCCTTGCTAACAGAGAGAAAAGGAGCGCCCGCATCGTCTGGGACTTAGAAGAAGGAACCCGAATCACTCCCTTTAAATAGGAAGGATAGATCGATACCCTATCGACCATCTTTCCTATTTAATCGCTAACAACTCTATTTCGAAGAGAAGCGCAGTGCAGGGAGCAATCTCATTGCCAAATCCTGTCTCACCATAAGCCAAATAATGAGGCACCGCTAACAGCCACTTTTCCCCTACCGACATAAGCTGTACCGCCTCGGACCATCCCGGAATCATCCTATTTACAGGAAAATCTTGAGGACGCCCACGCTCATAGCTACTGTCAAAAACAGTACCATCTATAAAACTACCCCTATAATGCATCGATACCAGATCGAGAAGATTAGGTCGCCGCCCCTCTAATCCCCGCTGAATTATCTTATATTGAAGACCACTCTTTAAAACTACTACCCCCGGTTTCTTACTATTTTCCTCTAAATAATGTTCCCCCGCCTTCCGGTTCGCCTCTGTCAGCTTCATCAGGTAGTCACGCTGCTGCTTTCCTATCTGCTGCTGAAGCAGCTGCAACACCTTCTGTATCTCCGAATCAGGCAGCCGTGCCCCCTTCCCTGTAACCCCATCCTCAATCCCCTGACATAACGAGGGAATATGGATATCAGTAAACTGACCTCCTATCCTTTTTCCTGCATCTAATCCAATGCAATAACTGCTTCTCTCTTGTGCAGAATCCATAAACAATATCCCCCTCTGTTTTACTTACCCATATATACCAGCTTACCCTTGCTAGTGTCAAATGTAGCCCATTTTTCACATCCTTCAAAAACCATCTCTTTTACCCTTTTTACATGATCTTCTATCGATTTTCTTTCCCCTTCTATCCTACGCAACTCCCCCATTATTCTTTGGTTTAAACCATCATCTTCTAATATCTTCTTCTCTCTTAGTGCATCCCAGAAAGAGAGAGGCAGAGAATGTTTTTTCGCTTCCAAATCGTTTTTCTCCTTTTCTATTTTCTCGATTTCTCCAATCAGAGACTGTTTTTTTTCTTCTATCTCTTTTTTTACAAGATCTCCTTTCTGCTTATATTTTTCTATAGCTGCTCGATCCTTCCAATAATCCATTTTTTCTATATCTCTTTTTATATTTTTCGGATAGCACTCGAGATGGGCCCATCTTCGAAAAGATGGGTCCACATTAATCAGGTTTTGAAAAGATTCTTCCACCTTAATCAAGTTTTGAAAAAAATTGTCCACCTCTTCGAAAGAGATCACTTTTAACTCTTCCCCAAAGGAAGGAGAAAGTTGATATAATTTCCCTCTACTCTCTGGTAGTTTTAGAGAAGGAAAGTGTTCTATCATTCGTTTTTTCCTTTCTATATAATAGGTCTTGATTGCTTTAAAAATAGCTTCTATCTCGTTGAAACTAAATAACTTTTCCCCCTTTAACTGTTTCAAAAGCGTGAGAACCTCCTCATGTCTTAGCATCTGTTCTATTTGGCTTTCTTCAATAACCTCTTCTGGTTTTCCTTTTTTTATTAGTCCAAGGATCTCTTTAAAAAAATTTTTTTTATCCCTCTGACCAAACAGGCTTATCCATTTTAGTGCTTCCATAAAAGAGGAAGGCAAGTGATATTTTTTATCTGCCGAAGATGGATCATTTTGTTTTTGTATACTTCGGAATCCTTGGAACAATTTTTTTCTCTTTTGGAGATGGTATGCTCGGATGCTTTTCTTAAAAGCTAGCATCTCTCTTCTAGAAAAAATCAGCTTTTTTACTTTTTCCCAAAAATGGTCCGGCACGGAATATCTTGTACCTGCAAACGATTGCTTCGTTTGCTCTATTTCTCTGTTTGCTTGATCAACCGCTTCCATTTCCTCTTTTTGTATTTGTCCTATTTGTTTTTCTAGTGAAAGACGCTTCTCTTCCAATGTTTTTATACGCTGCTGATCTTTCCAAAACTCCGATTCCTTTAGGGAAGATTCGATCTCTGGCTCCTCTTTTTTTTCAAAATTATCCTTTTTTTGGATGAAATCGCTTACCTCTTGCTGGCTAAATTGCTCACCGGTGCCTGGAAATTTTCCGATCTCCTCTCTATCGATAACTGTTCCTGCTTCGGTTTGTTCCTTGAGCCTCTCTTGCCATGAAACCATGTTTTCGCTCTCCAATGACAAAAAGAATGTTTCCTCTTTTTCTCCCATTGATGAAAGTTGGAGGCATCTGGAAACAAATTCTCTTCTTCTACTTTCTTTAGGATCTGCTTGCTCATTTTGCTCGTCTAATCGAGCATCCTTTTCCGGAAGGAGATGGTTAGCCATCTCATCATAAAAAAATTGGTCAAAATCTTTTTGCTCTGCTGTTTCATCCCATTGCCTAAACTCCTTTAGAAGGGAATCATGTTGGAAACAGAATCGATATGCTTGTTTGACAACAGAATCTTCTCCTCCTTTTAAAAAGAAGAGCATCTTCTGTCGAAGGATTGAAAGCAGGAACTTCTTTCTTTCTGAAGGCGGGTAACGAGATAAAATCAGCTTTTGCTCCTGCTTGTCTAGAGTGCTCCACTTATTAAAAGAAGCTTCATCCTCTTCTGCCCTTGTTTCTATGCGGTTCTCTCTCCACTGATTTGAAAACCATTCATTGACCGAACGGTGCACCTTTAACACCTGTTGGTCGAATGGGCTCAAGGAAATTTCGCCCCCCTTAAAGGGGCAGCAGTAGTTCCACGCCCTGACCAAACAATCTTTAATCCTAGATTTAATATATTCCCTCTTAGAACCAGAAATGATGGGTAGCGCAACGTGAGAAACTACTGCGGTTACTTGAGAATCAAAGGGTGGCTTTACAGATGATGGATAGGATATTTGCGATAAAGAATCCATAAAAAACAACGTTAATTAATAATATATTAGTTATATAATAAAGTTTACAATAGATATTTTTCTTATATAATGAAATAACGGGACATAAAATGGATTATAATAAAATAAACAACAAAATCGGAGCATTAGAGTCTTATATAGACTTGTTAGAATCAGAATTGTGCTATTTAAGCATCCTATTAGCCAAATGCGGATTTATTGGAGGAATAGAGAGTTTTAAAAATGCGGTAGAAGAATTGATGAGCTCCTCTTTTACCGACGAGGGCGATGATGAGCCATCGATTGACTATTAGACAGCTATCTTTTTTGCTTGCATCTTTTTTTCTATTCAAGATAAAGTTCGGGGATGGCTATTTTGCGGGTAAATGGGCAGGAGAGAGAGCTTCCTGATGGAGGGTCGATTATTTCTCCTTGTGAGGAGTTGGGGCTTCCTTTTGCATGTAAAGAGGGTTTCTGTGGCAGCTGTCTCATCGAGGTGGTAGAGGGGATGGAGCAGTTTTCGCCCCCCACTCAGGAGGAGCGCGATTTCCTAGGCAATTCTTCAAAGGAACGTCTCGCCTGTCAATGTTCTCTTATCTCTGGTTCAGCAAAAATTCAGTTTTAATTTTCCTTTGCTCTTTTCTAGAGAAGGAGAGCTCTTTCTTCGTCTATAAGGGAACTTTTTTCTAGGTTTTTCTTGATCTCCATCAAAAATTGGATTGAGTCACGTCCGTCCACTATTCGATGATCGTAGGAGAGGGCTAGGTAGATCATGGGCCGTATGAGGATCTGCTCATCGACCACTACCGCTCTTTTTTGGATCGCATGAAGGGCCAAGATGCCGCTTTGGGGGGGATTGAGGATCGGGGTGGAAAAAAGGGAGCCAAAGACACCTCCATTCGTGATGGTGAAAGAGGCGCCTTTCAGTTCTTCGATGGAAAGGGTGCCTTTGCGTGCCTTTTCGGCTACTCTGGCAATCTGGATCTCTATCTCAGCAAAGGAAGCGGTATCGCAATGGCGTATGACGGGAACTATCAATCCTCTATCGGTAGAGACAGCTATTCCTAAATCAAAGTTGTCAAACCGGACGATCTCTTCTCCATCAAGGTAGGAGTGTAGATCGGGAAATTTTTTAAGGGCAAGGATGGTTGCTTTAACAAAAAAGGGGAGAAAACCTAGTTTCTCTCCATGTTTTTTCTGAAACTGCTCTCCCCATTTGGTCCGCAGCTGGACAACCTGGCTCATGTCTACTTCATTGAAAGTGGTGAGCATTGCTGTAGAATTTTTTGCCTCTACTAGCTTTTGGGCTAAGGTTCGGCGCAACGAACTCATTTTTCTGCGCTGGGGTGATGATGGTAAAGGGGGTGGAGTAACAGCTCTGCTCTCTTGGCTGGAAGCGGCTTGGGCGGAGGTAGCTCTCTCCCCTTGGCT
>CAYNKV010000003.1:21450-45924 GCA_964397905.1 uncultured bacterium
CTCTTGGCTGGAAGCGGCTTGGGCGGAGGTAGCTCTCTCCCCTTGGCTGGAACTGGTTTGGGCAGGAGCAACTCTGCTCTCTTGGCTGGAAGCGGCTTGGGCGGAGGTAGCTCTCTCCCCTTGGCTGGAACTGGTTTGGGCAGGAGCAACTCTGCTCTCTTGGCTGGAAGCGGCTTGGGCGGAAGGGATCACTCTGCTCTCTTCTACCTCTATGGTGGCTATGGTCTCTCCCACGGATACCGATGTTCCTATCTGGACCATGATATGGAGTCGACCGGGTTGAGGGGCATAGATGAGCTGATTGACTTTATCGGTCTCTAACTCGATCAGCTCCTGGTCGGCCACAACGATTGCCCCTTCTGATTGGATCAAACGAGCAACGGTTGCTTGAGTAATCGACTCTCCCATATGGGGAACTTTTACTTCTATCTTCATATCTTCTCCTGATTATAGGCTGCTTCGATCAGAGCTTTTTGCTCTTTTTGATGGATGGTATGAGAGCCGATGGCGACCGAAGAAGAGGGGGGGCGACCTACATAACGAAGTGGATGATTGAGAAGAGGTGAGATGATCGAGTCTATGTAACTCCAGGCGCCTCCATTGCGCGGCTCCTCTTGAACCCAATACCACTCTTTTACTTCTTTGTACTGATCTATGAGGGTGCGAAGTGAGGAGATGTCTAAGGGATAGAGCTGTTCGATACGAATTAAGGCGTAATTTTCTGTTCGCTTTTCTGCCAATAGATCGTAATAAATTTTTCCAGAACAGAATAATACTCGTCTAACTTCTCTTGCCTGATGATCTGCTATTATGGGTTGAAATGGCGGGGAGATGAAATCGTTCCAGGAACTAAGGCAGCGAGGTTCGCGCAACAATTTCTTTGGAGTAAATAGGATCAGAGGAGTAGGGGGGGTTCTCTCTTTCTGATCTCTTAGGAGATGAAAGAGTTGTGCGGGAGTCGTGCAGTTAACTATGCGCCAATTAGCGTCGGCAGAAAGTTGTAAAAAGCGTTCGATGCGAGCGGAAGAATGTTCTGCTCCCTGTCCCTCATAGCCATGGGGGAGGAAGAGAACGATAGCCGATCGATAATCCCATTTCTTTATCCCACTTGCAATATATTGGTCGATGATCGGCTGTGCCCCATTAGCAAAGTCGCCAAACTGAGCTTCCCATATGATCAAAGTATCGGGAGCATGGAGGCTATAGCCAAACTCGAAACCTAAGACGGCAAATTCGGAGAGGGGAGAGTTAATAATGGTAAAGCGAGAAGAGCTTAGATGGGCAAGAGGGGTGTAGGGAGGAACGGAACGCTCCTGATCCCACCAGCACGCATGCCGATGGGAAAAGGTTCCTCTACGGCAGTCTTGACCTGATATGCGTATATTCACCTTCTCCATAAGAAGAGATGCATAAGCAAGCTGCTCTGCCATACTCCAATCGAGAATGGGAGTGGTAGGATCAGAGTGGAACATTTTAGCTCGCTTTTCAAGTAGCTGAACCATTTTGGGGTGGAGAGAGAAACCGGAGGGAATGCGAGAAAACTCTTTTCCCCAGCTGATAAGTTGCTCAATAGATAAGGGGATTTTTAAGGAGTGTGGATCAGCTTCTTTTGGTTTAGTCTGTTGGATAAAACTGCCTTTTGCTTCAAATGCTTGCTGGAGTTGTGCATAAGAGTGGTGTGCGACAGCCTCAGCAGCCGCTTGATCTAATATTCCCTCCGATATCAGATATTTCTGGTAGAGTTCCCGTACGGAGGCTCTCTCTTTTATTAGCTTATATGTTAATGGCTGGGTAAATCTGGGTTCATCTGTTTCATTATGCCCATATTTTCTATAACAGCAGAGTCGAATGAAGAGATCTTTATGAAACTTTTGACGGAAAGAGAGCGCTATTTGCACAGCCTTGACAGCTGCTTCTGGATCATCTCCATCTAAATGAATGACGGAGAGGCCAAAGGTACGGGCTATATCGCTACAGAATCGGGTCGATCTTCCCTCCTCGGGGTTAGTGGTAAAGCCGATCTGGTTGTCGATGATGATATGAATGGTACCGCCTGTTTCATAATCGGTAAGCGCTGCTAGCTGCATCGTCTCATAAACCACTCCCTGTCCGGAGAGGGAAGCGTCTCCATGTATGAGGATAGGTAAAACGGCCTTTTTCCCCTCTTTTTCTTGCAAGACGCGTGTCATTCCCTCGATTACTGGATCGACTGATTCTAAGTGGCTTGGATTAGCAGAGAGGGTTATCTTCATGCTTTTTCCAGTTTTAGTCGAAAAAACTGCCTCATATCCTTCATGATAGGGAACATCTTCGGTTGCTATAAGATCGTCGAACTTCTGAAAAATGCTCTCATAAGGCTGGCCTAGCAGATGGGTTAGAATATTTAGCCTTCCTCGGTGAGCCATTCCTAACAACATCCGAGCTACTCCCTCTTTTTCTGCTGCTGAGTGAGAGAGGAAGGTGAGCATCGGCACTAAGCTTTCTGCCCCTTCTAAAGAGAACCATTTGTGACCCCCATATTTGGTGTGTAAAAATTTTTCGAAGAGCTCTGCTTCGCTCAGTTTTTGGAAAATCAATCTCTTTTCATCATTGGAAAGAGTGAGGGGCTGCTCGACCAGCTTCTGCAGCGCCTCTTTTTGATCCCCATACTCTATGCCGATCGATCCAGAGTAGATTTCTTCAAGCCTTTTTATTATGTTGCGCAATGGCGTTTTTTTAAGAGGCAACACACCTTGGGAATCCACTTCCTTATCTAGATCCTCTTCTTTAATTCCATGATGGGAGAGGGAGAGCTCTCTTCTTTCGCCCATCCAGCGGCTTCGATAGCCATAAAGGCGATACGCTTCAATGAGAGCGGTTACGTTAGCATCAAGAGAGAAAGAGTGGCTAGCAAGTTCCCAGCCTGCGAAAAAAGAGCGCCAAGAATCTGTGACGAGCAAAGGGTTGGAACGATACTCTTCAAACAACTGATCTATAAAAAAAAGATTATTAAAAGAGATCCCATCCATCTTCTGTTTGATTAGCATGAAAACTGACTATTCGTCTAGATGCTTTTTTTTCATCATTTAGATAAAAAACTAAAAAGTAGTAGAAAAATCGATCTCTTTTTCGAAAGAAAGAGAGAAATCGCTAGAAGATCTCCTTGTTTCTTAAGATGAAAAAAGGTAGCGTAGGAAGGGATGGGTTCCGATACTGATTACGAAGCGATTAAGAGAAAGATCTTGGGTGCGGTTTATAGAAAATATTATCGGCCGCTTACTAGAAAAAATCTTTTTCGCCAGCTTAGTCTTTCGCACCGTTTCTATCCGGTTTACTCCTCTTTGTTAGATGATCTAGTCTCCAGCGGAATGATGGAAGCAAAAGAGGATAGATATCTGCCACGCCCTGCTCATGTGGGAACTATTCGCACCCACCCGAAAGGATTTGCCTTTGTACAGATCGATCCTCCCTCACCCTATAAGGAGGGAATATTTATTCCTAGCAGCGAAGTGGGCTCTGCTGTCGATGGTGACCGGGTGACGGTGGAAGTGGATCCTCTGGCAAAAAGAGGAGCTGAAGGGAAAGTGATCTCTATCATCCAAAGAAAGCGATCGCAGATTAGAGGGACGATCCATCATTTTGATAAACAAGGGGTTGCTCAGGTCTACTCGCCTCTTCTAGGGCGTCTTCGACTAATTAGCGTAGAAGCTTCCAGCCGATCTTATCAGGTGGGAGATCGGGTCTTATTAACTATAGAGAATTGGGGAGAGAAGAGTGCCCCTCCGAGGGGTCTCATTATTCGCTCTTTTGGCTCTATTCAGGATCCGCTAATCGATATCGAATCGACCATAGAGGAGTTTGAACTTCCCTCCCTATTCCCTCCTTCCGCATCAAAAGAGAGCTCTGAAATGGTCCCTCCTTCCGCATCAAAAGAGAGCTCTGAAATGGATCACGCTTCTCTTCATTCAAGGGATGACTATAGCGGCTGGACATCGATGACTATAGATCCTCAGACGGCTAAAGATTTCGACGATGCGCTTTCTATAAGGAAAGAAGCCTCTGGGATCTATCATTTGGGTGTGCACATTGCAGATGTTGCTCACTATATTCGAGAAGGGAGTTCTTTAGATAGTGCAGCTTTTGAGAGAGGAGTCTCCACCTATTTCCCTGGTTACTGTTTACCAATGATTCCCTCGCTTCTTTCCGATGATCTATGCAGTTTGAAGCCTAATTTAATACGTTTAACTATATCGATTCTGATCGACTTTGATCCTGATGGAACGATGATAGGATACTCTATTAAACGTAGCTATATCAAAAGCGTACAGCGGTTTAGCTATGAGGAGGCAAAAGCTGTTTTGGATGGAACAATAGCTAGCCCTTACCTACAACCGTTACAATGGATGGTAGAGCTATCTCTTTTACTGAAAAACAAGAGAAATGCTCGCGGCTCTATAGATTTTGCAATACCCGAGCTTGCTCTCCTTATCGATGAACAGGGAATGCCTTATGGGACAAAACTGATCGAATATGATATCACCCATCAGCTGGTCGAAGAATTTATGTTGAAGGCAAACGAATTGGTCGCAAAAAATCTGATAGATCAGGGAAAGGCAGCGGTTTTTCGTATACATGAGTCGCCCTCTTTAGAAAATTTTGAAGAATTTTATAATATGGCCCGCTTTTTTGGGTTCGCTTTACCACAAAGGCCAGAAAAGGAGGATGTTTTATCCTTATTTGAAAAAGCAAAAGAGGGCCCTTACCTGCAACAGCTGGCGGTCCGCTTTATTCGATGCTTGAAAAATGCTTACTACTCTTCTGATAATGTGGGTCATTATGGATTAGCCCTAGATCATTATTGCCATTGCACTAGCCCGATTCGTCGCTATACAGACCTCATTATCCAGCGAATTCTTTTCAATGAGCAAAAATCTATAGAACATCTGCAACAGATCGCAACGCACTGCTCTGAACGGGAAAGAATCGCTTTTAAGGCAGAGTCTCACCTTAAAACATTGAAAAAATTGCGTTTATTAAAACGATGGGTCGACGAAAACCCTTTGATGAGTCTATCGGTAATTATTTCAAAAATAGAGAGGTCAGGAGCTCTATTCTATATTCAAGAATTAGCTTTGGATGGATTCTTCTCTCTGCGCCTCCTCTCCTCTCAATTATCGAGGCGCTACCTTGTGGGAGAGAAAGTGGAGGTTCGTCCCTCCAAGATAGATCTCATTTTACTAGAAGTAAAATGGGAACTAGTTTTGCCAAAGAGAAAAAAGCTTTGATATGATCAAGAGGCTCTTTTTGTCTGGTTTAACTATTCTACTTCCTATAGTGGTTACCATTCAATTGACCTCGATCATTATCAATCTCTCCACGGCTCCTTTTATAAATCTACTACTAACCATAATGAAAAAAATGGGAGCCGATTCTTTCCACTCCGATCGATCAGAGATGATCACCTTTTTTATTAAAGTGGCTATTATAATTCTCTTTTTGCTACTCGTCGTTCTACTCGGTGCCGTTGGGCGTCGCTTAGCTAAAGGGGTCTTTTCCCATTTTATTGATCGATGCTTGAGCAAAAGTTTTTTTCTTGAAACATTATATAAGTCGATGCATGAACTCACTCGATCTTTTTTTCATCGAAAAGAGCTCTCTTTTCAGCAAGTAGTTTTAGTTCCATTTCCTTCCCAACAAGAGAGTTACTCGTTTGGATTTATCCCTCGTCAAATAGGAGAAGAGGAGCTGGAAGTAAACGTATTGGTTCCCACCTCTCCCAATCCAACCACAGGATTTCTTTTAACCTACTCGAAGAGAGATCTGATCTATCTCAACAGTTCAGCAGAAGAGGCGTTCACTTTTATCCTCTCCTGCAGTATGCTCGCTTCAGATCGTGATCCAGGTTCTCTATGAAACAATCTTTTTCAGCTGGTTTAGTGATTTTGCTTCCTTTAGCGCTCACCATATGGGTGGTTTTCTACCTGTTTGACCTTTTCACCAATCCGCTTTTTCAGATTATCGAAAAATTAGCCCTATGGTATGAAGCAGAACAGCATAGGGAGCTATTCAAAGATAGTGCTCTATTGAAGTTAGCAAGCAGAATAGCTTCTTTGCTTTTAACTTTTACTCTGATCACCATACTAGGATTAATAGGAAGGCGTTTTTTCTTTCAGCCTCTTCTCAAATCAATGCACCGACTCATTAGTCGGATACCGCTTATAGGATCGATCTACAAGCTAACCAAAGAGATTGCTAAAGCGCTGCTCTCTTCAGAGGAAAAAACTTTTAAAGAAGCGGTTCTTGTTCCTTTTCCTTCTGCTGCTAGCTATTCGATCGGCTTAGTCACCGGAGAAGCTCCTCTATTAGTCCGAGAAAAAATGGCTCAACTCGACACAACCATCTTTGTTCCTACCTCTCCATATCCGATATCTGGATACATTTTATTTTGCCCTAAATCCTCTACTCTTCCCATCGACATCTCTACAGAAGAGGTGTTCAAGACAATTCTCTCCTGCGGAGCTCTCCATCCTGTCAAAAAATCTTCGGTCAGCGAGTAATAGATCCTTTTTATCTTGAAAATATTCTCTCAGATAAATAAGATCTGATTTTTCATACGAGGAGTCTATGGTTCGTTTAAGCAAGCAGCGTAAGGAGCGTTCTCGTTGTCCAAGGAAACATCGGTTACCTGCTAGAAAAGCTCCTCATCAAAAGAGGAATCAGATTCAAAAAAAGGTGCATCATACCAACGGTGTGAGCGCAGTTTTGTTGGCAAAGAAAATTTTTATTCCTAGCAAGATGGGTTAACTTTATGTCACGGCATCCTAGTTATGGTAAAGGCAGTAAATCAGCAAAGAAGCGTAACGTTTTCAAGCGTTATGAACGAATAGATATATTACGTCGCATAGGAAAATGGAAAGATGGAGAAAATATAAGAGTAACAGGTCTACCCAAGACAGCAGTCCCAAGATAAGAGCTCCTTTTGTCTCCATATTCGACTGGCAGTTTGGTTTATCGATAGATGTTGCTTCGGTTAGGGATCTGGTGCTTTTCGTTTTGCAGATAAAAAAGATCCGATGCAAGAAACTTTCGATCTATTTTGTTACTGAGCAGATGATCAGCGAACAGCATGCGCTCCATTTTGGAGATCCAACGGTAACCGATTGCATTACTTTTCCTATCGACAAGAGATTTTTAGGTGAGATTTTGATCTGTCCCGAAGCTGCTTTGGAGTACAAACATCAGGACCCTTATGAGGAGGTGACTCTTTATATCATACACAGCATCCTTCACTTAATAGGATTTGATGATCAAAACAAAATAGAGAGAGCTTTGATGAAAAGAGAGGAAAAAAAGCTTTTTCTCATGGCTAAAAAGAAAAGATGTATTGTACGCAGCTGTTGCTAGTTCTCCTTGTCAGCATCGTAGCCCTAGAAGGCAGCGAGCTTCTCTTGGTAAGATTGGGTAAAATTTGGAGCGAAGAGGAGTTAAAGAAAATTCCGTTGCTCTTTTTTTTTCAAAAAATATTAAACTATTTTTTTGAAGAGAAAAAGTGGGAAGCGCTTCTTGCCAGCTTACAGCTAAGTCGCCAGCTTCTCTCTATTATTTATGGGGCAACTTTTTTCTATCTAATAAATAGCAACAAGATCTCTTTACCTTTACCGCTGATTAGTGCGCCCTTAGCGGCAGTGCTCCTCTATCTTTTGACTAACCAGCTTACACAGCTGCTTATACTCTTACCGGCTTCCCGCTCTCTGCCAATATTAGCTCCTCTTACCTCTATCTGGCTCACCCTTTTTGTCCCCTTCGTTCGACTAAATATCGAAATAACAAAAAGATTAAGAAAAAAAATAAATAGCGGATCTTCATTATCGATTCAGAATAAAATGTTGGATCTCTTATATGAATCGGAATTTTTGTCTTACTTCAATCCGCAGGAAAGAAAGCAAATTTTGTCGATAGCTCATTTCAAGGAGAGATCTGTTGGCGAGGTGATGATTCCTCGAAGCAACATGATCTCTATTTCAAAAAAAGCTTCTTTCCAGAAGCTGATAGAACTGTTTTTAAAGGAAAGATATAGCAGACTCCCCGTCTATGGCAGTAACAGCGATCAGATTATAGGTGTAATCCTTTATAAAGAACTTCTATCTGCTTTAATAGAAGGCAATCCGAAAAATCGATCGATCGAGTCGCTTATTAGACCAGTCATTTACGTTTTAGAGAAGAGAAAAATAGCGTCGCTTCTTCAAGAGTTTCTTCATAAGCAGATTCATTTAGCCATAGTAGTTGACGAGTATGGAACAACGCAAGGAATAGTTACTATAGAGGATCTTTTAGAGGAACTGGTAGGAGAAATTGCTGATGAAGATGATGATCTACAGCTAGAGAAGCTCTATTCCTCATTATCCCCTTCTGGATGGATCGTAGATGGAAGAATGGGAATTGTTGATATCCAGAGGCAGCTATCGATACCGATTCCACAAAATAGTGCATATAATACGCTTGGAGGCTATATCTCACACCTAGCAGGTAGAATCCCTCCGAAAGGATGGAAATTCCACCATGACCATTTCGATTTAGAAATTGTAGAAGCAAATTCTAAGGCGATAAAAAAAGCAGAGATTACTTTGCACCAAATGGAATAAGAGACCCCCCCCCTTTTCCAACAAAGGAGCTAAGAAAATTATACCGACTGCAGTTGGGGAGTGCCTTTCTCTTTAAAGAAAGGGAGGGTGAGCTTTTTATTGCTCTCTTCCACATCTTTCAAACGAGCCTTCTTCTTCTCTAAACTCCAGCGACCCTCAAAAATCTCTACGACGTCGGTAGAATCCAAAGTTTCAAACTCGAGAAGCATCTGGACCATTACCTCTATAGCCTCTTTATGAGAATTAATAATTTCAACAGCCCGTCGATGCGCCTCATCCAGAATGGCTCGAACCCGTAAATCGATCTGTTGAGCGGTTTCATCAGAATAATTTTTATCAAAAGGAACGCCCCCATGCTCTGTTTTCTCATCATAAGCTACAGTACCCAAGTCGCTCATTCCCCATTCGCACACCATGCTGCGGGCTAGACGAGTCGCTTGGCTAATATCTTGCTGTGCTCCACTCGAACTATCTTTAAGAAAGATCTCCTCTGCAGCACGTCCCCCCATAAGAATCATTAGCTGATCATGGAGCTCTCTTTTCCAATAGCTCAAACGATTTTTCTTAGGCATAAAGTGGGTCGAACCCAAAGAGGGCCCTCTCGGAATGATCGTCACTTTATCAATCGGATCGGAAAACTGGGCAGAAAAACCTACGACAGCATGACCTGATTCATGATAAGCGGTGCTCCTTTTCTCATGCTCATCTATTTCCAAACTGCGCCTCTCCTTCCCATATTTTACCTTATCGACTGCCTCACGAATCTCTACAGCTGTAACTGCCGAAAGATTGTGTCGCGCAGCCAAAAGAGCTGCCTCATTGAGCATGTTAGCTAAATCAGCCCCAGATGAACCTGAGGTAATACGGGCAATATCCATCAAATCGACTGATGGATCTAATTTGATTTTACGAGCATGCACTTTAAGAATATCAAAGCGACCTTTGATGTCGGGAAGGTTAATAAAAATACGGCGATCAAAACGGCCTGGCCTCAAAAGTGCAGTGTCCAAAACATCAGGACGATTAGTAGCCGCCATGAAGATAACCCCCTGACTCGATTTAAACCCATCCATTTCGACTAACAACTGGTTAAGCGTCTGCTCACGTTCATCATGTCCACCACCCATACCAGCGCCCCTCTGACGACCTACAGCATCTATTTCATCTATAAAAAGAATGCAGGGAGCATTCTTACGCGCTTGCTCGACCATGTCGCGTACACGACTAGCACCGACACCTACAAACATTTCTACAAAATCAGAGCCTGAGATAAAGAAGAAAGGAGCTCCCGCCTCCCCTGCTACTGCCTTGGCTATCAAAGTTTTACCTGTCCCAGGTGCTCCAATACATAAAACCCCTTTAGGAATGCGTGCTCCTAGAGAGGTAAATTTTCCAGGATTCTTTAAAAATTCAACGATCTCTTGAAGTTCCTCTTTCGCCTCATCACAGCCAGCCACATCTTGGAATGTAACCTGATCGCGATCTTTCTCTAATCTACGTGCTGGAGACTTACCAAAGCTCATCGCACTACCGCCCATTCCCTTTACCTGACGGGCAAAAAAAATATAATAAAGAAAGCCTGCCAAAAGAAGCACGGGAAGCAGGGTTAAAAAATAGGCAAAATAATTGGGAGAGGGTTCTTCGCTTTTAAATCGTTTCTCCAAAACCAGGTTACGAGGCTGATCGGGAACCTTAAAAACTGCTCCCCTATTCGCTTGAAACCGATTCCACTCCTGCTTCTCCTGACTGTACCAAATTCCAAATAGCTCGGGGTCCTGTTTCTCTAACGCTTTGGTCGATAGTTCTTGATTGTTAAAAAACCAGCTAGTTTCAGCAACCGCTTGGCGCGCCTTATCGAGCTGACTCTTGTTTCTATCCATCTCCTCATAAATCTCCTGATAACGCCTAATCCCACCTACATAACTGCGTACGGAACGAAGCTGCATCAGACGAAGATTATCCACTTCCTTATCCAACTGATCCACAATCTCCCCTAACTGGAACAAAATATTCCTACACCCTTCTAGCTGATCTTGAAACGATTGTTGGGCACTCGGCGCTACCTGCTCTAGGTAGGCGAGCTTCTGCTTCATCGACTCACTCCCTATTCCTAAGGCAGGCGAACGAAATCCTTGAAGCAATGAAAGAGATTTCTTTCTAAAATCCTCTATATTTTCTGGCGAAGGAGGAAAAGAAGCGTTCAACTGAGAGAGAGAAGGAAACTGGCTCTCGGGCAGAGAATTAATCGATAGAGAGATTTTTTGATCGGCAAGATCATAGAAAGGGGTAACCACCCAATAACCTTGGGCAGGTATCTGCTTGCCAGAAAGAAGTAGAAACCAACGGGCCGCTTCGACAACATGATTCTTAGCATAGGCGACCTCATCGCGCAGCTGCTGCTGCTCTTCCTGTAACTCATTATGTTTATTAAGGAGGTCTAGGTATGCGTGCCGCGATTTCGAATCAGGAGAAAGCCTTTCTCGAAATTTACCCGTAAAGGTAACGAGATGATCATTTTGTGCAATTTTCCTGCTTTCCGCCTCTTGTATCAGATCTAAATTTACTAAATGTTCCACCTGATAGCTGAACGCCACCTCGTTGGTCTGTCCATTAGAAACATTCTGCATCAAAAATATAAGAAGTAGCAAAAGAAAAAGAAAGAGGGTAAAGCTCCCAGAAAATCCCTTCTTCTGCTCTTTTCGAGAACGGTTCTCTTTACCCATAAATTAATAGCCCCATATCGACATGTTACCAAACTAGAGATTTAATTTAAAACCATACGCTTAGCAGCAGTCAGTTAAAGGATCTGTTCCGCTACCCTGATCCAAAAAAGCGCCTTCTTTCCGTAGGATCATACAGCTCCCCCTTACATAGATAAAACCTCCCTTGACATCCACTTTTTTTGATAATTTTCCCTCAATTATCAGTCGAGCCAACCTTTCAAGAGCAGAGTGGGAGATATGAAGCCGATTCCTAACAATAAATTTTTTCAAAAAAGCGATCAACTCAATCTTTTCTAAAGGGCGATGGGAAGAAAAATCAACCCGTATCTCCTCTTTATCAGTTTCTACCAAGGATTCAAATTGCGCAGTTCTACGGCCTAAATAGTCACCGATCTCTTGGGCAAAAGAGGCAAATCTTACTAGATTATTGGATACATTTTTTCCAAACTGCTCCTCTAACGAAGGAAGCATCAGCTTCCTCATTCGACCTCGCAAATAGCGAAGATCTCCATTGGTAGCATCTACACTCCAACTTAACCCTTTCTCCAATAACCAATCCTCTAATAATTTTTTTTTAATCGATAATAGAGGACGCCAAATCTGCATCCCTTCTACTGAAGATAGGGGACGAATAGATCCCAAAGAAAAAAGGAAGGCTCCTTCTAAAATTCTTTTAAGCACCGTCTCTGCCTGATCATCTGCATGATGGGCCAAAACCAGTGCATGAGAGCCTATGCTTCGATAAAGAGAGCGAAAAAAAAGCAGACGCGCCTTTCTCCCCTCATTTTCTTTTGCTATCCCATTCTTCAAACGGTGTAAATGAAAAGGAATCTGCAATCCTTCCAGATGGTTTCCTACTTTTTGCGCCTCCACCTCTCCCTCTACACGCCAACCATGGTCGAGATGAGCCACCTGTAAATCAAAGGGAATATAGGATCTACATTTTATAAGCAGATGAAGCAAAGCTAAAGAATCAGCCCCTCCTGATAGACCCAAGAGAAGAGAAGCGTGAGGGGGAAGGTGAAGCAAAAGAAAATCACGTACCACCTTAAGAAGCTGCTCTTCCATTTTATATCTACTATTTCTCTATAATAAAGCTTGCTTATGTTTCTATGATAGAAATCAAGAAATAGAATAGAATAGCACTATGCCCATTCTCTGGCGATATTTATTACTAAATTATTTTCGAATACTATTCATCTCGTTTTTTAGTCTTACTGTTTCTCTATATGCAATAAGATTTAAAGAAATCGCTCATTTCGCCGCTTCAGGATCCACTCTATCTTCGATTTTAATTTTTGGCTCCTACCAAATGTTATATACCGTACCTCTTGCTCTTGCAATCTCCTCCGGCATTTCCAGCATGATCACATTATATACATCCAACCAACGAAGAGAATTAATCTCCTTATATAGCGCTGGGATTAGCCCTTTATCAATTCTGCTCCCCTTCTTCTTATCGGGAATGGCTCTATCTATCCTCAATTTAGCACTCTTAGCAGAATTGATACCTCGATATCGTTCGAAAGCTTATCATTTTAGCTATGAAACAGTAATGAAAAGCCCATTCCATATCATCAATCAGATTGCTCAACAAAGGGAAGACCTCTCCCAAGTAGAGGAGCCTATTCTCAAAGAAAAAAACCGAATTGAAAAAATTTTAATTGTTTTCAACAATCCCCTTTATAATCGATTAAATCTGCTCTCAGCAGATAAGTTGTCTTTAGAAAAGGAGCATTGGTTAGGAGAAAAAGTAGAGATTGTCTCTAGCTTTGATTCAGAAGAGGATCGATCATTTGATCATCTGATGATCGAACATAGAGAGAGCTTTTCTATGGAAACCGTTCCCTTATCTAAAACAAAAGAACCCTTCTGGAGCGCTCCTGGTTATATGAGATTAAAAGATTTGCTGCTCACCATCTCTTCTCATCGAGAACTTAAATTTATATTAGAGCTATTCCAAAGAATATCATTAACAACAGCTCCTTTTATTCTCACTTTGTCAGGAGCTGCTTTTGGAGTTGAAATAAGTTCTTACCGATCTCGCCGAGGAATATCTTGGTTTATTGGGTTTACGCTTCTCTACTTGATCTCATTTATCACAGTAAAAGCAGCCCGATTCTCGATCCAATGGTCTGCTCTTTTCTATTTTCTCCCCCCTATTTTGATACTCTACGCTTCTCTCCAAAATATAAGAAGCATAGTTAGGGGTCGTAGATGATGCTCATATGGGAAAAATATTTTCTAGCTGAATTTTTAAAGAGCGCCCTCTTTTTTATACTCTCCTTCTTTACCCTCTATTCATTCATCGAATACTTCACCCATGAAGGCTCTTTAGGTTGGTCCAAACAGATCGTTTATTATGGAAATCAGTTAATCAAAAGAAGTAGTTTTCTCTTTCCCATCTCGCTCCTCCTTGCAACAATCAAAGTAGTAACCAAACTTGATAGAGAGAATGAGTGGTTGATCTTGCAATTGGCAGGCCTCTCATCTCGTAGATTGTTCCGCCCCTTTTTCTTGCTCTCTCTCGGATCTACCCTTCTCCTCTATCTGAACTTTGAATATTTACTCCCCAAAGCGCTTCAACAGCTTGAAGAAGGAGAGGCGCACCAAAAAAAAACAGTATCTCAGCTACTCCTTGAAGATAATAGCAGACTCTTTTATCGATCGATCGATGGAAATCAACTTTCCGACCTAATATGGATAGAAAACAGCAACGAATATTGGAAGATAAAAACTTTTTTTAAAGATCGCCATCTTGCACTCTATGCGGACCATCTTTTAAAAGATAAAGAGGGATCGATCAAAAAAATTGAATCCTATGAAGAAATTCTACTGCCCCAGATTCGCTTCAACCCAGAAAAAAGAGTCCCTCTTGAGCAGCAAAAAATAAGCGACCTTCTTAGATCGGTCATAAGCAATTTAGATCGAAGAAGAGAAAATCTACCTCTCTGGAATAATTTTCTTTTTAAAGCAACCTTTCCTCTTCTCCCTTCTATCGCTGTAACAGCTCTCTTCCCTTTCTGCCTCAGATCTACGAAAAGAGGAACTTTGTTTATTCTTTATGCGGCTGCCATTTTCCTCTTCTTGCTCTTTTACATGTTTATAGATGGATTGCTCATATTAGGTAATTATGGAACAGTCGACACAGGATCTCTGATCATTGCGATCTATGCTTCTCTGATCTCTATAATCAGCTGGAATTTTTGGAATAAAACCTCCTCATTTCGTCTGGTGCCATGAAAAAGCAGAAACTGATCATCTCTCACCTTTTTCTCTTACTTTGGATAGCGCTCTTTCTCTGGCCACTCACTCGCCCCTACTGGGATTGGGTCGATAGAACCATTTTTCAATGGCTCAACAGTTCGTTGGAAGGGCGTCGCTGGAATCAGCTCTTCTGGGCTCTTTTAAATCGGAAAGAGACCGATTGGATAGTGGACCTCATCTGCCTACTTCTTTTTAGAGCAGCGATAGTAAGATCTCAGAAAAAATTGATTGCAGTGGCGCAATCTTTTTTCTCTATTTGCGCCATAGCGGTTGTAGTAGTTCTCTTCTCCTGCACCCCTTTGCGCTACCTAGTCCATAGAGAGCGCCTCAGTCCTTCCCTAGTAATCACTCCTAACATACGGATCTCTAAAGAGATAGAATGGGTCAAATGTAAGGAACAGTCAGAGCAAAGCTTTCCCGGTGACCATGGAATTACCCTGATATTATTTGCCCTTCTATATGCTTTTTTTACCGATCAAAAATTAGCCATATATGGTTGGAGCTTTGCATTTCTATTTGTTTTGCCTCGGATAGTAGTAGGAGCTCACTGGTTTTCTGATATTGCAGTAGGTAGTTTTTCGATTGCTTTTTTCTCCTTCTCATGGATAACATGCACCCCTATCCATCGATGGGCTGTTGGGCACCTCCAGCAAACAATTTCTCGCCTTACCCGGTCGAGAAGCTCCAACCAATCGATCGAGAATAGGAAACAAATATCCTCCCATGTTGAACCAGATAAAGAAATTAAGATCTGACCTTCTTCTTTTTCTTAAAAGCGAAGGAAAAGAAGATTCCTTCATCTTATTAAACGAAAAGGAGTATTCTTACCTCTTTATGGAGCGACAACTCTTTCATATTCGGAACAGTTTCGCAAAAATATTTCCAGAAATCCCGATTATCGATGCTATCCCTGAAAAGAGGGAACCATTTGCAACAGACTATGCCCACTCAAAAGTGTTGCTCATCTCGCTAGCAGCCAGCCAAAAAGAGTGGGAGTTTCTCCAAAGAATGGAACAAGCGATCTCCTCTCAGTTAGCAACAGCTACATTGATCGACGGGAAGGAGCTGGAGCATGATGAAAGAGGCAGACAGCTTTTCTCTGCTTCTCACCTTAAACTGATCATCCTTCCTTATGGTTGGGAAAAGAGCTTTCTAGCAAAATGGTGCACATTTTCTGCAGGATCCGAATTAGATAGCCACTTTTTAGGCAACACAGCTATCCTTTTTATGGAGCAAATAGAAAAATATTTAACTAATATTGAATTGAAACGAAAGCTATGGAAACGCCTCTGTTCGCTTCTCTCTTCCTCGACCTAGCCGTCGACAAACTTCTCGATTATGAGGTTCCTCCTCAATGGAGAGAGTCAATTCGGAGAGGAAGTCGAGTAAAAGTTCCCCTACGCAATCAACATTGTTCAGCCACTGTGATCGAGCTAAAAGAGCAGAGCAGCTCGAAGAAAATCTTCTTCATCGAAGAACTTTACTCCGACAATCTCTCAATCCCGACCGATCTATTAGACCTAGGCATATGGATAACTAGCTACTATGGAAGCAGCTTTTCGAAAACAGTTAGGTTACTATCTCCACCCATCGAACAAAAAAGAAGAAAAAAGAGAGAATCGCTCTTCGTCCGTCCACTCCTCTCCAGGTCAGCTTTGGCAAAAAAATATATCCTTTTTCGAGGAGGAGCAGCTAAAGCAATAGAACTCCTTTTAAAACAGCCCAAAGGAATGATTTTATCAGAGCTGCTGAAAAAAGGATCGATTTCTCGAAGTTCAGTCGATAGATTAGCTCAAAAAAATCTTGTTTCCCTCTCCTCTTTGACAGAAGAGAGAGCTCTCTTAGATAAACATGATTTCTTGCCTACCAAAGAGAAAAAACTGAGCAAAGAACAGGCAGCCATAGTAGATAGGATCTTAGAGAGCATATCAAAAAACTGCTTTGAAACCCACCTTATCTACGGAGTAACAGGAAGCGGGAAAACAGAGATCTACCTTCAAACCATCGGCAGAGTCCTTAAAGCAGGAAAATCAGTTCTCTTCCTCGTACCAGAAATTTCGCTAATTACTCAGGTAGCCGAACAACTTAAAAGCCGCTTCCAACAGAAAATAGCAGTCGTACATCATCGTCTCACCGAAAGCAAAAGAGAGGAAAATTGGAATCAAGTTCGCTCTGGTGAAATTCTTTTAGTTGTGGGAACTCGTTCTGCATTATTTATGCCATTCTCCGATCTGGGCCTTATTATTGTTGACGAAGAACATGACTCCTCTTACAAGCAGACAGAGGATAACCCCTGCTATCATGCGCGCGACGTTGCTGTGATGCGTGGAAAAATCTGCGGAGCCACTGTGCTGTTAGGTAGCGCTACCCCTTCGCTAGAAAGTTATTCGAACGCTCTTAATGGAAAATATCAATTAAACCAGCTACTCGATCGAATTGACGATGCAACATTACCCACAATGCGAATTGTAGATATGGAAAGAAGCCACAACAATCTCTTTTCCGACCTTCTCCTTAATGCGATAGAAAAGAGAGTACGGCTAGGAGAACAGAGCCTTCTCTTCCTCAATCGCCGCGGTTTTAATACAGCAGCCATCTGTGAAAGGTGCAGTCGCCCCATTTCCTGTGCCCACTGCTCTATCAGCTTAACCTTCCATAAAGGAGGCAACCTGCTAGCATGTCACCTATGTAATTATGAGGTAACAGCTACTCGGATCTCCTGTCCCTCATGTGGCGCATCAGAAGGATTTCGCTTCAAAGGAGTGGGCACCGAACGGGTAGAGCAAGCACTTCATGCGATCTTTCCCGAGATAAGAACCTTACGGTTAGATAGCGATACCACAGCCCAGGGAGAAAATTATGAGCAGCTTTTTAAACAGTTCCGATCAGGCAAAGCAGATCTTCTCATAGGAACCCAGATGATCTCTAAAGGACTCCACTTTCCCTCCATCACCTTGGTGGGAATCCTCAATGCAGAAGTAGCCCTTCATCTCCCAGAGTTTCGGGCAGCAGAGCAGATGTTTCAGCTCATCACCCAAGTAGCCGGTCGTGCTGGACGCAGCAGCCTCAAAGGAGAGGTTATTCTCCAAACCAGATTGCCTCAACATCCAAACATCCAGCAGGCAGCATCGCTCGATTACCCCTCCTTCTTTGAGCAAGAGATGAAACTGCGAGCCAATTTCCAGTTTCCTCCATTCTCTCACCTAACAAAACTGCTCTTTATCGGAAAAGAGAGCCGCTCCGTCATCGCACATGCAGAGGAGATAAGAGCTACCCTCCTTTCAGAACTTCCCCCTTCTTACCAAATCTATCCCATCATTGCATCCGGTTATGCCAAAATTAAAGACCATTTTCGCTTCCAGTTTTTAATCAGAGGAAGCGCGGTACGACCGCTCATTCACTTAATCCAGAAGATCAAAAAAAAAACAAAGATCCGGATGATTATAGATGTAGATCCTCTTTCCACCTATTTCTGATTACATCTAAAGATATCCCTCTCTATCTACCATTAGATCCAATTTCAATTCCTTCAAAAAAAGAGAAAAATCTTCGGGAATTGGAGCTATAGCAATTACTTTCTTCTTAGTTTGCGGATGGATGAAAGAGATTTTATAAGCATGCAAAAGATGACGAGAAATGGGAATAGAGGAGAAAAGAAACCTTTTACCATATTGATAATCACCCAAAATAGGATGTCCCATCTCTTTAAAATGAACACGCAGCTGATGTGTGCGCCCGGTAATAGGAGAAGCACGAATTAAGGAAACTCTATCTCCATGGCCCACCATCCGCCACTCAGTAATTGCCCTCCTTCCGACCCTCCTAGATCCATAAATAGTTTGGCCCTGATAGAAATGAATAGGCGCTATCTGAGAGATAATAGAGCCCCCCTCTTGTTCCACTAATCCGTCAACCAGTGCCAGATACTCCTTTTCTATCTGATGACTCCTAAAAAGCGCGATCATAGAAAGCCGCATCTGATCGCTATGAGCTACCAACATGATTCCCGACGTCTCTTTATCTAGCCGATGAACCAGCCGCTGACCAGAAAAATGAGCCGATAAAGAGGGAACCCCAGAAGGTTTTGCATAAGCAGAAAGGTCACCCTCACGCCACAATAATAGAGGTTTTTTCTCTGACACCCCACCCAAAGAGCCCCACGAAAGCTCAACAGAATCTCCCTTGGAGAGAGGATGGGTAGAAAAGAGCTCTACCCTCTTATTTACGGTACACCTTTTCCCCTCAATAGCCCTTTTTAGCGACCGAACAGATCCAAGCGATCCATAACGGTTTTTCAAAAAAGAGAGAAGACTCTTTCCTTCCTCGCCAGCCAAGACAACCGCTCGATGAAGCTCCATCTTTATAGGAAAGATTTAAAAATAATCGTTAAAGATGCCTTAAAAAATCGATAAGAAGCTGTACTCCTACCCCAGTCGCACGCGTAGGATGGCAACGATCGGGAGCAGAAAGATAAGCGGTCCCTGCTATATCTAAATGCGCCCATCTTAAATTCTTACCTACAAAGTGCTCTAAAAATAGAGCCGCCACTATGGAACTAGGAGCCTTCCGATCAGCACAATTTTTAAGATCCGCTATAGGTGATTTAATAGACTCTTTATAGCCTGAATAGAGAGGCATCCTCCATAAAAGTTCTCCAGTCCGCTCTCCAGACGCAATCAACCGGCGGGCCAGCTCTTCATCATTAGAAAATAGACCGCCCATCGCTTCTCCAAGTGCAGCGACAATGCCCCCCGTCAAAGTTGCAAGATCGACCATCATAGAAAGAGAGTAATGATCCTGAATATAACTGAAAATATCGGCCAAAACAAGCCTTCCCTCTGCATCGGTGTTGGTAATTTCCACACTTTTTCCACTATAACTCTTATAAACGTCGCCAGGTTTGTAGCTACCAGGCCCAATCCCATTCTCCGAAGCGGCTATAGCACCCAGAAGATTCACCTTTAAACCTAGCTGAGCTACCGCACGCATAAGAGCCAAAACCGTAGCAGCACCCGCCATGTCGCACTTCATCGTCTCCATGCTTCCAGTGGGTTTTAGATTGAGACCACCCGTGTCATAGGTAATCCCCTTGCCCACAAAAGCGATCGAAGAAGAACTAGAAGGATCCCCTCTATATTCGATAAAAATAGCACGTGGCTCCTCTAGCGCCCCCTTGCTTACAGCAAGTAGCAAACCCATCCCTGCTTTCTCTATCCTCTCTTTGTCCATAACCGTGACGCGAATCGCATCAGAAAGATCAGCGATCTGGAACGCTTCACGAGCAAGCGCCCGAGGGGTAATATCATCTCCATTCCCGTTGACTAGATCCCTCGCATAATTGACCGATTGAACCACTGTCTCTATCCCTTTGACCCTCTTAAACTCCTCCTCGCTCACCCCCAGAAGAAAAAAACTATCTATTAAAGGTCTCTCTTTTTCCGACAAAAACCGATCAAACGCATAATTAGCCAACAAAAGCCCCTCTACAACAGGAGAGATAAAAGGGCCAGCTACGACTACCAGCACTCTTGCCAGCTTTTTCGATCGACAGCTATCAACTGCAGCAGCATAGGCTTTGCGCAGCTTCTCATCGCTTATCTCATCCCTAGCACCTAGACCAAGCAAAAGTAGACGATCGCCTCCCTCTGAATAAACAAACAGCTGCTCTCCCTCTTTACCCAAAAAATCAGCTTTCTTAAGGGCAAAAAGAGAGGTGACTTCAGAACCAACCTCAGCAGAAGCAGACAAAGCGCCCTTCTCCCCTTTCCAAAAAGGGTATACAATCAGATCAACATCATAATCAACGGAGGTTACTCTCTCTAATTTCATTAGAAGGGTACCTCATCATCTGAGAAAGAGGTAAGCTTTCCTTGTCCATAATCGGAAGATGCGGCATAAGCGACAGGAGCAGAATCAGATCCGCTCTCTTGGGACAACTCACCAGCCCCAGCAGCAGATTCAGGACGTCCAAAAGGATTAAACCATATATTATAGGCTGTCATGCTCATAGCAACCTGATGTTTCCCCTCTTTGTCTGTAAATATCTCCGGCTTGCTCATCTCTCCTATTACCATAATAGCACTGCCTTTCTTAAAATGGGGAATCATCTTATCGAAATCATCTCCCCAGATCGAAACTCTCCACCATATAGTTTCGTTAACCTTGCTTCCCCTTCTACAGCGAGCCGCAACCCGCAAAGAAACCACCTTTTTACCCGAAGAGGTAAACCTTACCTCGGGATCGCTCCCTAAATGACCCGCAACCATTATCTGATTCATAAACTTTCCATTTTGGAAATTATATGATTTTCTTAATCTCTCAATCAATAAAAAAAATTAAAAAAAAGAGATAGAGAGCTTTAGACTATCGAACAAGCTATCTATTCAACTATGCTATGGGTATGCATCCAGCATGGATAGAGATCGACCTATTACAATTACAACGCAATATATCTATCGTGCGCAATTGGATAGGAAAAGATACCCTCTTCTGTCTTCCAGTAAAAGCAAACGCCTATGGCCATGGTTTATGCGAAATAGGTAAATATGCAGAAAAGCAAGGGGTCGATTATCTAGCAGTAGCCCATCTAGAAGAGGGCATCTCTCTGCGCAATGCAGGCGTACATATTCCTATACTGATTTTTGGAGCTATTCATGAAGATCAAATCGGAGAGCTGATAAACTATAACTTTGAATTCACTATCAGCTCCCGATGGAAAGGAGAGCTTGTCTCCCGCATCTGTAGAACAAAAAAAGCTCCTATACATATAGAGATAGATACAGGACATCGCCGCACCGGAGTTCGTGCTTCCAATGGTAGAGCACTTTTTCTCTATCTTCAAAGTTTAGACTGTTTTAACATTATCGGAATCTATTCCCATTTAGCTACTGCAGATCAGCCCAACAACTCTTTTGCACATAAGCAGATAGAAACCTTTATCTCCCTGATCGAAGACCCCATTTTTAAAGAGAAAAAATTGATCTCCCATCTCGCCAATTCGGGAGGAACTCTCCATTACCCCGCCTCCCATTTAGATATGGTCCGACCCGGACTGCTCACCTTTGGATATAATTCAGCTCATCTTCCAGTGCAGCCCTGCTTTTCATTAAAAGCAAAAGTCGCTTACTTTAAAGTGGTCGAAGAGGGAGAAGGCATCAGCTATGGACACACCTTTACTACCCGATCTACTACCCGGATTGTCACCCTACCCATTGGGTATGGAGATGGATATTTGCGCCGCCTATCTAACCGAGGTTCCGTCTTAATTCGAGGAAAAAGATTTCCTATCGTTGGCATGATCTGCATGGATCAGTTAATGGTAGATATTGGCAATAACGAAGTCTTTGTAGGAGAAGAGGCCGTTTTAATAGGAAAACAGGGCGACGAAGAGATCAGCGTAGAAGAGATTTCCCTACTTTGCGACACACTCCCCTACGAAATTCTCTGCCTGCTCAACAGCAGACTTCCTCGCATCTATCTAAGCTAACTTAACCTGCACCCTTTGCCCCTCCTTAAAATCAACCATAAACCCATTCCTATAAGAGGAAAGGTTAACCATTGACCCATCTTACAGGAAGGATCGAGCATCCAGCAGCTCTGCTCCTCCTTGTAGAATTCTATTAAATAGCGAAAAACAAAAATCAGCAACAGAGCCAATCCCGCTATCCTACCCTCCTTACGCAACCCAAGAGCACTCCTTAGAAACCAGAGAAGAAAAAAAACAAATAGATAAAAAGCCGCTTCGTAAAGCTGAACCGGATGCCTAGGAATCGGCATAGAACCATCTATTGGAGCTCCAAAAACAACCGCCCAAGGAAGTTCGCTATAAGTTCCCAAAATCTCCTGGTTAAAAAAATTTCCCAATCGTATGAAAGCGGCTGCAACACCTGCAGGAATTGCCAGCTGATCAAGCAGGTGGAACCAGGAAACAAAAGGATAACGGCGCTGAAGAAAAAAGAGGGAAACCAGCAGCCCCATCACCCCTCCATGACTTGCAAGACCTCCCTCCCACACCTTAAAAACCAGCAGAGGATCGCTGCTCCAAATAGCTCTATTTTCATAAAAAATTAAATGAAAGAGGCGCGCACCTAATATCGATCCCAATATAAGGTAAAAGGTGGCGTCTGATGCAATCTCTTTTGCATAAAGACGCACCCTTAAATCTCCATCTTGACGAAGAAGATAGAGAAAAAGAAGAGAAGCAATAAAAAAACCTAAAGCAACCAGAACAGCGTACCACAAAATTGGACGCCCCACAAAAGGAAGATTCCAAGAAAAAACTGCAGGAGAAGGATTCCAATAAAAAAAGTTCCACATAAGAGAAAATCAGCCCTCCAACTGTTTAGAAAAAAAGCGATTCCGAAAATAGGCAACCGCTCCACAGATAAGCGAGGAGCCGACCGCTAGATCGATACACCCATGAATATCAGAAGGAACGGGAATAAAACGGATTACCATCCCAACAATCATCATAGAAAGAATGAGAAAACATTGCCTTCTACCATAAAAAGAGAAGAAAGAGAATGGAAAAGCAAGATTTTTATAAAGCCGATCGGCCACCTGATCCACCATCTTTGCGATCAAGGTTCGCCCCTTGATTAAACCCAACAGAAGAGCCGCAGCAACCAATATCAGAATAGCATCAGACTTTTTCTCCACAAAAAAAACCACCCAATCCAATAGAGGAGCATAAAAGCTCCCCTCTTGCCTCAAAAGTAGAAGCAACCTCATGCCCTTGATAAGAAAGAAAATGCCTAGAGAAAGGTAGAATATTCCAGAAAAAAGCAAACCCTCTTTCCTCTTAAACCGCACGCTAAAGAGGCTAAACTATAACCCAATTAAAAACCAAACAGTTCAAGCCCAATCGAGCTAAATCTTTAAAAAAATCCTTTTTTTGCAACCAACCCCACTCTCCCCATCATAGAAGCACCCGATCGATCAGCCTGCTTGAACTTCTACCTCATAGTTACACCCAAGATCGAATAGAAAAAACTTGTACCTCCTATATGAGAGCGCTGCTCACCATCAGAAAAACCGATTCCTTCTCGTTTCCTCTTTATCTCCTTCCAAAGGCCGCTACCCCATCCCATTTTCCCTTAACCCAAAGCGGCTACCGATTAAAAAAAACTTTTATTTTATTAAATAAAAGATTTACATTGGCGATCTGCGCAGTTTTGCCAGTTTAATCTATACGATAGGAGAAGGTATGTTTTTTCTCGATCCAACAGTAGCACAGGTCACATACAAAGATGTTATTAGAAGTAAACGAGACGTTGGGTTACAACTAATAGGTCTTGGCACACTATTTTTTAGTAACGTTGCTCCGTTAGGCACTATTTTCAATTTTTCGGAACGTGCAGAAAAATTTTCTGAAAAAATGGGACAGGTAAGCCCCCTATTTTTAACAGCTAGGGATAAAAATTGCATAGGATTTGCTCTCCGTGGGATCAAAGAATGCAAAAAAGATCTTCCCTCTCTTCTGTTGGCGATTCTTCAGATTGTTAGAAGCTTCTTATCGACCTCTTTTGCTCTCTTAAATTTTTTCGAAAAAAAATGTGAATCTACTCAAGCTCTTTTCGGTAAATTTGATAAAGCTTACCGACTCGTTGGCTCTCTATTTATTCTTTTGCGCATCCTTTCAGAGATATATGGAATTATTGAAAAGAACAGTAGGGCGCGCCTTCTTTCAGAGATATATGGAAGTATTGAAAAGAACAGTAGAGCGCGCATCCTTTCAGAGATCTCTGAAAGGATTAAAGAGAGCAGTAGGGCGCACATTCTTTCAAAGATCGATGAAGGTGTTGAAAAAAGCAGTAGGGCGCACATTCTTTCAAAGATCGATGAAGGTGTTGAAAAAAGCAGTA
>CAYNKV010000003.1:46024-54097 GCA_964397905.1 uncultured bacterium
GGGCGCACGTCCTTTCAGAGATCGATGAAGATGTTGAAAAGAGCAGTAGGGACGATGATTCCGAAAATACCGATATATCTGAAGAAATTAAAGATTCTTCTAGAGAAAGGTTTGTTGCTGGACTAATTGTTTCCGTTCCCGCTTTGATTAAGGCAGCTTCATTAGCTTCTGCTCTTTTGGGCAAAAAGAATTTACCTCCTCTCATGAATTTGTCATTTGGTCTATCCCAATTATTCATTAATACAGACAGATTTGGCAGCAATATCGACAAAGCTTTTATTTATTGTTAAACAGTTTTTTAACACTCTCTTCCTCATGCCTGGTTTGGGTTAGAAGCAAAGAGATTGCTCGCCTAATTAATTTGCTCACTCCCTTTACTAGGCAGTAGTTTTTTCGTTAAAATAAAAACTACAAGTTAATTGGTTCCTACTTTTATCGATCACTAGTTTCGGAAAGATCAGACTAGAAATGGAGAGCCTCTTCTCCATCGATGAATCCGCCTCTAGCCCCAAATCTCCCTCGCTTTACTGAATTTCACTCTCCAGACAATATTGCCCAGATTCCACTTATCATCTAACAGTGGAGAGATAACCTTAAGCAGATTCTCGTTATCCTCTTTTATTTCCCCAATCTGCTTCTCCATAGTCCGCAGCGATAGCTTCTTCGGCAGTTCCTTTAGTCGCTTATCCTGCTCCGACAGCTGCATCCTGGCCAATATTAAAGATTTTTCTTGGAGAGATCTAACTGGAGTTAGTTTTTTATTCTCTTGAAACAATCCTAGAAACAACCCAATTTTTCTTTGAAACAATCCAACTATCTTCATGGGAAGTCCAGATGCCTGTTGCACTCCGGAAAATTTAGATTCAATTGGGAATCTGATAGGGAATCCTGTTGCAATAGATTTATTTTCGAACGACGGAATTTTTGGCTTTTGAGAAAACAAAAAATGAGAGCTATTCGTAAAGCTTCTCGGTGATCCAATATGTTTATTTGTAAGAGATGAAAACAAATAGCGAGAAAAAACTTTTCCTCCTTCTTTTCCTAAACTCTTAAGGGAAACTGCTCAATTTTTTATTAAGCAGACAACTGATGGGAACTGTTTTTTGATTATAAAATTGTGTTCGTTGTGCTATGGTTTTATTAGAAGCAAGGAGATCGCTCGCCTAATTAATTTCTTCGCTTGCGTTATTTTTCTTTTTGTTTTAAAAAGAGGCTCTCACAATCTTTTCTTTGTCGTAGCACATTGAATAGCAGACACGAATTTCGTTTTAATGAGGCGGTCTCCGCAGCTCTTCACCTTGCGAATCTAGAGGCTCAAAAGCGGCATCAAGTCGAGCTGAGTGAACTGCACCTGTTTCACGCTTTATGGTCAGATCCTGAAGGATATTATGCCACTTATGGCTCTGATTTTGGATCGGTTAGCCGAGAAGAGATATTAGAATCAATTAGGAAGAAGATCGATCTTCTCCCCAAGTATGAGGAAAATCCTCTACCACCTAATCCCTCCTCTTCCCTGCGTGCTCTGCTGATCGAAGGAGAAATCATTGCGCGCGAGTGGGGCGACCCATATATAGGAAGCGACCACCTTCTCTTAGCTTTGTATAGGATCGAGAAAAATGTTCCATGGATCGGATCCTCCGATCCAGCTGAAATAGAAAAAAAGATTAAAAAAATTCGAGGAGCCGTTTCGATGAATTCTCCTACAGCGGAAAACCATCTTAAGCCTTTAGAAAAATATTGCAAAAACCTCACCTCCCTTGCAGAGAAGGGAAGCCTTGATCCAGTTATCGGAAGAAAAGAGGAAATACGGAGGTTGATACAGGTTTTATCACGCCGCACCAAAAACAATCCCCTCTTCATTGGAGAAGCGGGTGTAGGAAAGAGTGCCATAGTGGAAGGTTTAGCTCAGAGAATCGTTCAAGGAGATGTTCCTGACTCATTAAAAGAAAAGCTGCTGCTTTCTCTCGATATGGGAAGCTTGATTGCTGGAACCAAATATCGAGGAGAATTTGAAGAGAGACTCAAAGCGATCCTGAAAGAAGTCGAACAGAGTGAAGGGAATATTATCCTTTTCATCGACGAAGTACACACCTTAGTAGGTGCGGGGGCTACAGAGGGAGCGATGGATGCTGCCAACCTCCTGAAGCCCTCTCTTGCCCGCGGAACCCTTCACTGTATCGGGGCTACTACCATCGAAGAATATCGAAAATATATAGAAAAAGATGGCGCGCTAGAAAGGCGTTTCCAACCGATCTTAGTGGAAGAACCTTCGGTCGAAGAAGCGGTTACTATTTTAAGGGGTTTAAGAGAAAAATATGAGATCTTTCATGGTGTTCGGATTACCGAAGCGGCTATTCGTGCGGCGGTCTCTCTATCTGCCCGCTACATCACCGAGCGCCGCCTTCCCGACAAAGCAATAGATCTGATCGATGAAGCGGCTAGCCTAATCCGCATGCAGCTGGGGACTTTACCGCTTCCGATAGATGAAAAAGAGAGGGAGCTTTCCCTTAAAACGATCGAATGGGAAGCGATGAAACGAGAAGAATCCTCATCTAAGAACCAGTTGCAAATCAAGCGAATTGAAGAAGAAATCTCCTCTTTAAAGCAGCAGCTAACCGCAATGCGGAGCAGCTGGGATGAGGAGAAAAAAAGAATAGAAAACCTCAAAGAGAGCAAACATCGTCTTGAGCAGCTGAAATTCCAAGAAGAGGAAGCGGAACGCAGCGCCCATTATCAGAAGGTTGCAGAGCTTCGCTACAGCCAAATTCCTGCCCTTCAAAAAAAGATAGAAGGAATAGATAGAGAATTAAAAAATCAAAAAGAACGGCTACTGCAAGAGGAGGTGGATGAGCCTCTCGTTGCTCAAATTATCTCGAAATGGACCAAAATACCCCTTCATAAAATTTTAGAAACGGAGGCAAAGCGATTGCTCGATCTGGAAAAAAGATTGGGCGAATCGGTCATAGGACAACCGGATGCTATCGCTTCCATAAGCGAAGCGATCCGTCGTTCTCGTACGGGACTAAGTGACCCCGATCGCCCCATTGGAGTGTTCCTCTTCCTAGGGCCTACCGGCGTAGGGAAAACGGAGCTCGCTAAAGCAGTGGCTTACCAACTATTTGACCAAGAAGAAGCTTTGATTCGATTCGACATGTCTGAATATATGGAGCCACACAATAGCTCAAAACTGATCGGCTCTCCTCCAGGCTATGTAGGCTATGAAGAAGGAGGACAGCTTACCGAAGCTATCCGTCGACACCCCTACCGAGTAGTTCTTTTCGACGAGATCGAGAAAGCAGATCCACAGATTTTCCACATCTTTCTTCAGCTTTTCGACGACGGAACCATCACCGACAATCAAGGCCGAAAGATCAACTGTAGAAACAGCCTCTTCATCATGACCTCCAATCTCGGATCTGTCGATCTACTCGATTACCTTCGAGAAAAAGCGCACCCTACCAAAGAAGAAATTTTAAAAGTGGTGACCCCCTCTCTTAAAAAATGTTTTAATCCAGAATTCCTCAATCGACTAGATGATCTACTCCCCTTCCTCCCCCTCTCTCGTAAGAACATCGAAGTGATCGCTCATCTACAGCTTGAAAAGCTGCGGAAAAGAGTAGCAGAACAGCAGATCCTACTCTCCTGGACCCCCCAGCTAGTCGAATGGTTGTCGGAGAAAGGGTATGACTCACTTTATGGAGCGCGTCCCTTAAAGCGACTCATCGAACAAAAAGTAGCCAACTCCATTGCCACAGCAATATTAGAAAAAAAGGTCAACCCTCAAGAAAAAGTCTCGGTAACTATAAACAACCAAACTGATCCGCCATCGATCCAGCTGGAGAAGTAGGAGTTGAAATAACTCCCAGCTTTTCTTGCCCAGCTATTCCAAAATCAGCTATCCTCCAAGAATAGGTTGCTAAAAAAATTAAGAATTGAGTATCACGCGCATGCGTTCCCTAGGATTTTTCTATGAGAAGATTTTTACTTCTTTTACTCATCAGCAGTACAAGTTACCTCCAAACAGCCAAGCTCGATCAAAAAAAACCATCTAAAATAATTGAAAATGATAAAGACCTCCAGGTAAGTGCGTCTGATTCCATTTGGAAAAATGGAGAGCCGACACAGTTACTCCGAGATATTTTTGCCATCCTTAGTTTACCTCCGATAGAAAATCTTGAGATGGCAACCCTTATAGCTAATCAAAAATTTATCCGACCAAGGGATAAGGAACGCTGGGACGGCTACCAAACAATCAGCGAAATCGAGAGAAAAAAGTTGGAACCTCTCTTGCGTAACTCTCCCCTTACCTGTAGGATTATGCCAAAGCAAAAAAGGTATGAAAGTATAGTCATTCTAGGTGCAACCTCTGCTGCGGTTGAAAAAAGATATAAATTTCTCTTCGATCTCTCTGAACAGGGAATCTGTTCTGAGAAAATCTACTTGCTCGGTTCTACCAGAGAGTTAAAAACAGGTAATGCAAGCGATCAAGAATTTGCCAAACAGCTAGAAGCGTTATCCATCCCTACAACCGAAATGGAGATGATGTTAAAAATCTGGGATCAATTAGAAAAGCCAGCTCTTTTTAGAACAGTAGTTCCCATACCAGTGCAAGCTCCAAACCATCCCGATGGGACTCGAGCTAATACAGAAGATACTTTAAATGCATTGATCGAATTGAATGATGATCTAAAACAAGTTTTGATCATTTCGAACAACCCTTACGTTTCCTACCAGCACGCAGTCTGCAGAAAAGTCTTAGGTAAACATGATCTTGCCATCGAAACTATGGGTGATGCTGCCTCCATCGAGGAAAGAATTGAGAACATCTTGGACAGCATCGCTAGAACGCTTACCAACCTATTAAAAGCGGAAAAATAGAGGAGATCTATTGATTTATGTTTATCTATACGAAAAGCATAACCTTTTTTTTGCTGATTTGCTTTCTGTTGTTTGCTTGCTCTCCCACCTCCTCCTCCAATGAATCTATATGGGCAGAAACTTTGGCAAAGTGCAAGATAGAAAAGATAGATGAAGGCATCTTTGATCTTTATATCAGTTATGAGATATCAGAAAGTAGAGCGCATGATAAAAATGGTAAAAAGATAAGAGGACCCATCACACAGTGTATCCAGCTAGAAAAAGAGCCGTTACCAGGTCAAAAATTACGAATCCGTTATATGCGAGAAGAGCCTATC
The DNA here is from genome assembly GCA_964397905.1 of uncultured bacterium. Classification (GTDB taxonomy): domain Bacteria; phylum Chlamydiota; class Chlamydiia; order Chlamydiales; family Rhabdochlamydiaceae; genus PALSA-1444. The sequence continues at coordinate 51,220 of CAYNKV010000003.1, forward strand.
ATTTTCGAGTTGATTGACCCGATCAAATACAAATAGCAGCTACTCTCCCTTTTTACCTCAACTATCTCCCCAGAAAATCAGCTCTACTTTACGATCGTGCGGCTCTATAGGCAAAGAGGGGCGCCGCATCCAAGAAAAAGCGATCCCCACCGTCTTGGGCTGATAAGCATTCAGATAGCGATCATAATAGCCCCCGCCATTGCCGAGGCGATCCCCTTCAGCAGTAAAAGCAACCGCTGGAACGATAAGCAGATCAGGGATTACCATCTGATTCCCTTCCGCGGGCACGAGAATTTTAAATGACCCCTCTATAAATTCCTTTAAATCTAATGAGCGGCGAAAAAGAAGCTTACCCTCTCCTACTATCAGCGGAAAAGCAACAGAGAACTCTTCTCCCAGAAGTAGATCGTGCAAAGGGAGAAGATTCACCTCATGCGCCATTGGATAGTAGAGCCCTACACTCTTTAGCGGCTGATCAAGCAACCAAGAGAACAGTTTATCGATAAGCAAAGCCTCCTCCTTGATCCGGAGCTCTAATGGAGGCACAATCTTCTTTAACTCGGCACGTAACAGCTTTTTAGCACACTTTAGATCCATAACTTAATAAACCGATTACAAAGAGCAGGTAAGATCGAGAGAAAAAACTCATCTCTATTATCCTCATATTATCTGATCGACGCTCTTTTCGATATCCAATTGTTGGCCAATTGTTGCCCTCGAGAGTGAGCTTGTTAACATCAAGGTCGATATCTACTGCGCAAATTTTATTAGATCTCTCTTAACAACTGAAAAAAAATAGAGAGATGATCTATTAAAAGCAGGATATTCCAATGATCGGGTCAAAGATAGGCAAGGTTATCGAAGAAGATGCCTCTTTCCAAGAAAGTTTGAGCCCCTCGCTTGCTGAAAAGATAGCGGATCGATCTCCGGAGCAGTTGCGTCTGATATGCTATTTAAGAGAAGCAACATCATTACTGATAATAAACCCAGTGCTATTCCATAAATTCTGGAATCTAATCTTTGTAGATCCCCTGCCTGGGGTTCAACAGTTCTTTTTTTCAATTTTAATGAACTAATAAAAATTGCTAATAAACCGATCGACAATAAACCCATCTTATGGAATTGACTACCTAGTTTGCTACCAATTGTTTTCGAAACAAAACGGAATCCATTTTCTATCTTGTTCATAATATTATTATGACAAAAAGATTAAATCTAATATCCTTTCTTTTCTTCTTGATAGAATATTAAGAAGGATAGAAAGATTACTATAGTAGAAAAGAGGATGGGCCAGGAGAAAGGTTCCTGGAGGAAGAGGAAGCTATGGATAGAGGCAAAGATAGGAGAGCTTAATCCAATGAGCGAGAGGAAGGTAGCGCTAAACCTTTTGAGGAGCCACCCATATAAATTGTAGCATAGGATATTGGAGAGAAAAGTGATGAGGAGGAGCCATCCTACGAAAGGGAGGGGTTGATCTACAGGGGGCCATTGCTCAACAGAAAAGGAGTGGAGGAGGGCAACAGCGCCTCCTATGAGCATGCTGATTCCATTGGCTACTATAGGGGAGAGCTGTCGCACGGTGGCTCTCAGGATGATCCATCCGGAGACGGAAAAGAGAACGGCTCCAAGCATAGCAAAGGTGGGTAGAGAGATGGAGAGAATGGAGGCAACTTCGGAGTCGGTTTGAAGAAAGAGTATCGGCAGGAAGGCGAGAAAAGCAAGAGTTAACCCTCCTATTTTCCGTAGGTTCATTTTTTCTCCAAAACAAACATAAGAGCCTATTGCTGTACAAAAAGGAGAAAGAGAGTAGATGAAACAGGCTTTAGCTGGGGAGAGATATTGAAGCGCCCAAAACTCTAAAATATTGGTTAAATAGATGCTAAAAAGGGCAAGCAACCCTACTGAAATCCACTGTTTTTTACTCAACCGCAAAAGAGAGCGATCTCTTACAGATAGGTAAGAGGTCAGTAGCATGCCTCCTAGCAGCATCCTAGCTCCGGTCAAGAAGAGCGGCGAGCTATAATGCAACGCAAGCTTAGCAATGGGAAAAGCGGCAGACCAGATCGCATAAAGAAGGATGATTAACAAAAGATACATCTATAATGGATGGCTCTAAGGAGATTAAAGCCATCTCTCCCTCATTATTTATTCGATAGGAATAGAATAAAATCGGACTACTTTATCTGGCTGACGCACGAGCAAGAGCGCCCTCTGTTCAGAACAGCTCTTCATTAAAACGCGCTTACAATCTTCGACAGAAGTGATCTTTTCTCGATTAATCGATTGAATCAGGAAGCCGATGCGTAAGCCTGCTTTTGCCGCAGGAGATCCAGGACGTACTTTAGAAATAACTACACCCGCTTCTTCGCCGTACTTAGGGTAGCGTCCCTCACCATCTCGATACTCCTCCACCTCGACGCCCAATTTATGCATCATCAACTCATCCCCTGAACCTAATGGAGAGGGCTCCAAATTGACTGATAAAAGAATGATTTGTTTATCCCGGTAGATTTGCAAAGCAATTGTGCTATCAGGATCGAGCTGAGCAATCTGATTTCTAAAATTCTGAACCGATTTTACCTCTTTGTCGTTCCATTTCAAAATGATATCCCCCTCTCTTATGCCCGCTTTTTCGGCAGGAGATTTTTTTTCCACATATGAGATAAGGATGCCTTCTACTTTATTTAACCCAAAACCATCAGCTATTGGCTGATCCACAGGTTGTATGCGTACTCCTAGCCAGCCGCGGATCACCCCCCCTTTGTCAATGATCTTATCTACAATGGGAGCTGCCATATCCGATGGAACAGCAAACCCAATCCCCACTGATCCATGAGGATAACCACCGGTAGAAGGAGTAAGAATGGCTGTATTAATT
>CAYNKV010000004.1:0-45378 GCA_964397905.1 uncultured bacterium
ATCATCTCTTCATTTCTTCTAATGAACCTTCTTTTTGACCAAAAGTTTCTCTATGAACCGAATTAATTCCAACAAAACTATTCTGAAAGCAATTAAGTTCAGCTCTAACCAACTGGTTGCAGAGAGATCTTTAAAAAACAGATTCCTCCGATCGATCTAGAAACTCTTTTATTAAGTGCATTTATCTATAATATTAGCTATTAAAGCAGAAGTGGATAATCCAGGAACCAGCTCAACCATATGAAGACGTCCTCCATTTCTCCGAACAAGATCTGCTTCTATACAATTAGGACCATATTCACTACCATTGACGTGAACATCAGGGCGAATTTTTTCAAGGATCACTAAAGGATCCACTTCATCAAATGCAGTCACATAATCAACAAATGCTAATGCAGAGATCATTTTCAATCGGTATTCTAGAGAAAGGATCGGTCTTAGCTCGCTTTTATAGGTTTGGATAGATATATCGCTGTTCAATGCAACGATTAAGAGATCTGCTTGCTTGGAAGCTTCATAAATAATATGAAGATGTCCTGCATGTAAAAGATCAAAAGAGCCATTTAAACTGGCGATGGTGCACAGAGAATTTCTTAAATCCTTCATTCTTTCTTCGAGATCGCAAGGTTTGATAAATTTAGAAACAAAAAAATCCTCATAATTGGGTTGGGGAAACCACATTCAACACCTCGCTATAATTGGCCGCCAGATCAAAAGTAATAGCTCAAAACAATAAAAAAAGCCATTCAGCATATCAGATCCGATAGCGCTTTGCCTATCCCCGAAGAAAACTAAAAATATATGGAGCGCTTTTTCTTTTATCAAACAACGGTAGAAAGTTTCTACTTCCTAGAAGTTACCATTTACCATTTTTGATTGCCCACTCCATCTTATCACTTTGAGCGAATCAGCTTCCTCGATCTAATTCTACACAAATATATCAACATATATTAGATTGGGTTGCTATGCTCTCCCTCATTTTGGATGCTTCTACCGAATATGTATGGGTAGCCGTTGCTAATGGCGCTCTTCTTGTAATGGAAAAATCTATTGTCCGCCATAGATCAGAAAGTATTACGAGATCCATTGTTGAGCTCTTAGAGGGTTCGATTCCCGATTTTATTGCTATCGGAATAGGTCCTGGATCCTTTACTGGACTAAGAATAGGAGCGATAATAGCAAAAACGTTAAGATATGGGTGGAAGAAGCCTATCGTTTCTTTTTCTTCCCATTTAATACCGGACTTTGCACAGATTGCAATGGAGAGTTATCAGAAGTATCAATCGGGAAAAATAGAAAAAGAGATTGATCTTGTCTATATTTAGTCCTATAGATAGAATCGTCAATCTGTTTCAAGGAGTTAGTTATAGCATGGCGAGTGTTAAAGTGCGTATAGGGGAACCTATAGATAAATTTCTCAGGTCCTTAAAAAAGAAAGTTGATAGAGAAGGTATTTTGAAAGCAGCTAAAGCTCACCGTTTCTACGATAAACCCTCTGTCAAAAGAAGGGCAAAATCAAAAGCTGCTTTAAAATATAAGAAGATTAAGTCCATCTATAGGTTTTAGCGATAACAGGCATAGTTTGCCAAAAATTCATGTTTCGGGTAGCCTACTTAGAGCAGTTTTTGTGGTGAATATTTTATGTCAGATTACTACTCTATACTTGGGATTTCCAGAGGTGCGACCGATGAAGAGATTAAAAAAGCTTATCGCAAGAACGCGTTAAAATATCATCCTGATCGAAATTCTGGCGATTCTTTAGCAGAAAAAAAATTTAAGGAAATTTCTGAAGCGTACGAAATTTTAAGTGATCCTCAGAAGCGGCAACTTTACGATCAATATGGGTCGGATGCGTTTCGCGGAGGAGGTGGCGGAGGTGGACAAAGTTTTTCCTCTATGGAAGAAGCTTTACGTACGTTTATGGGTGCTTTTGGAAGAAATGGGGAAGAATCTATTTTCGATTCGCTATTTGGATCTGATTCAGAAGGATCTTCTGCTCGAAAAGGGGCAAGCAAAAAAGTATCTATCACCATATCGTTTCAAGAAGCAGTAAAAGGGACCGTAAAAGAGGCGATTATCAGCAATTACGCCCATTGTAGCCGTTGCACGGGCACAGGAGCAGAATCTCCCAAAGATGTCAAAACATGTTCCCGTTGTCATGGATCGGGAGCAATTCATCATAATCGTGGTTTTTTCAGCATGTCCTCATCTTGTCCTTCCTGCGGGGGTCAAGGAAAAGTTATTGCCTCACCCTGTAAAGAATGCAAAGGAGAGGGACGTGTTAAAACCAAGCAGCAGGTAAAAATTAAAATACCAGCCGGAATCGATAATGGAATGAGCTTACAATTGACCGGTTATGGAGATGCGGGTCAAGGAGGCGCTCCTTCTGGTGATCTTCATGTGCATATAATAGTTGAGCCAGATCCATTGTTTGAACGAAATGGCGATGACGTAACAGTAGATCTGCCATTAAGTTTTTCTGAGGCAGCACTTGGTTGTAAAAAAGAGATACCCTCATTACAAGATGGGATGGTAGAGATCAAGATACCCGAAGGAATTCAATCGGGAAAAATCATACGAATTAAAGGTAAGGGAGTTCCCAACGTACGTAAACAAGGAATAGGGGATCTATTAGTTAAGGTAACTATTGAGACTCCTGTACGATTGTCTGAATCACAAAAAAAGTTGTTCGAAGAAATAGCAAAATTAGAGAACGATAACAACTCTTCAAATAAAAAAAGTTTTTTTGAAAAACTTAAATCATCAATGAAAAGGTAACTGTTTCGGAAAAAATAGTTTTTTAGAATTTGTAGAAGAAAGGATCCATACCGATTTGCTTTATCGAAATTTTCTCAACAAATATCGAAAAGATAGAAAAAAGCAGATTGCTCTACTGAAACAGTTTTTTTTTCAGAAGAGATTAAAGAGAAAATTTCTTATCTTTTAATCCCAAAAGAGTGTTTTTTCAAATGCTCATTTTTTTTAAATCGGATAGATTTAATTCAGATACAAAAATTACTATTTCATAATTACTAATGAAAAAATTTAACAAATAAAATAGCATCAGAAAAAGATCTATTGATAAAATTTACGCTCTTTTGTAACTTGTGGCGGTTGCATGATTTCCTCATGTATATTTGATGAAGGTCGCCATGATTAAAGTCATTCTCGAAGGAAAGTCTATAGAAGTTTTGAGAGGAACTGTCGCTCAAAATTTAGCAGATTATCGCGCAAACTCTGATCAGCTGCTAGCAGCGAAGATCAATGGTCACCCAGTCGATCTTTCTACCTCTTTAGAACCAGGAGACAACATTTCATTTCTCTCTTTCGCAGATCCTGAAGGAAAGGAGATCTTTTGGCATAGCTCCGCCCATCTTCTCGCCCATGCTGTCAGCAGAATTTGGCCAGAAGCAAAGCCAACTATAGGCCCTGCTATTGATCAAGGATTTTTTTATGATTTTGCTGACCTCAAAATATCAGACAAGGATTTAGAAAAAATAGATGAGGAAGTGGGTAAAATTATATCAGAAGACCACTCTATAGAAAGATCTGTTTTTCTCAATAAAGCAGAAGCTGCATCCCGGGTAAGTGGAAATAAATATAAAATGGAACTATTGGAAACCATTGAGGGAAAAGAGATTACAGGGTACCAGCAGGGAGAGTTTTTTGATCTTTGTCGTGGGCCTCACTTAACACATTTAGGTATCATCAAAGCATTCAAAACATTGAAGGTATCTGGTGCCTATTGGAAAGGAGACTCTTCATCTGAGATGCTCACAAGAATCTATGGAATTTCCTATCCTGAAAAACAATTACTAGATAACTATCTTGCAACTGTAAAAGAGGCAGAAAAGAGAGATCATAAAATATTAGGTCCTCAGTTGGACCTTTTCTCCCTCAAAGAAGAGGCGGCAGGCATTCCTTTTATCCATCCTAAAGGAATGGTCATCTGGAATAATTTGATCAGTTTTCTGAGAGATCTATTGAAACAAGCCGGATATCAGGAAATTAAGACGCCCTTGCTGATGTCAAAAGATTTATGGGAAAAGTCAGGACATTGGAACCATTATCGTGCCAATATGTATACTTTTGAGATCGAAAATCGTGCTTTTGCCATTAAACCTATGAGCTGTCCTGGTTGTATGCTCTATTATCAATCGCGCACCCATAGTTACCGCGATTTACCTATGCGTATAGCAGAAATAGGCAATGTGCATCGATATGAACCCTCTGGTGCTTTATCTGGTTTAGTAAGGGTGAGAAGTTTTCATCAAGATGATGCGCACATCTTTATGCAACGGTGCGATATTAAAAAGGAAATTTTAGCTATTTTGGAGTTAGTGAAATCTTTTTATACTGTTTTTGGCCTCAGTTACCGAATGGAGCTCTCTACTAGACCTTCTAATAGCATGGGAACTGATTTAGATTGGGATATCTCAACAAGAGGTTTAGAGGAAGCACTGGAAGAATGGGGAGATCCTTTCCATATTAATAGAGGAGATGGAGCTTTTTACGGACCCAAAATAGACATACATGTAACTGACGCCATAGGTCGTTCATGGCAGTGTGGTACCATTCAACTAGATATGTCCCTACCTGAGCGGTTTAAATTAGAATACATCAACTCTAATGGCGTTCCAGAACGGCCTGTCATGTTACATCGAGCTATCATGGGGTCTATAGAGCGTTTCTTAGGTATATTAATCGAACATTTTGCAGGAAAATTTCCTTTATGGATAAGTCCCTCCCCGATAAGAATCATACCCATTTCCGAACGTCATGCTAATTATGCTCGCCAAATTAGAGAAGAAATTGTAAAAGCACAATTTATATGCGAAATAGATGATGGCGCAGAGTCGGTAAATAAAAAAATACGGCGAGCACAAATAATGCAGGTGAACTATATGCTAACCGTAGGAGATAAAGAATCATCTAACCACACCATTAACCTACGCACCCGTCAGAACAAAGTGATAGGAGAAATCTCATTAGATGAATTCCTGAAAGGAATAAAAAAAGAAAAAGAGAAAAAAGATCTATTTTCTTTTTGGTAATATTTTTTTTCTAAATTATAGAAAACCAATTAACCGATTGGTTATATTATGTTTCATGAATAGAAAAGTATACTTATTATTATCTATTTTATTTATAGATTTTTTTTCTTTTGCAACTATTATCCCGTTAATACCTCTACTATTTTTGAAAAGTTCTTACGGTATTATACCCTCAGAAGTATCTACTGGGATGCGATATGTTTTACTAGGAGCTCTTTTATCCATCTATCCATTAGGACAGATTTTTTCTGCTCCATTATTAGGATCCATTTCTGATCAGAGAGGAAGAAAAATTACCCTTCTCTTTTCTTATTTAGGCAACAGCCTCTGCTACCTATTATTCATAGTAGGTATCTGGAACCATTCAACACTCCCTCTCTTCTTAGGAAATTTTCTCGCAGGTGTTACTGGAGCTAATATATCAACTAGCAATGCAATAATTTCTGATCTTACCTCGCAAAAAGAGAGATCAAGATGGTTTGCCCTTTCCCAATGCACGATTGGGTTAGGATTTATGGCTGGTCCCTATCTGAGCAACATAATTCACTCTTCGTCTGGATCAGCTCTCGAAGCAACCTATAAACTATTTACCATCAGCATGCTATCAACTCTCACTAACTTTTTTCTCATCCAATATGGATGGCCCTCAGAATCTGGATCCGCCCCTCCAATTAAAATTAAAATTTGCTGGAAAGAAATTTTTTCCACCAAAGGAATAATTAGAAACATTTTAACAGCAGAATTTTTTATTTTTTTTGGATGGTATTTGTTTATTAAAACTTTCCAAATTTTTTTAATTCAACAGATCAGATGCTCTGAATTAGAGGTGTCGAGCACCTACTCACAGTATGGTTTGTGGTTTCTTTTATCAGAACTGGTTTTTTTCATCTGGCTTCATCGCTACATTAAATTTAATCTATTTTTCTATCTTTCAACAATTGTTTTATCCGGATCTTTATTTTCTCTTTTTTTTATCACAAAATATTCACACGTATGTTGGATGGTACCACTATTTACATCGAGCTATGCGCTGCTGATGCCAGCATTAACCAATCTTTTATCAGATTATGCACTTAACAATGGTCAAGGAAAAACGATGGGGCTTCACCAGTCTGTACAAGCATTAGCAAAACTTAGCGCTCCTCTAGTCGCAGGAATAATCATATCTATTACTCCAAAAGCAATTATGATATTAAGCCCCATCTGCATTATTTCCAGTTGTTGGATATTAAAACTGGTAGAAAACAAAAAAAGAGAGGGAATGGAAAAACTGGAGAGAGCATAAAACTTCTGGATGAGAGGATTTGAACCTCTGACCTCTAGCACCCCATACATGTTTTTCTATGTTTTTAACCATATCATCCTGTCTCATTCTCAGATGCGATCAAAGCCCGTAAGGGAATTGATCCTAGGGAACAGTTGATGGACCGGATGGGTAGAACGGAGTTGGCAGCTAATCAGTTTCGGATGACTCAAACAAGAGAAAAACTGAAGCGCGAAGGCATCAAGAATCAAAAAGATGCTATTGAGGCTCATGAGGCAGTAGGCAAAGAGGTTCGTGCTGCCATTGCTAAAATTGGCGGCACACCACCTGAAAATATTCCGCCCGCAGAGCACATCAAAAAAATGGAAAAACGTCTTAAAAAGGCCAAGCCAAAGCTGCTTCTGGATGACAGGGATTCTGGGTTATTACCTCAAAACCTCCCCAAGTAATTAATTCAGATTGAGCCCCCTTAATTTTAAGTAAGGGAATTTTTACTCCATGCTTGAGGGGGTGAGAAAGACCAAAACCGAGTCATGTCTAAAAGTCGTGAAAAATAATACCGATCTAGTTAAGATATAGGGAAGAATTGTCATACTGGTTGCCCTATGTTAAATCTTCTCAAACAACCACAAAAGAAATCTTACGACCCTTTTGGCCATTATGCTGCTGGTGGCCCAGTTCATGAATTTGGGGATTTAGAAGAAACGCCCCCTCATATCGAAAATATTGGTTGGTCGTTAGGCAACTATTGTCCCTATGGATGCAAGCACTGCTATTCAACCTCAGCCCGATTAGCAGGGGCCGATTTGACAAAGGCTATGGTCGACCGGATTGTCGAACAGCTGTCGATTAACGGAATTAAAACGGTGAATATAGGGGGAAATGAACCCATCTTTACCTGCGGTTCCGATGTGCAAAATTCGCTCCTTCCTTATATCATTACCTCTTTGAAAAAAAGAGGTATTGAAGTAGGTATTACGACTAGCGGCATTACCTTAATCCATCTCTATAACAAATTCCGCCATGCCTTCGAACTACTTAATGACATCGATATTAGCTTAGATTCTCCATTTCAACAAGAGCATGATGGTAATCGGGGTGTCGGTGTCTATAAACTAGCCGTCAAGGCTCTGGGTATCTGCAAAGTGAAAAAGATCCCATTCACTATCGTGATGGCTGCGATGAGATGGAATTTTTCTCCCGAACATATTGCAGGGCTTATTGACATCGCCAATGATTATGGCTCCAATGTCCGGATCAATGTATTGAAGCCTACCGAAAAAAGACACTATGATCTAACAATTACGCCGGAGCAATATTACGCCGGTTTTAAACAACTGATGACTCATTGCGAATCAGTAGAAGTGGGAGATCCCGTCCTTGCCGCCCTCTTTGATAAAAAGGTGGCAAAAGGATGCCCTTGCGGCAGGACGAGTTTTCGAATCCATTCAATCACTCCCGATGGAAGGATCTTCGTTTCCCCTTGTGTCTATCTGCATGATTACAAATCGCGTCTTAACCTCTTAGAGCACGATCTTAAAGAGATCATCCATAGTCCGGAATTTCGCCTCTTTCGGCAAAGGAATAAAAATACTCAAGAAATCGAGGGATGCAATGGATGTAGTTTGATTGAGAAATGCAAGGGAGGGTGTGCAGCCCACTCATATCTTCATCATGCCGTTCAGACAGGGGAGAAATCATTCAAAAAGAAAGATCCTTATTGCCCTATTGACTATTGGAAAGAGCACGGGCACTCTTTTCCTAAAGATGATGGAAAGCAACGGGAACAGATTCTTGTGCATATGGATTATTTGTGCACTTGGATAGGAAAGCCTAAAGAAAGGTGATCATGCCACAATTAAAAGATCTTCATCTTCGAATGACCTCCAAATGCAATTTCAATTGTCGCCATTGCTATGCAGCTGATTGGTTTAAGGAAGACCACATCATCGATCTCGAAACAACCAAATCGCTCGTCGACCAGGCAATAGACCTTGGCTGTCAAAAGGCCACTTTTACAGGTGGAGAGCCGCTAATGTCTAAATGGACTATCCCAGCCATGAAATATTGTATCGATAAAGGGATCCGTGTGGAGCTCGAAACCAATGGCGTATTTATCGAAAAAGTTCTTAAAGAAGCCGAAGATTACATAACTCGGATCGAGTATGCCATTAGTTATGAAGGCGATGATATGCGTGATAAACGATTTACTCCAAAGATTTTGGAAAATATCTGCACCCTGGTCAGCCTGGGATGCAATGTTAAAATCCAAACTGTGATCACTTGGGTGAATATCAATGTCGCAGATGAGATCTTTCAATTTTCAAAAAATTTGAAAGCGCGACACAGAGTATTTCTTTCCCATAGCCCTAATGGCAATGGAAGCGATCTTCCTCTCTTAGATCTCACTCGCTGGCTGAAATTCTTAAAATATACGCGCGAAACTTACCCTCATCTCACCGTCGAGCTTCCTGATCTCTTCTCTGGAGGGGCCCACAAGAAATGTGGATGGGGTGTTCATCGGTGTGAAGTGATGTCTAATGGCGACGTAACATCCTGTGGCCCAATTACGTTCAACCTTCGCACTTTTATCGCAGGCAACATTAAAAACCAGCCTTTGGCAGAGATTTGGAATGGCCCCCATTTCGAACAGATCCGCAATCTCAAACAGCAAGACTATGAAACACTTTGCGCTCGATGTCCCTATTGGACAACTTGCTTGGGAGCCTGTCGCTCCATTTCTCGTGCCACCGATCCTGACCGAAAACTCCTTGCACCGCATCCTTTCTGTGTCTCTTTTTACAACGCATTAAAGGCCGATTCTCTAGATCCAAGCATTGTCGCTTCTATTCCTCTTCGCGCTAAAGAATGGTTTGCCGCTGTGGACGATCCTGCAACGATCCCTGCTCCTGAAAAATGGCAAGTCTATAATGAGCAAATGAACACCCCTTCATTCGGTAGTCGCGGAGAAGTCTCTTCTGTATAATTATTTCGTTTCGATGTATTGGCGGATGCAACTGGAGGTTAGATTTTGATCAGGACGGCATCGAGGATCGCATGAAACAATCGATCCAGTCATAAGGTAGGACATGCCTGGACAGCCTGCACCACAAAATTTATTACCACAGCGTTTTTGACGGGGAGCGGAGAGAGTATTCCAAATCCAAGGATCTCTCCAGATATCGAGGAGACTCCGTTCACGGATGTTCCCCATTTTATAGGGACTTCCGACAAAAAAGACACAAGAATAGACGTCGCCATTGGCCATAATGAGGCAGTTGTCTTCGCGGCAAATATCGTATCCTTCGGTGATAACATTATCTCCATGATAGACATCTTGAGCTTTGATTTTGGAGAGAAAATCCATTTTTTTAGCATAGGCAAGGATCTTCTGATAGGCTTGTTTCCATTCCGGCAAGGTGAGGATTTTATGGGCGATTTTTTTCCCTCTTCCGATCGGCGCCAGATAGAAAAAGGAGTGTTGATCGACGCCAAGTTCTTTCGTAAGATTTAAAAGATCTTCCAAGTCTAATAAATTATCCTGGTAGAGCACGGTGTTGACCCGTGTGAAAAGTTTATTTTGGAGGCAGATCTTAACAGCATTGATCGCGGCATCGAAGGAGCGGGGATTTTTGCGAAACTGGTTGTGAGATTCCCTTAATCCATCGACACTGATTAGAATTTGATTGAGACCAGCTTCTTTGAGTTTTCCCACCTTTTCTTGATTGAGCATCATCCCATTGCTTTGAATGCGAACAGTAAATCCTGCTCTTCGCAAAAGAGCGATGATGGCAAATATTTGCCGATTTAATAAAGGCTCGCCGCCTGTGAGATGAATCTCATCCACACCCATGCCTTTCAAGCTGGGTATCAGGCTTTCAACTACTTCGAGGGTCATATCGGGCATTTTCAATTCGCCCGATTCATAAACACAGTGCAGACATCTTAAATTGCAACGGTTGGTAACGTGTAAATCGGCTTCCATGGGATTATAAGGTAATGTTTTGCGAGCGGTCCATCAGCATACGGCCTCTGCGGTAAAAGCGAGGCGCTTCTTTCCGAATGAAATTGGGGATCACATTCTGAATCTCTTTGCAGTAAACGTTGTCCGAAGAGCCATGCACTGTGATCGCTTCAAGCGCACAATATCCCCCGCAGTGGGTATTGGCGGGACAGGTTTTGCACATCTTCAAGGTATCAATGGAGCGGATGCCGTAAAACTCATTGCTCATCCCCCATATTTTCTTCTTCTCTTCATCGAAGGTAAGAAGGGGATAATAGGTCCCTATTTTATATTTAGAAATCCCTGTACACTCTGCGCAGGTATAGATTGAATAATTAGGGGCGCCCGTAAAGACATATTCACACCGGTTGCCTGTGTAGCAATAGGTGAGCATCGGCTTAGTCTCCACCTCGAAATCATCTTGCGTGATGTCGATGTTTTCTCTGATCTCAAAAGCACGCAAGATAGGAAGAAGTGCAGGCGCATATTTTAGGGTTTGCATCTTTCGCACTGCGGGAAAAGTATCTTTCAGACGAAGCCAGTGGGAAAGAGCCTCATCTTCGGAAAAGAGGTAATTGGTCTCATGGTCATGATGCCGATCATAGGTTTTCACAATGAATGCTTTGAATTTAGGGAAATCGTACCAACCCTTTTTCTCATAAAATTCTGCGAGTTCTGGAACCAGGTCAATATTATGAGGGCCCACATTAGTCCGAACTATGACAGGAACATCTGCTTTCAATAGACGGTCAATATTGTAGACTGTTCGGTTAAAGGCCTCTGGAATTTTTCTTAGCTTATCATGAACCCCGCCTTTGGCATCAAGGGTCGTCTGCATGAATTTCAGATAGGGAGCATTAGTGGCTAATAGTTCATACCCTTTATCTCCCAAAAAGACCAAACTAGAAAAGTAACCGATGGGAATGCGACGCTCTTTAGCCATCGAGACAAAGAGAAAGTTCATATCTATATTTCTTTCAACAAACGGCTCCCCTCCCCAACCGGCTACGAAATCAATCTCCTTCTTTTGGAGATTTTTGATCACATCCAAGACGTTGAAAGCCGCGCGCAAAGAGGTCTCGTCCATAGTCGATTTTTCAAAGGCATTAGTTTGCTCTTCATATTTTTTTTCGAAGCAATATTTGCATTTGACGGGGCACCCCATATCAATAGCGAAGAAGCCTAAAATCTTATCGCTATTATATTTTTCGTGTTTATAGCGGTTGATGATCGTTTCAAAGACCAGGTCTTCATATTCTTCGGAAGGGAAAATATATCCTCTATTTTTGATCCGAAGGAGGAACGATTCAGGAATGGATGATAAATCTTGTTTTTGGACATTGTTCCGTTTCAGGGTTTCCAAATATCCTCCCTCTCTATGAGTAAAGATATCGATCGATCCAGAAAGAGTGTTGACCGCTACATAGAGTGGTTCGTCTTTCCCATTAGGGTCTTCGATTTTTTCTACAAAAAGACGACGGGTAAGTGCAATGTGGTTCAAATTTAAGGGGATCGATTTAAAATCTCCCCACAACTTCGTCAAATTCTTCATAGACTTAGCAAATCATAGGTTTCGCGCGCAAGAAACTGCACGTGACAATTCTTATCTTCTAATAACTTGGAGATCTGATCGAGATTTCTGACGATAACATCTTTGTGCTTTTTGCTTAAGTCTCCAATGATTTTGACGGCCGTTTCTCTTACATCATCTTCGGGGTCTTCGATCCGGGCAAAAATCGCTGACAATTGACAAGTGGAAAGAGGATATACCCGATTGGCAAGTCCGAAACAAAGAAGTGCTAAAAGCCGCACATCAGAATTCGAATCCGTCAATCCGTCTTCGAAAATCGGGAAGAACCGCGCTGACATGCGTGGGAAAACTTTCATGATACGGTGGAACTCCCAAAAGAGTTTTCTCCTTACAACCACCGAGGTATACAGATGAGGAATTCCAGCAATGTGCAATAAGGCATCGATCGCTGTTTCAAATCCCTCTCCTTTTGATGCCGCAGATCTTCCTAAATACTCAACAATCCAATAGTTGATATGATCGAAAGGATTATCGATCATTTTAATGACCTCATTGAGAGAAAAAATTTTTCCTTTTTGTTGCGCCAACAAGCCATAAAAGAAAAGGGCTACGGGTTTTAATCCATTATTTTCATCGGTAGAAGGGGTCAGAAGATCTTTTTTTGCTTCAGCTAGAAAATTCTCTTCAATCTGGTCCCATTCGTGCAAAGCAAGAATTGCATTTTCGATCAGAAGCTCTTTTCTTCCCTTTGCCTGGATCGGTATTTCTATTCTTCGCAACTTTTCCAGAGGAATTGAAATCTGGCACTTTTCATTCCAATCGACCAGGAAAAAGCGTTCCTTCAATGGGTTATTTTGGATTAAGGTATGAAATTTCTTGAGATCCACCGGATCTTTAAAATGATTCGTGACGAAATATCGGCTCTTCATCGCCTTCGCAAATGCCAATCCGGTCGCTTCTGAAACCCCTTTCGCAATGCCCAATGGAATAATAGCTAGATCGGTGCCGATTGAAAGTTCCTGAATCTCTTGGGATAGATGTGTATCAAAACAATGCAAAAGGGAAAAAGAGTTTTTCAAAAAGTCCAAACGATAGACAACAGGAAGCATATAATCGCAGTGGATCGATTTTACGGCCGTGATTTCAATCTCATTGACAATCACTCTCATCCCAGGGATCATGACGTGAATGCTATCGATAAAATCGATATCCAAGGGGAAAAATTGAATCAGGTCGACAGCTGCAGCAATGCTACAAAAAATCTTGCAATTTTTCTTTTTCTGTAGAAAATAGACCTGTGTTGGATCCATATGGTCCATCGATTCATGGGAAATGCAAATGAGGTCGGGATTGATTTTGTCCAAGTCCATCTTCCGAATCTTGGCTGGATCAAAACAGATTTCCAGATCTCCAAGAGTAAAGGTTAAACAAGAATAAATGTTGTATCGACAAAGCATTCCCCTCATCACCTCACCACAAAAGAGAAAGTGTCTATGAAATCCTTCTTTTTATTCAATTGCTTTTTGTAACTATTCAGCTCCTCCTTCGTTGGGGTATCCGCAGGGCCTTTTCATGAGGAAGATTTGACAGTTTTTTAAGATTTTCCTGATCATAAATCGAATTTTTCTGCTTTCATTATCTTCTTTCACAAAAGGAGAAATGAAAATGCCGAAGCGGCCAACCAAAGACCCAAAATTTATTGAACTCACTCAAGACATAGACCTAAATGAATTTGCAAAGTCCGTTAGAGGAGCTTTTCCCGATACTCAAGACCCGAGACATCTCCCCAGTACGAAATACCCGTTTTGGTTTTTAATATTGCTTATTCTTTCCGGTTACCTTGGCGGAGCTAACACAATACTGGACCTGAGCATCCATGCCGAATTTCACATCGACTGGATCAATGAGATGATCGGTCAGAAATTTTCACCTCCATCGTACAGCACATTCTGGTGGATACTGACAAGGCTTCCTCCAACAGTTTTCAAGCAGTTGCTTGGAAAATGGTTTGCAAATATTCCGCAGCAGTTGCGAGATCAACTGCTGGTCATTGATGGCAAACGGTTAAAGGGGGTTTCTTCAGATGGTCATATTGTTCATCTTGTGGAGCTGTTCCCAGCGGAGCAACGGTTGGTACTCGCTCAAGAAAAGGTGCCTGATAAATCTTCCGAGCCGAAAGTTGTAGATGCTTTGCTAAAAGATATTGATGTGAGCGGCGCTATCATCTCATTGGATGCCCTTTTTGCTCATACCTCAATCGCTCAGAAATTTCTGGATCATGGCGCAGACTATTTAATTGGGCTTAAAGGCAATCAGGGAAATTTTCACGCAGAGGCGCAAAATGATTTCAGCCAGGCTCGAGACATTGAGTATGATGGTGTTGATGTAGAAAGGCATGTTCTGCCTCCGGAGAAAGGCCATGGAAGGATCGAGCAAAGATCCATTGGTGTTTGCACATCCTTGGACTGGTTGCCGCAGGCTCAAATCTGGCCTGGTCTGCAGACAATCATTGAAATTGTCTCTGAAAGAACGCTGAAGGGCAAAACAACTTCTGAGACTCGATACCACTTTTCGAGCCGCAAAGCCAGCGCAAAAGAATTTGCTGGATGGATCAGAGGTCACTGGTCGATTGAAAATCCCTTGCACTGGGTGCTTGATGTGGTTTTCAGAGAAGATGCATCGCAAGCAAAAACCGGATTCACAGACGAAAACATGGCATTGTTCAGGAGATCATCAATGAATATAAATTGTGCATCCTGGTCAAGGCTTGGCTATGGCCAGAAGATGTGGTTCCTACTCACCAAAATATATTAGGGGAATTTTAGGTAAGATTTTTGCAGTGGAATCTATCAAATCTTCCCAATGAAAAGGCCCTGCATCATGATTAGGCCTCACCCTTCTCTTAGATAATTCAGACACAGGGCACGAATGTCTATTTGTTGCCCCCCACAGAGATACTTTGCATTGGGAACAATTTCATCGCCCTTTTCGCCAATGTATCTCCTCAACCCTTCTTATCCCGGGGTTGGGGCTTCATCTTTCAGGAATTGATTTGATGCCATCTCCCCATGTGGTATTGAACCGTGACCATATTCGCCACGCCATCATTGCCTTTGGGATGGTGCCTGATCTCGTGATAACAACTGAGCAAATCCGGATTAAAAACATTCCTGGCCCCTTACCGCAGTATTGATAAATAATAGTCGACAAGCTGGTAAAGAAGCTTATATTGAAAAAAATGGGGAACCATGAAAGGCCTTTGTAAGCAAAGTTCCCAAACTAGCTTATCTATCTCGATATGCAAATCTTTTATCTCTTTTGTTTCTAGCTGTCTATCGATGTCTAAGAGGAGAAGATAGGCAGCGATTAAGGTTCCCGTTCTCCCTGTTCCAGCTCGGCATGAGACTCCTAAGATCGCTCCAGCGCATTCTTGTCGACGAATTTCTTGTACCAGCTCGAAAAGTTGTTTTGGTTCTATTTCATGTCTTTGAACCCAATGATGATAAGGAATATAGCCCCCACTCTTTTCTAGAAAAACCTCTTCTTGCCAGTAAGGATAATTATCCTCGTTTTCTGAAAAGAGATGAACAAATGGGGAAACGGGATATTCTGTAAAAAGAGCGTAAAAAGCCTGAATATTTTGTGCCGAGGGCGATTCGATAGCAAGAATACGATGTCCATGCAGGGACAAGAAGCTCGCATTGTAATGAAAAACAGCTTGATTATAGAGAAAGGTTAAGGGATAGGGATAGCGTGAATGCCAAGAGGTCCAATCATGAGAAATGGGGAATCGATCATTGAATTTTCCAATCGCATTCGGAATCGCATAATCTTCTTTATTGATAAAGTAGAAGGCCCAACGATCTTTGACCATTTGGTCATATCTTTTTTTGAGCTCATCTTCACTCCACTCTGCGCTCCAAGGAGGGAATTCCCTCTTTTCACGCATAAAACCTTCCCAGAGCTTTTCGAATTCTTCTCGGCATTTTTTTTCCTTAAGATCGAGATCAGCACCAAAAATGGGAAATACGAGAAGGACGCTAAGGATACTTTTTATAAATCGAATCATATCCGACCGTCTTCACAAACACATAGTTGTTTTGCCGCATAAAGCGGGATAGCTCAAGATCGGCAAAGAGATCTTCCACCACAATTACGTCGATTTTAAATTGAGAAAAATCGATCGCTTGCAAAATGCGCAGTTCACTTCCCTCTGTATCGATCGATAATAGATTGATCTTATTTACACCTTTCAAAAGGTCATTGATAGGTGCACATTCTACTTCAATCGTTTCTATACTTCCTCCCACCTCATGAACCATTTTATCCCTGATCTTTTGATGTGGAGCTGAGCTGCACTCGATTAGTCCGCTGAGCTTTTCCACATTGGAACGGCGGCCTTGATGCGTAACTGTCTTTTTTTCCGGAATCACATGAAAGAATGTTTTTTTTCCATAACAATCAAGGGCACATTTTTGGATGCAGTCGGCTTTTCTATTGGCAAGAAGTTTCGGAAAGATATTTGGTAAGGGTTCGATGCAAACCCCTTTCCAATTCAACGACTCTTCAAAAAACAACGTATTGCTAGACTCTACCCCATCGTACGCTCCAATATCGACAAAAAATCCCTGTTTCTGCTCTTTGAATAATTCTTCATGCAAAAATCGATCTTGCAAATGGCGCCCGTAATAAGGGTAAAAGGCTAAATACTGAGGATCAACGTCTTTCACTGTTTGGCTGCCGATTCAAATCGAGTTCTATTGGTTCTTTGGGGTATCGCCCAGCTAAGATATCGGGAAGATATTCAGATAACACGACAGGGAAGATCACCTCTGTGCTCTCTCGGATCTCTTTTAAGGAAAACCAAGAGAGCTTTTGGACAACTTTTTTCTCAGCTTTCGTGAGGTTTGCCAGCGAAGTTTTTTCTTGTTTCGTAAAAGCCACCAAATAGATTTGTTTGATATGAGTCATTTTCCCATCCAAAATCAGGTCAAATTCCCCCTTCCAAACAATAGGACCTAATTCTTTCTCTTTTAAAACGATTCCCGTTTCTTCAAAGACTTCTCGCCTCGCTGCATCCCGCGCAGTCTCTTGCCCTTTGATTCCTCCTCCGATCGGGGCCCAAAAACTCCCGTGATAACGACCATCAGCCGATCGGGTCTTTGGATCGTCGACATGCATCAAAAGAAGTTGATTTTTCGAATTGAAAAAAAGAACTTTAACGCTTTGCCTTTGTGGGATAACCATAAGAACCATCAAAATACCAACTAATGTATAGACTTCAGTTAAAACTTCCTAATTTGTGCATTACCTGCCACATACCTGGCACATTTAGAACTTTACAGCGCCGCTCAACAAAACATATTATATCGCAACTCATTGACAGAAAAGAATCTGGATGAGAGGATTTGAACCTCTGACCTCTAGCACCCCATGCTAGCGCGCTAGCCAAACTGCGCTACACCCAGAAAAGAAATCAGTGCCGATTTTACAACTACCAGAAATTTGGAAAAAGATAAATATTGCCCCTTTTTTACCATCGAACCCAAAACAGCAAAGAGAGAAAGAAAAAAGATGTTAATCAAAATAGATAGAAGTTGGTATGAGATACTACAAGATGAGATAAAAAAACCCTATATAGAAGAGCTTAAACAGTTTCTAGAAAAGGAGATTAAAGAAGGAAAACAGATATTTCCCGATCCATCTAACATATTCAGAGCATTCTCTCAAACAGCTTTCCAACAAGTGAAAGTGGTAATTGTAGGACAAGACCCCTATCATGGAATCGGTCAGGCAGATGGTCTTGCTTTTAGCGTTCCTTATGGAGTGCCCCCACCCCCGTCATTGAAAAATATTTTTAAAGAAATAGAAAAAGATCTTGGAATTCCAGTGCCAACGCATGGGACGTTAAATAAATGGGCTCAGCAAGGAGTGTTGCTTCTTAACACTACATTAACCGTAAGAGCTGGTGAGCCTAAATCTCACTATGGAAAAGGATGGGAACTATTAACAGATGCGATTATTCAGATTTTAGCAGCTCGCAAGGATCCGATGCTGTTTCTATTATGGGGAAAAACGGCACAAGAAAAAGAGAAAAGCATAGAGGGAACAGATCATATAGCGCTAAAAGCAGCTCATCCATCTCCCTATTCGGTAAAAAACTTTTTGGGTTGCCGTCATTTTTCGAAAACAAACAGTTTTTTAGAGAAACATGGGAAAAAACCTATTGATTGGTCCCTTGGATAAAAAACTGTTAGAAACCAAAATAGACAGAATAGCGTTCCATCATCACATCTATAAACAGAGGATCTCCTCTATGGAAAAAGAAGCTTTGTTAACAACTCCACTATCTTCTTGAGATAAAGAGGAAAGAAATACCCTATTATTGGATGTGGAAATGTTGAAATCTCTATGCAGACGCTATATGAAAATATCTTTTTCATTGCCAAAGAGTTTTTCTATCCATTAGGATTGTTTTTCGTGTATTCACTGGAAGAACTTTTTTCTTATACCAACCTTCCTTATAAAGAGCTTTTTTCAGAAGCTGAAGCTCTCTGGGACCCTCTCAAGCAGGTTTTTTCATATCTTGAGGCTTTTTTTAACAGGCACCCATCTGTCGATCTTGATTCTATGCCTGGCGTTTATCTATCCAATCCCAAGCAAGTTTTTGTTGGAAAAGGCTCAAAGATAAGCCCCGGTGTATCTATCGAGGGAGCTGCTATTATAGGAGAAAACAGCATTATTCGTCCTTTTGCTTATATTCGTGGTGGGGTAATTGTTGGAGATGGTTGTCTAATTGGACATGGAACAGAGGTAAAACATTCGATCTTATTGAACAGTGTGGAAGCGGCTCATTTCAACTATATAGGCGATTCCATCGTCGGAAATGGTGTTTCGTTAGGTGCAGGAGTAAAACTAGCAAATGTTCGTTTTGATCGTCGTTCTATTTCGATCTCTTATGGAGAAAAACGGGTTAACACTGGTTTGGGAAAATTGGGAGCGCTTATTGGAGATAAAACCCAAATTGGATGTAACGCTGTTACTAATCCTGGTACCATAATAGGTAGAGGTTGTCTCTGTTATCCTTGCTCTTTAATAGATGGTGTTTTACCTTCCCTTTCTATATATCAATGACAAAAAACTTTTATAAGAGGTGCTTTTGGAACTAACTATTGGCGACGATATTTCTCGTTTACATTTTTATCGTGATCAAATAGAGCAAGCGATAGCAGGAAGTTTAGTTGATTTTGGTGAGAGAAACGAGCTTAGAGATGCTTGTGAGTATGCACTGAAATCATCTGGAAAGCGTATCAGAGCTCTTCAGGTACTTTTAATTGCGGATGCCCTTGGTAATGATTTAAACGCTATGGAAGCAGCTCTTTCTGTAGAGTTTTTTCATGTTGCTTCTCTCATTGTGGATGATCTTCCTTGTATGGATGATGGAAAAAAGAGGCATGGTCGTTTACCACTGCATAAAGTTTTTGGAGATGCTATAGCTCTTCTAGCGAGCTATTCTTTAATATCTGCTGCTTTTGGTAAGATTCATCAAGCTGTTCGTAGAATGGAAAAACACTCTTCTCTCTTTGCTGATCAAGCAGCTTCTCTTGGAATGGTTGCTTTGGGACATGCCGCTTGCTGTGCTGGAATTTTAGGTGCTTCTGGAGGACAGTTTTGTGACCTTTTCGTTTCTCCCTTGAATCTAGAATCTCTAAAAAGAACCATTTATAAAAAAACGATAACGCTTTTTGAGGTTGCTTTTGCTTTCGGGTGGATTTTTGGAGGAGGATCTTTGGTTCACTTTGATAAGATCAAGGAGAGTGCATACCATTTTGGAATGGCGTTCCAGATAGCAGACGATATTAACGACATGTTAGAAGATAGCCAAAATCAACTTACTAATAACATAGCTATCTACATGGGAAAGGAAAAATCCTATTCACTTTTTAAAAAAGAGCTCGACTCTTTTCGTTCTTCCTTACTCTTTTTAAAAATTTACACCCCCTCTTTTGAAAAAATGTGCACACTTCTTTCTCAGATGGTGGCCACTAATTCAAGCTAATCTCTATTTTTTACTTCAATGCTACTTCTTCTAGAGGAGAGGTTTCGACTTCCTTTTGTTTCATCGTAGATAAAATAGATTTTTCTATCTCCTCAATCAAATTCGAATTTTTTCTTAACTCTTCCTTTGCTGATTCTTTTCCTTGTCCTAACCTGTGATTAAGATAACTGATCCATGATCCTTTTTTTTCTATAATACCGTAGTTTATACCTACCTCTATCAGAGACCCAATATAAGAAATACCTTCGTCAAACATAATGTCAAATTCAGCTATTCTAAAAGGCGGAGCGAGTTTGTTTTTAACCACTTTTACCTTAACTCGGTTACCCACTTCGGTATGTTCTCCCAATTTAATCCCACCTATTCTTCGAATGTCAAGACGAATCGATGCATAAAACTTTAAAGCTTTACCTCCTGTAGTAGTTTCTGGATTGCCAAAAAAAGTACCTATTTTCTCTCTAATTTGATTGATAAATATAGCGCAGGTATTGCTTTTTGAAAGGGTAGCTGTAATGCGACGTAATGCTTGAGACATCATTCGTGCTTGCAATCCCATTGAAGGATCTCCAATCTCCCCTTCTAGCTCGCTTTTGGGTACTAAAGCGGGTACTGAATCGACGACAATCACATCAATAGCATTAGATCGAGCTAAGGTCTCTACTATATTAAGCGCCTCCTCACCTGATGAAGGTTGAGCAATCATTAGATCATTGATCCTAACACCGATTTTAGATGCATAACCAGGATCCAAAGCATGTTCTGCATCGATATATGCTGCTAATCCTCCAGATTTTTGTGCATTTGCTACAATGTGTAAGGCTAAAGTAGACTTGCCTGAAGATTCTGGACCATAAATCTCTACAATTCTTCCTCTCGGTACACCTCCAACGCCTAAAGCAATATCAAGAGAGATAGCGCCTGTAGGGATAACGCTGATTTCATGAGTATCTGCATGCTTACCTAGGGTCATCATAGCCCCTGATCCAAACTGCTTTTCGATAAGCGCAATAGCCGCTTCTAACGCTTTTTTCTTATCATGAGAAGGTTCCATTCTTTTCCATTCCTATTTCGGTAAAGAGTGCTTTTTGTTCGACTGTTTGTCAAGAAAAATGAATCTCTACATTTGAGGTGAACAAACCATATTGATAGATTTTTAAATTGGATAAAAGATTGTTTTTATTAATAGATAAAAAGGGAAAGAATTAAGGAGGAATTCCCTTTTTACCCTCTTCTATCCATTTTTTAAGTTCATTCATTTTATAAACAAGCTGTTCTAATATTTTTTCTTTTCCATTTTCTATACCTAAACAAGAAAAGTCTTTCCAAATGATAGCTGATCCAATAACACAATTGATTTTGCCATGCCAAGAAGGCCATCTATTATGTCGGTTCCATATAGAATAGGCTCCATCAATATATATTGGGATGATCGCTGAATCAGTTTTTTCAGCGATCATAGCAACTCCCCGTTTAAAAGAGTGTAACGATCCATCATAAGAGCGAGTGCCTTCAGGAAAAACAACCACTTTTTTTTTTCGAGTAATAAGAGAGCAAACAGTTCTAATCGTTCCTAGATATCCCTCTTGTTTTCCTACAGGATGGGTGTTTAATTTTTTAATAACTGATCCTAAAACTGGTATTTTAAATAAGGAGGCACGAACCACAAAATGAACCTCTTCTGGCCACAAAACAGCTATAATAGAAGGATCTAAAAAAGATGTATGATTACAAGCTAGTATAGCTCCATTAGGGTAGTAATTCTCTAACCCATAAACTTTTAAGTTATACAATGATTTAAGTATAAATCGGCTGCATGAGAGAACCATTTTATATAGAAAAGAGGTTTGCTTTTTTTTCATGTCAAAACTGACTTTTCTTTCTACCAATGTAGACTAATATTTGGCTAACCACTTCTTCTAGAGAAAGATCAGATGTATCTACCTTATATGCGTCAGAGGGACAAATTAAAGGTGCTGTTTTTCTCGAACTATCAATCTGATCTCTCTCTGCTATGCTATTCAGAACTGCTCCAATGATAATATCATCTTTTTGGGTCTCTTCTTTTTTTTGCAATTCCATAGCTCTTCTATTTGCACGGATAGACAAAGATGCGGTGAGAAATATTTTCCATTCAGCGTTAGGAAATACTACAGATCCTAAATCTCTTCCAACAAATACCCCACCATTTTTTTTAGCCCATTCTTTTTGCACCTGATTCATTCGTTCTCTCACCTCAGGAATCAGTGATACATAGGATACCCTCTTTGTGACTTCTTCAGAATAAATCTGTTCCGTAACATCGATATGGCTTAATAAGTACCTACTTTTTTCTTTTTCTACTTCTATTTGAAAAAAGAAACTTTCTAATAACTCTTCTATTGCTTGCTGATTTTCCAGAGAAATTTTATGGAGAATGGTCCAAAGAGTGAATCCGCGGTAGATTGCACCAGTGTCAAAGTAGGGAAGCTGTAATATTTTTGCAATCTTTTGTGCTACACTTGTTTTGCCACTTCCTGCAGGCCCATCTATAGTTATAATCATATTTGTCAGTAGTAGATAGATTGAGCCCAAAAATATACTGCTGGTGCCGTGAATGTAAAAGAATCGATCATATCAAGTACCCCCCCCACGCCGGGGATGATGTTACTGTCCTTTACTAAAGCATCTCTTTTCAAAAGAGACTCTAAAAGATCTCCTAGCTGAGAAAGAAGAGCGAGGAGAAATCCAATCAATATCCTTTTTCCTATCGAAATCGCAATACCGAGCGAATTTTCCATAAAACTAAAAGAGAGAACACTCAAAATAATGGTGCATAAGATTCCACCGATAGCGCCCTCTACTGTTTTAGATGGACTTAAATGAGGAGCCAGTGAATGAGAGCCGAGAAATTTACCGAAGAAATAACCTCCAATATCATTAATTTTAGTCATAGCAATTAGATAAAACAATAATAATTTTCCTATCACTATCGGACGAGCAAGGAAAACTATTGCTAACATCCAGATAAAAGGTCCAACAACGTAACAGATACCAAAAAATCCGGTAGAAACATGAAGAGATGCATTATTTATGCACTTAAAATGAGATATAAAAAAAATAGAAGCACTAATTACCATTAGCAATGGAAATATTTTTTTAATATCTTTATTTTGACTTGAAAAAATAATATAAAAAGAAAATAGCATTAAAACAGAAAATAGAATATTTATTTTTGCTGATAGCTCTATTTTCTTTTTTGCTAACAAATTGTTGTATTCAACTGTCCCAACAATTACAAGAAAAGTCATAACTGATAACAATACAAAACTTCCCCAAGCTCGATCTGCATAAGCTATTATTAGTATGACAAGGGGTATGACAATTAAATTAATCAATAATCTATGAGATAAGTCCGCATATTTTCCTTTCATCAACAACCCCAACGCCTTTCTCTATTTTGATAACCTGATACTATTTTTATAAATTCTTTTTTATCAAAATCAGGCCATAAAGTGTTAGAGATATATAGCTCCGAGTAAGAAAGTTCCCAAAGTAAAAAATTGCTCAATCTATTCTCTCCTCCTGTACGAATGAGCAGATCTGGGTAAGGCCAGTAGGCAGTATCGAGGCGTGTGGATATTAAATTTTCTGTAATTTCTTCTGGCTTTAAACCATTATTGAGACAATCTTCTGCAATGGAAAGGACCGCTCTCCTTATGCTATCCCGAGCACCGTAATTTAACGCTAAAACTAGGTCGAGCCTATTGCCATTAGCAGTATCTTTCTTCGCCTTTACCAATTCCATTTGTAGATGAGCGGGAAATCGAGCAAGATCACCTACTGTTTCTAATCGAACTCCCTTTTCCACGAGAGCAGGTTTTTTATCTATTAAATTTTTTTTAATCGATTCGATAAGAGAGGTTACCTCTTCACTATCGCGCTTCCAATTTTCTGTTGAAAAAGCGTATACAGTTAATACCTTTATACCAAAATTAAGAGAGCTGCTTATTATTTCAGAGAGGGTTTCTGCTCCTTTAGAATGAGCTGACTGATAAGAGAAACCCTTTTTTTGTGCCCATCTTCGATTTCCATCCATAATTATTGCTATATGATACGGATCAGTCTCTAATTCTTTGGAATTTAGATCTAACAAGAACCTTTCCTCTATCTATAGCATAAAGTGAAAATGATATCTGGTTAGCAGATTATT
The DNA here is from genome assembly GCA_964397905.1 of uncultured bacterium. Taxonomy (GTDB): domain Bacteria; phylum Chlamydiota; class Chlamydiia; order Chlamydiales; family Rhabdochlamydiaceae; genus PALSA-1444. The sequence goes on from CAYNKV010000004.1 coordinate 24,101, forward strand.
GTTTACCGATTTTTCATTCCAATGGAATAGAACAGCTTTCTTTTTTGCCATATCTAAAATATTCGGAGAATATTGTCATTGCCAAAAAAGCAAATGAGCTGTTTCTTCTCCTAAATCTTAACTAGACAGAATCAGAGAAATCAAGCTATCCTGAAGAACTTAATCATTCTGAGAATAAAGGTGCGCTTATGAGTCGATCCTCCAAATGGCAACTCTCTTGTGCCATTTTTGCAATAGTTCTAATCATCTACAATATTTTACCTACAGTTATTTTTTATTCCAAAGAGCATAGCTCACCTATAGATGAAAAAAAAGGAAATCAATTAGCAGTTCAGATTGTCGATAGAGTCAATCAATTAGAATCTGATGCAATAGTCTGGCTTCACTCTTTTTGTCAGCTTCTTCAGTTAAAGCCCAAATCGATAGAAATTAACCCAATCAATCCTCAATCTATTTCTGTCGAATTTGAGAGAGTGGATCAGGCACAAACATTCAGAAAACATCTTCCTAAAGCAGGTAGTTTAATTAATTTTATTCCTGCTCAGCTTATGCTAAATGAGCAAGATGTTTCCGATCGCATAGTCACCGTGCAAAGGCGGATAGCTGTTCATATCGGTCACGATTCGATTGGCTCCTATTTTTCTCACGGAATGAAAAAGAATAAGGAGGGTAATTATACAGATTTTTATCTGGGTCTAGTTAACGATAGGTTCCATTTTCTTCTCTCCACATTAGCGGGAGAATCCGAGAAAGGACTCCTTATTCAGAGAATGATCAACGATCCTGAAAGTTATCAATCTCAAGAATCTCTTCTTTTTATCGCTAAAAATCTTTTTGAATTTATCAATAATTTTGGAGAAAATTCCTTAATTTCGAAGAGGTATTTTGCCACTTTTTCTCAATTAGAAATAACCGACAGGGTTGCTTTCATTCAAAAATGGATCAATGTCGTTGAACAAATTAAAGACAAAATACAATTGAAGCGAATAGCAGTTAATGAAAAAGTTGGTGAAGAGAGGTCTAAAAAAGAAATTCAGCAATTATTAGATCAAGAAAATATTTTGCTCAATTTGGCTTCTTGTATTAGACGCAATGTTCGATCATTTACAGATGGATTTTCCCCTATAAAAATTTCATCTCTTCCTCCACTATCTTATAACCAGGTATCAGTACCCATTCAAAATCCTTTTTTTGTTTCGGTAGGGCTAGATTGGAAAAGCGAAAAAATTCGTTTTTCTCTACATGAAGATATAGAGCACTATTTAAAAAACGATTCTACAGAAGATAGTAAAAAGCGATTAACTCAATTCATTCAGAGCGAACTGCTTTTTTTTTCAAGAAATAGTGGGGAAAAAATCTCCTATTATAAGGGAAATTGGGAAATCAATTTAAACCAATTAAATGATGTTTCTTCTTTTTTAGTTTTAGATCTTTATAAAATTGGCCAAGCAGAAGCAGCTTCTATAGCCGAAAATATATCCCAGCAATGGAAACCGAGTCACCCAGATCTTCAGATAGATAAATTTCCGATAATTGACTATGACAGCTATCTTTCTTTGTCTGAAGAAGATAAAAAGCTATCTCTCGTTTTTCTTGCTCCTTCTATTAGAAATGAAATAGTTCCTAAGGGATTTAAATGGAGCTCTGTATACGTAATTGTAAAAGGTTTTGACACGATTTTTACCCGATCTCAATCAGAGTCTTCTAAAGTTTTTATAGAAGATATCAAAGCTCTCTACAAGCTCCTACGAGATGTTGGATTTATAAGTTATTTCGGAAGAGAGGTTCCTGTTTCTAGCGAATTCCATGGGGATCTTATATTTGAAAAAGAAAATTATTATCGAGATTTTATCCAAGCAACTCGAGAGAATTTTTATCTAGATGGCATGAAAAAACATGCGATACTGGAATTATCTAATCTTGGTCAGCGCATTTTAACGGAAAACAAAATAGACGATACTCTCCATGAGGAACTACTCCAGTGGAGAGACAATTATAGAGCATCTCAGGTAGATTTACAGGGAGTCAAGAAATATGATGTCCCACCCCCTACTAAAAACGTTCTATGGGATAATATTCGACTAAGCGCAATTAAATATTTTAGAGGTGATGAAAGGAAAATCATTCGTTGGGGTCTTGATTTATCTGGAGGCAAGTCGGTCCAAGTTGAGTTAAGGGATGGGCACCGAAGAGCAATTACTAATGAGGAAGAGATTAATCAATGAATCCAAGAATTGCATCGTCGCATTAATAAAATGGGCGTTTCGGAAGTAGCAATTAGAAGAGAAGGTAGCTTTATTTCTCTTGATTGTCCTGCTTCTTTATCTTTTTCTATCTCTGATTTAATAAAAGCCTCTTCGATGTTTTTCCATATAGTGAACGAAAAATTCATGAGCAATCCGAAGTTAATCGAATCTACCAATCGTTTTTTACAAGATGTGTGGAATGAAGCTGTTGCAACCAACAGAAAAAGTATTGATGAGATTAACGCAATAGCTCGATTTCACCTATATGGAAATTCCGACGAATCTGAAGCAGCTAAGCCCAGAAATGAGGCTGCACAGATACTCTATGATCATGGCTTGAGATTAGCTGATTATCTCCAAGGGGGTAGTTGTTCAAATTTTGATGAAACTGTTTCTAAAATAGCCCTTTTTCGAGGCGAAGATTTTTCAAATTGGCATGGAGAAACCCATCCTTTATTAATTGTTTTTAATAATTATGCTTTGGATGGGTCTAGTTTAGAAGAGCTTGTAACCTCTTACGATATGTCTAAAGGCAATTATCTATCCTTTAAGATAAAAGGGGCTCAGACCAATTCAGAAGGCGTAATTTCAAATCCTCGCGAAGATTTGCAATTATGGACTTCTCAATTTGCTAAGGAAAAAATTATTGGGACAGCTATGGAAGAATATTCTCAGGGTCGTGGTTACAGGATGGCTGTTATTTTAAACGATGCAGTAATTACTGCCCCCTATTTAGATGCTGTATTGCGAGATAGCGCTTCTATTACAGGTAACTTTACCCAAAGAGAAATTTCACGTCTTCAAGCTGATCTAAAAGGGGGATCTTTGAGCTTTATACCTCATATCCTTTCTGAAAAGAACATCAGTCCTGAATTGGGAGTTCAAGAAAAAAATAGAGCAATTTTTGCTACTTTTTGTGCGCTTATACTGATCGTAGGGGCGATGATAATTTATTATCGCTTCCTAGGTTGTGTTGCTTCGGTGGCTCTTATTTTCAATCTGTTGATTATATGGGCCGTTCTGCAAAATTTGTCTGCTACTTTAACTTTAGCTGGAATTGCTGGGGTTATTTTAACTTTAGCTATGGCGGTCGATGCCAACATTCTAGTATTTGAAAGAATACGGGAGGAGCTGAAAAACCATCGAAGAGTTTCTTTAGCGATTCATACAGGATATCGAAAAGCTTTATCTGCTATTTTTGATTCAAATGTTACTCTGATTATAGCGGCTCTCGTTCTGTTGCATCTTGATGCTGGACCTATTCGGGGGCTTGCCGTTACATTAATTGTGGGAATTATCTCTTCTCTTTTTTCCTCTCTTTTAATGACCCGATGGTTTCTTAGTTGGTGGATTAACAGAAATCAAAATTACTCTATTAATATGCTAAATTGGATTCGGATAACTAATTTCAATTTTTTAAAGTTTATTAAACCAGCTCTCTTTTTCTCTGGATCCGTCGTTATTGTTGGCTCTTTTTTTCTTTTAAAAGAAAAGAGCGATATTTTAGGTATTGATTTCAAAGGAGGTTATGGATTGACATTAGAGCTACCTTTGATGGAAGAGGGTGATTATCGGAGTAAAGTAGAATTCGCTTTAATGAAAGAAGCTATTTCACCTCAAGAGTTTCAAGTTCGTAGTTTATCTCCTTCTAATCAGGTTCGTATTTTTTTAAGTGATAGTTTAGATGCAAAAATCAAAAACTATGCCACACCATTTTCTGCAGAATTGCTTCAATATCCTTATGAAAACAATCCTACTTTGGTCTGGTTAGTCAATACGCTTCATAACTCTGGTATAAAATTATCTCCAGAAGTGTTAGCCAAATTAGATAGCTGCTGGACAGCGGTTAGCGGCCAAATTTCTCATCTAATACGCATAAAAGCAGCCATTGCCTTTTTCTCTGCTCTATTAGCCATTTTTTTATATATTAATTTGCGTTTTGAATTAAAATATGCAATATCTGCTGTTTTATGTCTTATACATGATATTTTATTTTGTGTTTGTTCAGCAGCTATTTTATTTTATTTCCAGATCCCTGTTCAAATAGACATACATACATTAGCAGCTCTTATCACAATTATAGGCTATTCATTAAATGATACCATAATCGTATTTGACCGCATTCGTGAAGAAAAAAAATCTCTACAGAAACGTCCTTATAGTGCAATAATTAACAGCGCAATAAATGTTACTTTGAGTCGTACTCTGATAACATCCTGGGTAACTTTGTTAGTTTTAATTCCTCTAATAGTTTTAGGAGGAAGGGCTATTTTTGGTTTTTCTCTTGTAATGATCATAGGGGTATTTTTTGGGACGCTTTCTTCTCTCTTTATAGCAGCTCCTTTATTGAAGTACTTTGAAACTGCTCAGAAGGAAAAGCAATAAACATGAATAAAATAAGCAATATCATTTTTTAAATTATATTGCTTATTTCGTTTTTTTAGATTGATTCCGATGTGCCGTTTTTTTTGTTTAAGTAATTTTCTTTGTATGCATTGATATCGTTCATATGAATTATCCACGCAGCACCTTTTCTTGTTGCCTTTAATAACCCTACCCTTGTCGCATAATAAATTTTCTGTGCTGGAACATTCAATTGTTGAGCAACTTGATTAATAGAGAAAATTCCTTCCTCATTGTTGAACAACAGTTCTCCGTTAAATGTTGATTTAGTTCGAGAATATTTGTATTTACGGTATTCCTCTAAGTCTTTAAGATCTATTGTCCATCGCATTCCTTTCTTAGAAGCTTTCAATTTTCTCTGTTTGATAGCAACGTAGATAGCCTGTCTAGTGACATGGTTGATCTTAGCTGCTTTAGTAATAGAAACAATATCGGTTTGTTCGCAATTTTGATCTAGCATCTGATTCTGAGAGCTGTTAAACATCTCCAATCCTCCTCATATTTGCAATATAGTTAAAATATAGTAACCTATGCGCTTATTAATTTTCAAGATTGATTTACATTTATTTTTTTATTAAAAACTTCGGTGAAGTTATTATAAAAATAAATGTTTTTTGTCAAATATTTTTATTTTTTTAACGATCTAAATTTATTTCTGCTATAAAGTGAAAAAGGGATAAATATCATAAATCAAATGTTGATTTTATTTAAATATATATTTAAAAAAATATGGATATTTTCTTTTTGCACCTTTGCAATAGCTGGCATAGAGTCTCATGTTAAGCCCCCTCCACTTACAGCTAAAGATGTGCGAGTTAAAGTAGAAGAGCTCCTCCTTAACCATGCTATTTACCATAGTTTAGATGAAGAAATTATTAGAAGAGCTTTTAATAATTATATTGAAATTATAGATCCCTATTTTTCTTATTTTATTGAACCTGAGATAATTAAGTGGATCTATCCATCTGAACAATTGTTGCATCGCGCATTAAAAGAATGGAAAGAGGAAAAATTTTCTCTTTTTGAACAAATTGATCGATTAATGGTGCAAGCAATAAAGCGTCGAAGAAGGTTAGAGCAGAAGCTAATCGATGCAGAATTTCCTCAAAATGTTGATTCTTTCGAATTCAAAGATATGCGATGGGCTAAAAGCGAAAAAGAATTAGAAGATAGATTGTTTAGAATGAAAGGGCTACAATTAAAAACAGCGAAAAAAAATTTAGACAAAGAAGAGCAAACTGCGTTTTTTAAACGTCTAGAGAAACAAAGAGTGGAAAAAGAGGAAGAATGGATGACCTCTAATCCAACCTACAAACAGCAATTTCTTTTTTCTTATATTTTAAAAGCAGTTAGCTCTGCTTTTGATTCTCAAACTGCCTATTTTATTCCTTCTGAAGCATATCAATTTTTGATTCAGATGGAACAACGTCTTTTTGGAATTGGGGTAGAACTACGCGATGATTTTGATGGATTTACTATTACCCGTTTTTTGGAAAATAGCCCTTTAGGTCGAGCAAAAGGGGTTAATCTAGGAGACCGAATTATTGCTATTAACCATGAACCAGTTATTGGAATGGGATTAATAGAGGTAGTTGAGCTAATTCGTGGTCCTCCAAATAGCGTAGTTGTTTTGACTCTTTTGAGAGAAGCTGGAGACTGTTTTGATGTTGAAGTAGTTCGGGAAGAGATTGTTTTAGCTGAAAATAGGTCTCTTTTTTACCATGAACCTTTTCAAAATGGAGTGATTGCTGTAATAAAGCTTTTTTCTTTTTACCAAGATACTCGTCATTCTTCTTCTATTGACCTTACGGATGCTATCGAAAAATTGAGAAAAAAACACCTATTAAAAGGAGTCATTTTAGATTTACGAGACAATTCAGGAGGAGTGCTCTCTCAAGCAATTTCTGTTGCAGGACTTTTTATAAAAAAAGGATCAGTAGTTGTTTCTGTGAAAAATAAGAATGGTTTTATACAGAGATTACGTAATAAAGAAGAGCATCTTTTATGGGAGGGTCCTTTAATTGTACTAGTAAATAGGATTACTGCTTCTGCAGCAGAGATAGTAGCGCAAACTTTACAAGAATATGGACGTGCATTAATTGTTGGAGATCCAGAAACATATGGTAAGGGAACGTTTCAAACTTTTACTTTGGGAGCTGTTCATGCTGGAGAGATCAATCCAAAAGGAGAATTTAAGATAACTCGTGGAAAATATTATACAGTTTCGGGAAAGACACCCCAATTAGTCGGTGTCTCTTCCGATATTGTGGTGCCTGGGATGCTAACGGAGATGGAAATAGGTGAAAAGTTTTCTAAATTTCCATTAAAGGGAGATTCTATTCCAGCAAGTTTTGAAGATGATCTTTCTGATCCCCTTCTAGGAGAAAAAGATTTTAATAGAAAAAGCGATTCATTTGTATCAGGCACTTATTTGCCCTATATAAATGTTCTTAAAAAGAATTCGGAAGAGAGAATTAAAAACAATCAACAGTATCAAAAAATGCTTAACTGTTTTTTAGATAACAATTCATTTATTGAGCTAAATGATTTCCAACTAAATGAAACCGTAGGCATCATGAAGGAGCTGTTAACGTTAATTGAAAAATCTGATCGGATCAAAGCTGCCTAATCTGAATCATTTGAAATCAAGCTGATCATACTAAACAAAAGCACTCTTCTGATATAATACCTCTACATGAAATTTGGAGGAATGATTCTGTCCGAATATGCATTTATTTAAAAATCTCCGGATGTAAGATTCGAACTTACGACCAATGGATTAACAGTCCACTGCTCTACCACTGAGCTAATCCGGAATAGAGCTGAATCCTAAGAAAAAAATGGATTTAAATCAATTTCTTAATTTTATCCATCGAAAAAAGATATCTCATAAAGCATATTCTACGAATAAGAATAAATTATAAATAAAATAATTTCATTAATCGATAGATCTCTAATGAGATCAGGTATTTGATAATATCTATTTTTCTTCTTTTGATTCTATCAATGAAAGGCGAGCTCGAAATTCATCAACTCTATTTCTTTTTCGAGAATTAAGTGTCTCCTCAGGAACAATTGAATGAAATTTGAATAAGATGTGAGCTATTTCCACTTTTAGTTCTTCGGTAAATGAATCGAAACTTAGAAAAGCCTCCTGCTTAAACTCTAAAAGAGGATCCTTTTGACCTACAGCTCTTAAGTGAACTTCCGTCTTAAGGTGCTCTATTTCAAGTAAATGAAGTTGCCATAATCGATCTATAGAATGTATTAAAATATTGCGAATGATCTCTGAAAAAATATTGTCTACACTAAAATAAGAGGAACCCTCCTGTTGCATGCTTTTTATTACTTTTTTTTCAATATCTATTTTGCTTCTAAAGGCATCTATTACCTTGTTTTTTACTAATTCTTCTATTTCTTTTGAGGTTTCTTGTTCAAAAATTTGGATATCGAAAGAGATCGGAAAATGGAACATGAGCCATTGACGAAATCCCTCAGGGTTCCATTTCTCCTCGTTGTTGGGATCTACAATGAAGGATTGAGCTATTCTCGAGCAGAGATTTTTAAGAATTTCCTCTGCTTCTACTATTGGATTTAGACTATTAAGAATTTCATTGCGAATAGCATATATTTCTGATCGTTGCTTATTTAAAACATCATCATATTCCAATGTATGTTTGCGAATCTGGTAGTTTCTCTGTTCTATTCTTTTTTGAGCTGTTTCTATAGCTGTATTAACTATTTTTGCAGCTATCGGCTCTCCTTCGGGTGTGCGAAAGCGGTGAAGCAACATAGTCATTTTGGGTGAAGAGAAAAGTCGCAATAACTCATCTTCTAGAGAAAGGTAGAAACGAGAACTACCCGGATCGCCCTGTCTAGCACAACGGCCTCTTAACTGCAAATCGATTCTTCTAGCTGGATGACGTGTGGTTCCTATTACGTGGAGTCCTCCTTTATCAGCAATTCCTGGGGAAAGTTTAATGTCGGTACCACGTCCTGCCATATTAGTGGACAGGGTAATAGCTTCTGAATTTCCAGCAGATCGAATAATTTCTGCCTCTTTTGCATGATGTTTTGCGTTTAATACAGTGTGTGGAAGTTTGTTTTGTTTTAAAATACGGGACAATTTTTCTGAGATTTCTACCGATTCGGTGCCGATTAAAATAGGACGTCCTGTTGCATGAACTGAAATAATTTCTTTTAGTATCGCATTATACTTTTCTCTGTCCGTCATATAGATTTCATCATCGAAATCTTTTCTTTGATTAGGTTTGTTTGTCGGAATAACAAGCACATCCAATTTATAAATCTCTTTGAATTCAGCCGCCTCTGTTATCGCCGTTCCTGTCATACCCGCTAGTTTCTGGTAAAGTCTAAAATAGTTTTGAATCGTTATTGTAGCATAGGTTTGTGTTTCTCCCTGGACTGACACCATTTCTTTCGCTTCAATTGCTTGGTGGAGTCCGTCAGAGAATCGACGTCCTGGTTGCGGGCGTCCCGTATTCTCATCGACAATGATAATTGTTCCATCTGATACAATGTAGTGAACATCCTTTTCCATCAAAAGATGTGCTCTCAATAGTTGTCTTAGATTGTGAATCTTTTCTTTGCGTTGGCTATCTTTTTCTCTTATGCTTACCTTCTTTCTTAGCTTTTCTTCTTCCTTTTCCTCAATCTGATCTATTTTGAAATATTCCTCACCTAAATCAATCATAGTAAAATCATCTGGTGAATTACCCATTTCGATCCATAATAGAATTCCTTTATCGGTCAGCTCATACTCCTGATTCCTCTCATCTACAATAATGTATAATTCAGCTAATTGCTTCTGCTTCTCTTCTTTGTTACTTTCTGCATAATAATAGATGTCCCACCTATCAATTTCCATGCGCAAAAAGGGGGTTTCTTTAATCTTTTTAAGCGTTTTATTGGTGGGCATTCCTTTGCTAACTAGCCATAGCTTTCGGTACGCTTCTTCTGCTTTTTTTTCATCTATTTTCGAATTTTTTCTATGCTTCTCTTCATCTAAAAGAGCAATTTCTTCCAAAATTTTTTTTGCTTCTATTGCCAATTTATTACATAAGTCCCTCTGAATACGGATTAGCTGAGCAACGGGTGATTGCAAAGAAGAGTACATCTCGTGAGATTCAGATGATGGCCCAGATATAATTAAAGGAATTCGTGCTTCGTCTATCAATATCGAATCAACTTCATCAATAATCGCAAAATTAAATCCTCTTTGACATTGATCTTTAGCAGTTCTAGCTATTGAATTGTCACGTAAATAATCAAATCCAAATTCAGCTGCGGTACCGTAAACTATGTCTGCTTGATAGACTTCTTTTCGCTTAGAATGAGGAGTTTGGTGAGTCAAAGCATCCACCTTGAGTCCTAACCACCTAAATAAATAGCCGATCCAATCACAATCTCGCTGAGCGAGATAATCGTTTACAGTAACTAAATGTACCCCTTTTCCAGAAAGAGCATTGAGATATAGAGGCATCGATGCTGTCAAGGTTTTCCCTTCCCCCGTCTGCATCTCAGCAATAGAGCCATAATGAAGCGCTATAGCGGCAACTACCTGGACATCATATGGGACCATTTCCCAATCTTGAATGTGTCCAAAAAGAGAAAACTGAGTTCCGCATAGACGAAGACAGGCTGCTTTTATCACAGCATAAGCTTCAGGTAAGAGTCGGTCTAGACTTTCTCCTTTTTGGTAACGGGTTCGAAACTGTTCGGTTTTTGATCTAAGCTCATTATCAGAAATAGAGGAGAGTTTTTGCTCTTCCATAAATACTTGTTGAGCTATCTGCTCATATTTTTTAAGCAACCGCTGCTGCTGCGTTCCAAAAAATCTTTTTAAAAAATTGAACATAGAATTGGAGCCCGCTATAAGGCAAATGGTATCATTTTATTGTAATTAATTACATGTATCAATTATAGGTTTGTCTGCCTATGCAGTTTTTATCTCGTTATTTCAGAATAGGAGTTTCCGGTTTGATGGTTTTCTTCTTTGCTGGGTCAGTGAAGATAGAAGAGGATAGATCAGCTTTGAATAGGCTCATTTCTATAACAGAACGGAAGCTTGAATCCCAAAAAGAATTAAAAAATCTAATTACCGAATTTGAAAAACAGCAGGCGCTTTTTTATGCAGGAGAACAGACCAAAGAACTTGCCTCCAAAATGGTGTTTACCGCTCAATCTATTTTGAGTTTAATTAAGGAAAACAATTATTTTTATCTTTTTCACTCTTCTTTTATAGAGGAACTTTATTTTTTTGAAAAAATAGACAAAAAGTAATTTATAAATAAAAAAACAAGTGAATCGCTTTCCAGAGTTTTATTATTTTGACAGAAAAAGCAAGAAGAAAATAAAAGAAAAAGTCTATTTTGGTTTTTTCGTAAGTTTATTATATGGAAATGAATGGTATAAAAAATTTTTATCCTATTTGATTCTTCCTTTGATTTCTAATTTTTCTTTTTTTTCTTATTTTTCTGGATTAATTTATAAGAGTCGGTGGAGCAGAAAGAAAATACTACCTTTTATTAAAGAATTTAAAATAGACACATCTGAGTTTCTTGATTCAGTTGATTCATTTTGTTCTTTTAACGATTTTTTTATAAGAAAGCTTAAATCTAGTTCGCGTCCTTTAGCATCGGGAGATGATCATGCTGTTCTACCTGCTGATGGTCGCTATCTAGTCTACCCTGAGATTAGTCAAATAGACAGCTTTTCTATTAAGGGGAAAAAGTTTTGTTTAGAGAGTTTTTTAAGAGATTCGTCGCTTGTAGAAAAATATGCTATGGGATCGTTAGTTATCGGAAGATTAAGTCCCGTTGATTATCATCGTTTTCATTTTCCATTAAATTGTGTTCCTCAGAGATCTGAGCTTATTAATGGTAGTTGGTTTTCTGTTCATCGGAGTGCTTTGCAAAAAAATATAAACATTTTATCTGAAAATAAGCGGATGAGAACTGTTTTAGATACTATCTATTTTGGCACGATGCTTTTTGTTGAAATTGGAGCAACCTGTGTAGGATCAATTTTTCAAACTTTTACTTCTGGAAATTTTTATAAAAAAGGAGATGAGAAAGGCTACTTTTCTTTTGGCGGCTCTTCTATAGTCCTTCTTTTTCGATCGGGGCAAATAGTATTTGATCAAGATCTGGTTGACGCATCTCAAAAAAACATAGAAGTTTTGGGGTTAATGGGTCAATCTTTGGGTAAATTAGTCAGAAAAGATTTTTAAGTAATTAATAACTTTTCGTTTCTACCTCATTTAGAGAAGGAATAGACCATTTTTTTTTGAGTTGTTCATATTTTCCATTCTGTTTCAACTGCACTATTCCTTTATCAAAAGCTTTGAGAAAATCATGTTTTTTATTTTTAAGGCTTACAAGCCTAATTCCTTCATTATTTAATGGTGATGATCCTATCTTTAACTGTTTTTTGAAAAAATTCTGAAGATAATCGGATGCTGTAAAGAGGTCTATTATGCAGCCATCTAATTCTCCTTTAGCAGTTGCTGTTAACAGCTGTTGAGGAGATCGATATAATCGTATAAATGCATTTGGGTATTTTGTGAAGGTTAAATATCTATCTGAGCTTTTGCTAATGCCGATCGTTTTCTCTTTCCAGTAGTCAGGAGAGCAACTATCTAATTCTACTGGAACAACTAAAATGGGAGCGGTTATTAAGTAGGGATCGGAAAAACAGTAAAGATGTTTATGAAATAGCTGCGGATGTAGAGTAGAGCAGATTGCTTCGCAGCTTCTTGCCTTTAAATCTCCAAGTAGATTGGAAGCATCAGTTTGATAAACAGATATTTTCTCCCTCTCTGTTTCAAAAATAGTCTCAATCAGATCTATCGTGAATCCTTGAATATTAGCCTCTTTTCCTTTTACATTTAATGGCTGCCATGTAGGATCTAGAGCAATTCGATAATTGGAATGAGGGAGCTGCGTTCCGCAACCTGCTAAAAAAAAGAGGGTACTGAAGAGGTAAATCCTAAGCTTTACCCCAATGCTCATTGGCAATCTACGAATGATAATCAATTCAAATTTAATTTTATCGAAAAAGAGTTTTTTCAGTGTACTCTCTTTGTTAATTTATTATCTTATTTCGACAGATTTTTGTTTTATTTCTCGAAATAAAAAACGCTAAAAATCAAGTAACCCCTAATCTGAATGTAGACGAATTAACTACTTGATTTTCCTCTCTTGAATTTATCTAAATATCCAAGAGATATTCCGGTCCCTAAACAAACAGCTAATAATGGGTGAGGTGCAATAGAGACAGGTAAACCAGTCTCTTTGGTTATAGCTTTATCGATTCCTTTGATAAGAGCTCCACCTCCTGCAAGCACAATTCCTCTACTAACCAGATCGGCAGAAAGTTCAGGAGGACATTTTTCCAAAATCAATTTGATGTTTTCGATTATTTGTTGTAGCGGTTCGAAGAAGCATTCTCTAATTTCAACTGAGTTGATCTGTTTTGTAGTAGGCAATCCCGTCACTTGATCTCTTCCACGTATTGCCATAGTAAGCTCTTTATCCCCCAAAGGATATGCCGATCCAATAGATATTTTTATCTCTTCAGCGCTACGAGGACCTATTATGACGCTATAAGCTCTACGTAGATAATTGATGATACATTCATCAAATTCATCTCCTGCTATCCGTAAAGAAAGGGAAACTACAATTCCTCCAAGAGATATTACAGCAATCTCTGTCGTCCCTCCACCGATATCAACAATCATGCTTGCAAAGGGTTCCTGAACAGGTAACCCTGCTCCAATGGCCGCTGCCATCGGCTCTTCTAGAAGATATACCTGCTGAGCCCCTGCTCTAAGAGTCGACTCTTCCACAGCCCTTTTTTCTACCTCTGTAATTCCTGAGGGTACTGCTATTACAATTTTAGGTCGAAAAGCGGTAGAAGGAGTTGCCCTTTTAATAAATTCCTTCAATAGCAACTCAGTAGCTGTAAAGTCGGTAATTACTCCATCCTTCATTGGGCGCACAGTACGAATTTGCAAAGGAGCTTTTCCTAACATCACCTTAGCTCCATGACCAACAGCTATCACTTTGTTGGTGTTAGAATCAATAGCAACGATAGAAGGCTCTGCAACCACAATACCTTTCCCCTGTAGGTAAACTAAGGTGTTAGCGGTTCCTAAATCGACGCCAATGCTATTGCTAAAATAACCAGAAAATTTACGAATGTAGTTGCGCGCTCTGCTTATGTACTCTTTGAAACCGAAAGGTCTGTTAGAATTCATTTGAAGCTACCATATCGATTGAACATAACCACCATAACTCTCTCAAATAAAGAAATAAGATTATTCTAAGACTATAAAAGCAAAATTCCTTTCTTTTTTTTGTAAAACAATTTTAAACTCTCAGCAACTCCAAAATATCTTGCCAGGTCAGCTTAGTAACTGCTTCATCATCGCAACTTATCACTTTATTGACCAACCCTTTTTTAATTTTTTGTAAATGAGCTATTCTTTCTTCTATCGTTCCTAAAGTTATTAGTTTATAAACTGATACGTTTTTCGATTGGCCGATCCGGTATACTCTATCGGTTGCTTGATTTTCTACAGCAGGATTCCACCAAATATCATAATGAATCACTGTATCGGCTCCTACGATGTTTAGTCCAGTGCCTCCCGCTTTTAGAGAAACGAGAAATACAGATATCTGCTCATTTTGATTAAATGTTTTTATAATTTCAGTACGATTTTTAGTTGAGCCATCGAGATAAGTAAAAACAATACCTTTTTGCTGAAAATCTTCCCTCATGATTTGTAGCATACGCGTATATTGGCTAAAAATCACAATCTTGTGTTTACCTGCAATGAGTGTTTGAACAAGATCCACCAACATCTCGTATTTCGCAGAATCTCCTGTTTCTGCTTTCTCTTTTGCAAAAATAGCTGGATGGCAGCAAATCTGTTTTAGGCGTGTTAAAGTGGCTAATACATGAATTTGGACTCTATCAAACCCTTCTTTTTCAACCAAACTCACCAGTTCATTTCGAGCTGTTTCCGCATATTCTTGATACAGTTCTTTCTGAAATCCTGCTAATTGGCAATGATAAATAATTTCCGAAATAGGAGGAAGATCTTTAAGAACGTCCGATTTCATTCTACGTAAAATGAAAGGAGCTACCTTTTTGCGTAGATATTCCAAGTTTTTTCCTTGTTCTTCCTTTGAAATTCGAATATATTTCTCAATAAATCTTTCGTAAGGACCTAAAAAGTTAGGCATTAAAAAATCGAATAAGCTCCACATTTCATCTAGCGAGTTTTCGATAGGAGTTCCAGAAAGTATCAATCGATGCTCAGAGCGAACTGTTTTGACAGACCTCGCATTTCTTGTGCCTCTGTTTTTTATATGTTGCGCTTCGTCGAGGATGAGATAGCCAAAAATTCCGTTTTTATAAATTTCTATATCTTTTTGCAATAGCGTGTAGGAGGTGATGATCACATCGTATTCAAAACTTTTTTCGATGAGCCGTTTTCGAGTCATTGGGTTTCCCTCAATGATCAAGACTTTCAATTCGGGGTGAAAAACAGAACATTCCTCTTTCCAATTATAAAGAAGAGAAGTGGGGCATACGATAAGAGATGTCGTCTCTTTTTTCTGTCGATACTGAGCAATTGCAACTATAGCTTGAAGAGTCTTTCCTAGGCCCATATCATCTGCTAAAATGCCATTGAGATACATCCTACGAAGTCTTTCAAGCCAATGAACCCCATCGTTTTGATAGGGTCTGAGTGTAGCTTGGATTTTTTCTGGTATAGGGCTGAATTCCAGATCTATATTTCCCAGCATTTGCTCTCTAATGTTTTTGAGCTGCTCTGTGATAGTTAACTTTATTGAATCTGTTTGGAAAGAAGCTATATCTATATTAGATAGGTTCCATAAAGGCTTTTCTACTTTTTGATTAGTTAGTGCGATTATGTCTAATTCATCAAATAATTGAACAACAGTGGCGATTTGCGATAGATTGAGGATGAGAATTTTAGAAAAACAGTTCTTTCCATCTCCTTTACGTCCCTGATCACCTAGTTCTATATAATTACGCTTAGAAATGAGGCATTCTCTCAAAAGGTCAACATGAATTCCCAATAAAGAACCGGATACTTGAAGGTCTATTTGATATAGATCAATTCTATCAGTATGGAGCAGATTTATATTGTATTTTGTTTGATCATAAATGAACAACTCCAGCAGATTGTGAGGGCATTTGAAATGAATTCGCTTTTCATATTTTGGAATAATTTCTGTCATAAACTCGATGATTTTCTTTTCAGATTTTGTAAAAAAAGAGCCATCATCGATATTAAATGAAAAATCTTGGAATATGCTTTCGATCAATTTTCTCTCTTCTACTAAGTTTCGGGCATTAATTCCAGAATTGGAAACGAAAGAGAAAACATGCTCGTAATTAGCAAGAGAAGGAATAACAGGTATTTTATGCTGATCATAATAAAAAAGAAGGTTTGCTTCTAATTGATTGTCTAGATAGGTAAGTTCACAAAAGGCGCTTATTTCTTTGGTATATGGGAGAGTAACAAAAGATTCTATTGCCTGAAGATTCTCTATTTCGGAGAAAAGAGCTAGCTGGGGTATAGAATTTTCGACAAAAGTACCAAAAAGAGGTTCTGGAATTGTAACGGACAAAAGGTCTGAAATACTCTTTAGATGGAGTCTAGTAATTTGAGGAGGAAATTTGTAATAGCTGTTCTGATGGAGCACACCTGGTTCCAAAGAGTAGAACAAAATGGTTTCTTCTATAGCTATTTCTTTTTCCTTATTTATGGCAATTGTAGGCCGAATGAGGATTTTTGAAATTGGGGGTTTCAGATATTCTATAGTACATTTTAGATTAGCCACGTAAGGTGAAAATCGTAGCGGATTTTCCAACGTTAGATGATAGAAACCAGGCAATATAGGAAGCTCCTCTTCGAGGGAGATGTTTTTACTATTGAGAAGAGAATATCCAAATTGATATGCTTTCGATAAAATAGCACCAAATAGATCGATTTCAATAGATAAAATTCGCAAACCTTTTTCTGATGATGGGTTCTCTTGATGTTTTCCTTGATCCATTAAAATTTGTAAAATTTCTCGCTGCTTTTCTTCGAATGAATTTAAGGAAAAATAATATTTTTTATTTCCAATAAATATCGGTTCTTCATACCGAATTGCTTCCATGAATTTTTTGATATTAGGAATCGGAAGAGGCTTTAAGCGAGAAGGAATTGCTAAAACGAGCTGTAGCTCTACCATAGAACGACTTTCTAATTGGGAAGGGATAGAAAAAATCCAGATTCCTTCAGCTTTTTCATATATCCGTTTATCCTCAGGTCTAAAAAATGGAGATCCTGAGAGTAGATCAGCCGCCGCTATGTATTCCTGAACCAATTGCTGTTGATAAATTTTTTCTTCTTTCTGACTTTGTTTCGTAATAGCTGTTTTAAAACTATCGATTAAAAATTGTTTCTCTATTTCGTTAATTTTGTTCTCATTTGCAATCACTTCTATGTTGTTCTCTTGGGAATATTGAACCATGATCGCATCGAGGTGTTCCTCTAAGTGAAATATAAGGGCTGCGACATGTTGGCATTCATAATTGTATGTGCAGCTACATTCCGAATTTACTGTTTCGCATTCAGACCGATTGATCTCAATTTCACTTTGATAGTAATGCTCATATTGTCCTTGAATTGCTCCACCTACTCGCACTACTTTTTGATCAAGATAGAGAATTTTAGCATTGGTTACTTTTTGCTGTTGATAGAGGTCCCTTCCTTTTTTTATCACTTCAGAAGTGAAATCCTGCTTTAATTTCCTAAAATTTAACATCCCATTCATCTTTTTTTGGTTTTTAAGAAACAATCTTGGAGATAGAGAAATCAGACTTAAAGATCGCCCATCCAACAACTGGTCTTGTATATTATTTTTGAAACGGTTGCAACAAAAAAATCTTCTTTTTTAAACTTCTTTTTATTTATAGAAATTAGAGGAAAATGAAGCTTAGCAGGATCCCTTTTGTTGATGAAAAAGCTTTTTTGTTTCATACTTTTTCAGTGCGGGTGTAGCTCAGCGGTAGAGCATCACGTTGCCAACGTGAGGGTCGTGAGTTCAATCCTCATCGCCCGCTAATTAATTGATAATTAGGTAATAGATTAATGGAGCCAGATAAAGTCGAAGGTCCCTATAAGGAGTTCTCTGATGATGAAATTTCTTGTGCTGTATATTTGAAGCCGTTTTGTCGAGTTGAGTTTGAGGCGAAGGTGATGCCTCATTTAGTGGAGGTTTGTTATCAAACGGGAGTAAAGCAGGTAGGGAAAAACGCAAAGATAGCTGGATTTAGAAAGGGAAAAGCGCCAGATAATTTAGTTATTACCCATTATCCTTCTCAAATAGAGGATCAATGGAAGCAGCTACTTGCTAACCTGGTTTTTGAGAAATGTTATCAGAAGGCTTCTATTCCTATTCTGAATAGTCAGAATAAGCCTACTTATACGATTGAGAGTTGTTCCAGAGAAAAAGGGGCTCTACTTCGCATTCTGTTTGAAACAGAGCCAAATATTCCCAAAATAGATTGCAAGGATCTTTTTTTAGCTCCAGTGGAACATCCTGTTATTGATGAGATTCGAGTGAAGGATGCTATTGAGCAGCTCCGCTCTTCCTTTACTGTATGGGAGAAAGTAAACAATCGGTCAGTTCAGCTTTTAGATTACGTAACTTTAGATGTTTATGGAGCAGAATCATCTCCTTTTTCTCCACTGTTTTCTAACAGGAGAGTCCAAGTTGCAGATCAGATTATCCCCAAATGGTTGATAGATTTGCTGTTGGGTAAAAATGAGGGGGATTGGATTGAAGAAAATGATCTGGATCTAAGTTTTTTTTCAATTGAAGAATCGGTAAAGCAGAAGAAAGTTTCATTCTATATCAAGCAGATAGAAAGAGCTGTAATTCCTGAATTAAATGATCGATTTTTCCAAAAACTTGCTGTTTCTTCCATCGATGAGTTGGAGACCGTTGTAAGAAAAGTGTTAATTCGGCATGCCGATGCTTCTGTTAAAGAGAAGTTAAGGGAGAACTTAGCTACTCTTCTTTTAGATAAATATCGATTGGATATTCCTTCTAGTTTAATTGATCGTGAAATTCATTTTCGTATGAAACATCTGCTTGAAGATTCCGAATATCTTAAAAGTTGGAATAAGATGAACGATGATGGTAAAAAAAAGGTAGTTTTATCCATTGCGGAGTATTCGGAAAAAGCTCTTCGTCTTTTTTATTTATGCCGCTACATTGTTCAAAATTCTAAACTAGAATTTCCTAAGGATGAGCCGCTCAATGATTCCTCTTCTCCTCTGGAATCTTTGTTAGATAAGATGGCCGGTTTTGTAGAGGCAGAGAAGGAAGAATCATTGAAAGAGGTTGCTTTAGCGCAGACGATTCTTGATCGAGCACTATTTTGTGTTGTAAACAACGCAAATTAAATGCGTTATATTCGAAAAATTCATAGAATGGAAAATATTTAATTAATAAAAGATGGTAGCTGTTTTTTTAATGCATTATTTTTCTGATGAGTCAGATGGGTAAAATAGGTTTTCATATGTATCAGGTTCCTTATGTTGTTGAAGATACGGGTCGCGGAGAGAGGGCCATGGATATTTATTCCAGGCTATTGAAAGATCGCATTGTATTTTTAGGTACTGAAATAAATGAGGTGGTCGCTAATACAGTTATTGCTCAGATGCTTTTTTTGCGAGCTGAGGATCCCAAGAAAGATGTTAGTTTGTATATTAATTCTCCTGGAGGCTATATCTCCTCTGGATTAGCTATATATGACACCATGAAACTGATGGAGTATGATATTAACACTTATTGCTTGGGGCAAGCTGCGTCTATGGCTGCGTTGTTGTTGGCGGCCGGCACTAAGTCTAAGCGGTTTGCTCTACCCAATAGTAGGATTATGATACATCAACCTTCAGGAGGGGTTAAAGGGACTGCTGCTGATATACAGCTTCAAGCTAGAGAAATTTTGGAGCTTAAAGATATATGCAGCTCTATTTTCAGCGAGCTGACAGGTCAAACTATATCGAAAATTTTGGATGATTCTGAAAGGGATTTTTATATGAATCCTAAAGATTCGATAGAATATGGATTGATTGATAAAATAGCTGTTTTAACCAGAAAGAATACAGGTGTTAATCATGTTGGAACATGATAGTTCTATGCCCGCATGTTCTTTTTGTGAACGTTCCGAAAAAATGGTAGATAAGCTTATTTCGGGACCGAAAGGGTTTATCTGTGATAGGTGTATTCGATTAAGCGTCAGTATTATAGATAAAAAAAAAAGCAGTCATGAATTTAAATTGCTTAAACCTAAGGAGCTTAAGCAACGTTTGGATGAGTATGTTGTTGGGCAAGAGAGGGCCAAAATTACCCTCTCTGTTGCAGTTTACAATCATTATAAAAGAAATCGACTGGTTGCCCGAGAAGAGGGTGGTTATTTTAACAAATCCAATGTTTTGCTATTAGGACCTACCGGATGTGGAAAAACTTTGTTGGCTCAGGTGTTGGCATATATTTTGGAGCTTCCTTTTGCTATAGCCGACGCTACCACCTTAACAGAGGCTGGCTACGTAGGCGAGGATGTAGAAAACATCATACTTCGTTTGGTGCAAGCTTCCGATTATGATATTGAACGGGCAGAGCAGGGGATTATCTATGTGGATGAGATCGATAAAATTAGAAAAACTTCTGGGAATGTATCGATAACAAGAGATGTTTCAGGAGAAGGTGTTCAGCAAGCATTGTTGAAGGTAGTCGAAGGAACTGTTGCTAATGTTCCTCCTAAGGGAGGAAGAAAACATCCCAATCAAGAATATATAAAAGTAAACACGGAACATATTCTCTTTATTGTCGGAGGAGCTTTTGTAGATTTAGATAAGATAATTGCTAAGCGTTTGGGAAGGAGCATGATAGGTTTTAACACGGATGGTACTTCTCTTCTTGACCTAAACGAGGCCAATGAACTTCTTTCTAAAGTTCAGCCAGAAGATTTAATTCAATTCGGCTTGATTCCAGAATTTGTTGGTAGATTCAGCAGTATAGTTAATTGTAATGAGTTAACAGTAGACGATCTGGTTGAAATCTTGATTAAGCCTAAGAATGCTATTATTACTCAATATAAGCAGCTTTTTGCTGAGGAAAAGATAGATTTGCATTTTTCTTCAGAAGCTCTTTTAGCCATAGCAGAAAAGGCGAAATTAGCTGGAACAGGAGCACGTGCTTTGCGCATGATAGTTGAAAATTTGCTTTTAGATTTGATGTTTGAATCTCCTTCCGATCCTACGATTCAGGAGATCTTAATTGATAAGGAGTGTATATTAGGTAGTGGAGCCCCAGTTGTTAAAAGGTCAGGAACTTAGTTTGTTTCGATTTTCTTGACGATATCTAGTTATCTCTTTTTTTATTTTTAACTAGTTTGTCTTAGTGGGATAATTCAATTCTTTAATATAAAAGTTAGAAAGGATGAAATGGTAAAGGCAAGAGATTTTCTATGTTAGATCAATTGTTGAGAAAGTTGTTTGAAGAGCTG
>CAYNKV010000005.1:0-26606 GCA_964397905.1 uncultured bacterium
GGGTTGCTAAAAGAGAACAGATTATTGAAAAACTTTTCTTAATATTCATAACACCCGGGTTTGTTAAATAAAAATTTAAAAATTGCTAATGCAATTCGTTTATCAAAGGCCAGTAGCATTTCATTTGTTTCGATTATTAACAATAAATTTCTCTTTTTAAGCTCAATTTAAAAAAAGTTGTAGGTGAGCATTTGTAGCTATTTTTATAGATCATCCTGAAGCTCCAGGATAGGAATTAGAAGGTTTTATCATTTATTGATAATTTTCTCTGGAATCTACTTGTAGAGTGTTGCGAGCCTCTGATAATTTTTTTAATTTCTAATATAAGGTGCAATTTGTTTCCGATTAGATAGTTTTGAGTTCCTTATTTTTATCAGCTCTGATTAATATCGGGTGGAAAGGTTTAAGAAAGGTAACAGCGCTCGGATGGGAGAAAAGACAGAAAAGGCAACGCCTAAAAAACTTAGAGATGCTCGTAAGAAGGGGCAGGTAGCTAAGTCACAAGATTTTACTTCGGTATTCACATTTATTGCTTCTACCAGTTCGGTCATATTGCTCGTCAATTATCTGTTTGAACAGATGGGAAGCCTGGTTATCTTGCTTTTTAAAAGCATACCTAGTTTGAACAATAGCGACCGGATGGGAGCCTATATTGGAGAGTCGATAATGGTAATTCTTCAATCTAGCTTGCCTATTGTGGTGATTACTGCTTTGGTGGGGGTGTTGGTCTCCTTTCTGGTGGTGGGCCCTCTCTTTTCCTCTGAAGTTTTAAAAGTGGATCTTAAGCGACTTAATCCGGTGACGAACATAAAAAATATGTTCAAGCTGAGGACCTGGATCGAGATGATCAAGTCGGTGCTAAAAATTTTAGGTGCAGTTCTACTAATCTATTCGGTTGTCTACAATAGTTTAGGAGACATTGTTGCTACTGCAGCAATGCCTCTTCTGGGGATTACTTCCGTGTTTGGGGATTTTCTGGTTAAGGTGATTATTCGGGTGGGTATTTTTTTTCTAGCAGTAGCTGTCTTCGATTTGGCTTTTCAGAGGTATAATTTTGCTAAAGAGATGCGAATGGAAAAATTTGAGGTTAAGCAGGAGTTCCGAGATACTGAGGGAGATCCTCATATGAAGGGGCGTCGCAGGCAGATAGCTCAAGAGATTGCCTATCAAGAGGGGCCCGTAGCGGCGAGAAAGGCGCGTGCTGTTATTGTAAATCCTATTCACATTGCTGTTGCAATTCAGTATCATGAAAGGGAGTTGCCTACACCCAAAATTGCTACTATGGGCAAAGGCGATGTGGCGAAACAGATTGTTCAGATTGCGCAGTCAGAAAAAATTCCTATCATGAGAAATGTTTCTCTGGCACAAACTCTTTTCCAGAAAGGGAAAATCGGTGATTATGTCCCTGAGGAAACATATGAGGCAGTTGCGGAGATTTTGCAATGGCTCAAAAAATTGGAAGAAGGAGAGACGCGTTTGGATCTGTTCCAGTAGCTTTTTTGTTTTCAACTGTTACCCTGCTTTCTGTTACAGGAACCCGATAAAACAAGAGAAGAGATGAAAAATTTTTTTACCCAGCTTGGTCGAACGTTAGGTGGCGAAAAATTGCTGCGCATCATTAGTCAGTCGAGCGATGTGATACTCGCATTTTTCGTCATCATCATCATCATGATGATCATCGTTCCAGTAAGTCCCGGCTTTATAGACAACTTAGTGGCGATAAACATGGCCGTGTCGATCGCTTTGATGATGGTGGCGCTATATATTTCAAAGGCGGTTAATCTTTCGATGTTTCCCTCTCTTCTTCTAATTACAACCCTTTTTCGTTTGGGAATCGAAATCTCTGCTACAAAGCAAATTTTACTTTATGCATATGCAGGTGATATCATTCAGACCTTTGGTAATTTTGTGGTAGGGGGAAATTTTATTGTTGGTGCAGTCATTTTTTTGATTATCACTATAGTGCAATTTATCGTAGTGACAAAGGGTTCAGAACGGGTAGCCGAAGTAGCCGCCCGCTTCACTCTTGATGCAATGCCAGGAAAGCAGATGAGCATTGATGCAGATATGAGGAGTGGAATTATCGATGTCAATCAGGCACGCGATTTGCGACTGGCTCTGACTAAGGAGAGCCAGCTCTATGGTGCTATGGATGGTGCTATGAAGTTCGTCAAAGGGGATGTGATAGCAGGAATAGTCATAGCAGTGATCAACATCATCGGCGGCTTGATTATAGGGATTGTGATGCATAAGATGAGTGCCCTACATGCGGCCCAAACCTATACCTTGTTATCGATTGGTTCTGGTCTTGTATCTCAAATACCCTCTCTTCTGATTTCGATGACCGCTGGTATTGTGACGACACGTGTCTCCAGTGATAAGGGAAACAGTTCTTTAGGAGCAGAAATTTCTGCACAGCTTTTAGGACAACCGAAAGCTATTATCATCGCTTCTGTGGTACTTCTCTCTTTTGCCCTTATCCCAGGATTTCCTACGATGACTTTTGCTGTTCTATCTGTTGTAACAGGTGGGATGGGGATAAGTAAATGGTATAAAAACAGAAGAGCTATCTCTCAAGGCGGTGGATCTGGGAGGGAAGAGGTTGACGTAGAGGGCCACTCTCTTGTAGGGGGTGTTTCTACCGATTATGCGCTCATTCTTCCAGTGATTTTGGAGTGTGGTAAATCGGTTTCCACTATTTTGAAACATGATCGAGGTAGCAGCTCTTTTGTCGAAAAGATGGTTCCAAAGATGCGCTACGCTCTATACCAAGACTTAGGAGTTAAGTTCCCTGCTGTACATATACGGCTAGAAGCGCCCCATTTAGAAAATAACGAATATGCGATCCTTCTCAACGAAGTTCCTATTCTTAGAGGAAAAATAGCAGAAAACTCGCTTCTTGCTAGCGAGTTTACAGAACTTTTTAAGAGATATAATATCCCATTTACTCAATCAAAGACTGTTTTAGGAGAAGCTTTTGTTTGGATAGATCGATCCTATCAACAGGTATTAGAAAAAGCTAACATCAAGTTTTGGAAACCTCTTGAAGCGATCATTCTTCATTTGTCCTATTTTTATCGGATGCATGGAAGTGATTTTCTTGGGATACAAGAGGTAAGATCGATAATGGAGTTTGTCGAAAAGTCGTTTCCAGACCTCGTAAAAGAGGTAACACGACTGATTCCCCTTCAAAAAATCACAGAGATCCTTCGTCGCCTCGTGCAGGAACAGATATCGATTAAAGATATGAGAACTATCTTGGAAGCATTAAGCGAGTGGGGGCAGAGCGAAAAAGATCCGATCCTGCTTACCGAATATAGTCGCTCTGCTCTTAAAAGATATATAAGTTACAAATATTCGCAGGGACAGTCGATTATCGCTGTATATCTAGTCGATCCAGAGATCGAAGATATAGTGCGAGGAGCAATAAAACAGACATCTGCCGGCTCTTATCTGGCGCTAGATCCCGACCTAGTGCAAACGATTATGCACGTCATACGAACTACCGTAGTTCCTACGCCAAAAGATGGGCAACCGCCTCTCCTTCTTACTGCCATAGATGTAAGGCGATTTATCCGCAAACTTATCGAAGGGGAGTTTCCCAATCTTCCCGTGATCTCTTATCAGGAAGTAGTTCCAGAAATACGGGTTCAACCTCTTGGGCGGATTCAGTTAACTTAAAGGGAGCATCGTTGCGCGTCCCTATGATCGCTTATGCCACGCAATTATTATTGCAGAGATAACAAGTAAAAAGAGCGAGGCCAGCTTGCATTCTCTTGCTAAGAGAGCATATTGATCTGCCCTCTCTTCTCCCTCTTTAATCAAACTGTCCGGATTATCGGTTACCGCTTTTCCAATAGGCTTGGTTACCGGAGTCAAAGAAAAAAAAGAGCGGATAGAACCCACTTTTTTCTTTGCATCGCTTATAGAAACGCGCCCTTTTTCAACTTTTTTATCGATATAAAGGGAAATTCCAAAAAGAGAAAAAGCTAATAAGAGCGACAGAAAGAGCAGCACCCTTCTCAAGAGAAACTCAGCCCGACAACCGATCTTCGAGAGGGACTATTTCGTGAGAAACCTCTTCGAAAAAAAACCTATTTTTTAGTTTGATCTGATGTAGAGAGGGTAGAGTAAAATCAATCTTACTAAAATCAACCGCCTGAATATAAAGCCCCCGATAATTCCTAACATAACTTCTCATATTAGTGCGATCGTGAACAATGGCCCAGTGAGTCTTTTCAAAACTATCCCATCCTTTTCCCATTCGTTCCGGAACATTTTTACTCAATATTCCATCAGGAATGTCAAAGCTATTGAGAAGATGGAAACAGAGGTTTGCCGCTTCTAGCTCGTTTTCTCTCTTATCGACCCATGCAGAGAAAAGATTAGCACGAATAAAGCGGGAAGTAGAACTATAATAATTCGCTAAAGATTTTAGCACTTTAGATTGAGCTTTTTCTCGATCCATATGAACATATTTTTCTATGTTTTTAAGTTGTCTTTCGAAGAAGGGCGCATTAGTCAATCCACCTAAAGGAGCATCGTATATTTTCCTCTCCCCCTTAATATATTCGACTACAATCACTTTTCCATTTGCATCCCCCACATAGAAATGAATAGGTAGCGTTGCCCCTTCCCACTCTTTTATGGGAGACTGGACTACGAGTACCGAAGAGAGCATCTTTCGAACCTCTTCGAGATCTGCACAACATCCTAAAAGAAGAAGCGGCAACTCGGTAGGAGCTATCGTACAACCGATCTTTTCCGGGTCAAACCGCTCATATTTACTCCCCGGAAGAAGAAGAGCCCCCACGACCAAACCCTTTTCATTCATTCCATCAGAGATGAAGTTTTTGTGAACAGATTGGTTCATTCCCACAATCCCATATTGCGTCTTCCACGACATGCCCTCTTTGTCTAAAGCGGTCCCAATATATTGAATATCTCTAGGAACTATTAAGATGTTAGAATCTAGTTCCCTATTGAAGTCCATTGCACGAGCATAGAGCCACTCTCCCTTCTTAGATTGAATCTGAAAAGCGGTACACCCATCCAAAAAAACCTGAATAAAAGAAAAAAAGAGCAAATAGCTTAATAGCACCTTCATACATAGACCCCTTTTAACAAAATCTATAAATTTCAATTATCTAAGTCAATTATATTAGTGTCAGGATGATGAAACATAATGACGACAAAAGAAGAAATAACCATTAATCCAGCTAAAAGTAAAAAAGCGATATTATAACTACCAGTGAAGTCGATCAGCGATCCAGTAACGACAGGAGCTATGATGCCCGCAAGAGAAAGAGAACTTGAAGTGACCCCTTGAGCTAACCCAGACCGTTCTTTAACCACATCGATATTGACACTGAAGAAAGCGGGCTGAGCCATTAATCCAAAACCTATACCCAAGCTAAGAAACAAAATAGAAAAGAATAAAGAATGAGAGAGAGCTAATAAAACAAAACAGACTGCCGTTAGCAGCTGAGTAATCCAGATAAGGTAGGAGCGTGCCAATCTACTGCTCCCACTTTTCTTATATATGCTATCAGAGATAATCCCCCCCATCTTTAAAAAAAGAGCTCCCACTAACCAGGGAATAATTAAGTACCAACCCACCAGCTTTAAGTCGAGTTTATGATGAGAAATAAAATATCCAGGCAACCAAAGAGTGACAAGAAAGAGCATATAACCAAAAGCAAAATAGGCAATATTATTTGCAACTAGAGCAGGGTGAGTAAGCACAAAACGCCACCCCACCTTCTCCCCATGAAGAACCTCTTTGGAGGCGCTGGTAATGAGAAGAGCTTCCGCCTTTCCCACATATTTAGAATCTTCCGGTTTATTTCGAAAGAGAATGTACCAGCAAATAGCCCAGATAACACCCAGTCCACTAATGATAACAAACATCATTCTCCATCCAAAATTAACCACTAAATAGGAGATCATAGGAGCCCCAATTACCGATGCAAGAGGAATAGCCACAAGGCCTAAAGAGAGCGCTCGAGCACGTTCCGAGGCAGGTAACCAATCGCTTATAGTGCGTGTCATCGCAGGAAAATGAGGCCCTTCAGTAATTCCCAAAAGAAATCTCAGACCGATAAACTGTAAAAAAGTGCTAGCGCATCCTAAAAAAGCAACAGAAAAAGACCAGGTAATCGCAGCTAAAGACCAGGTAATTCTCGCTCCCCACCTGTCTACCAGCCACCCTCCTAAAGCAGTGAGTAACATATAGCCCGCTCCAAAAGCAGATAAAATCATACCGAACTCTGTATCAGTAAAGTGAAACTCTTCCTTAAGAGGGTGGATTACAAAAGAAATAGCAGAACGATCAATAAAATTGACAAGAGTGATAACACAGACAAGAGAGCTAATCACCCATCTGTAATAGGTAGGCCGATGAGCATCTATAGTTTTTGATAACATCTGTTTCCCCTTTCATATGTTGTGCTTGCGCCTACAAACATAAGATATAGAAACAAAAAAAACAAAGCGTTTGCCCCATCTCTTCTTTTTTTGTTCAGCAAACAGCGCTTTTTTCTATCGGGACCACTAGCATAGTAAGTCGATTAATCGAAATAAGATCACCCTCATCATTCCTTATTTCAATAGACCAAACCTGAGTTCGTCTTCCCAGATGGTAAGGATGAGCAACCCCCTTCACAACCCCTTTCATAGCCATTCGGAGATGATTGCTATTGAGATCTAATCCAATGCAGCGATAAAGGGAGGAATCGACACAGCAGTTTCCTGCAGCACTGCCCAATAACTCAGCAAAAAACGAGGAGATTCCTCCATGCATTATTCCCATAGGCTGCATCATATGAGATTTTAAAACCATCGAAGCCTCCAAATAATCTTCTCCCCTATCGGAAAAGAAAATTCCCAGATATTGCACTAACCCATCACCATATTTCCTATTGAGATCATCTATAGTGAAAAAACGGTTCCAAATTTCCATATAAAAACCTATATTTGGGAAATCAGGGAATCTTTTATGAACTCTTTGTCTTCCTTCTTTTCTCTAAAAAGCAGACCTGTTCAACTATTTCTCATCTTAGCCGTTTATCTTACCGCCGCGCCCTTTGTCCCTGAAAAAACTCACCTGATCCTCTATACTATCTCTACCCTAATTAGAGAAGTTATTCTCTGGCTCCTTCCAATAGTGGTAGCTTTCTATATAGCTTATACCATTGCCTCTTTTCGGAAGCGTGCCCTCCTCTTCATCGCCTTTCTGATCCTTTTTGAATTTTTTTCCAATCTCTGTAGCATATGGTACGCTTTTGCCGTTGCTCATATCAGCAGCGAACATCTAGAATTGGTCGGCTCTCTCTCCTCTTCCTCATCTCTTAATCCCCTCTACTCCTTCCCTTTTTCTAAACCCTTATACTGGTCTGCAAGCAAAGGATCCTTTGCCGGCCTACTTATCGGTTACATAGCAACTATCGAGACTTTTTCTTTTCTCCGATCTGTTATAGAAAAAGGGAAAGCGAAGGTCGAATCGATCATCACTAAGTTCCTAAGCAGATTGCTTCCCCTCTTTATATTGGGCTTCGTTGCCAAAATATATTGGACCAAGCTATTGAGCCAAACCGTTTCTTCCTATCTGTTGCTTCTTTTCTGGCTAGTTCTATCTCTCTCCTGCTACCTCTTCTTCCTCTTTTTCCTAGGGAACAGAGGTTCCTTGCGCCAGACAATAAAAGCAATAAAAAATCTTCTCACCCCTGGATTTATTGCATTCAGTTCAGGATGCAGCATCTCAACGATGCCCTGGACCATCGAAGCTACGAGTAAAAATTTAAAAAATCCCTCTTTAGCTCAAGCAATTATTCCCGCCACCACCAACGTTCAGCAGGTAGGCGATGCTATCGTCCAATGTTTTCTCTGTTTTTTAATATATCGAAGCTTTTATGGCCATCCGCCAGAACTATTTAGATGGATTCAGTTTGCCACTATCTTCGCATTGGCCCGCTTTGCCACAGCAGCCGTTCTAGGAGGGGCAATATTCATTATGATACCCATTTATGAAGAACAACTCTCTTTTAACCCAGAAATGACTGCCATAATTTTAGCCTTCAACACCTTGTTCGACCCGATCATAACCGCTTCCAACGTCGTTGCTAACGCTGCCTTATGCTCTATTTTCGAACAAACATGGAACGGGTTGCTCAATCGGCTCGCCACCCTCTTCCCTCGCTGGAATAAAAAGATAGTCACCCTAGAGTGAACCAACTTGAAGTAAGATTTCTGTAGAAATCAACCCGCCTATCGTCTAGCATGGAGCCACCCTTTTGTATGAAGAAGATCTTACTACTAGTAATTTTAACTCCCCTTCTAATATCTATAATCATTTTGAGTAAAAGTTTCTTCGGTCGTTCCAAGGAGCCAGTTATCGGAGTGGTTTTCCCCATGGAGCACCCCTCTTTTGAAAAGATCGCCAGATCCCTTGAGGAAGCGCTTACTAATGAATCTATTCAGTTAGAAAGAGCTATTAAATTAAAAATAATGAATGGACAAGGAGACCCCAACCTTCAGCGAGCAATCATTCAAAATTTTGCTAGAGACCCATCTACCATTATAGTACCTATTGGCGACTCGATCTCCCAAATGGCGCTCACTTTGGCTCCAAACAATAGAAAAGTCTGCTTAGCTACCCGCCTATTCGAGAAAGAATTTTCCTGCCCAGCAGGCGCGACCGCATTGAACGACGAACTTCCTGTTGAGGGATCACTCCAATTGATGCAAAAATCTATCGACTCCCTACAACAAATAGGCTTGATTTACAGTGCATCAGAAAAAAGTTTTCAGGATGTAGAAGAGGCAATGAAAGCCGCAAAAGAAAAACAGATAAGCATAGAACGTTATATGCTAAATACTTTATCGGAGTTATACACGATACATAGCTCTATGGGTCCCAAAACTCAAGCAGTTTTAATTTTCAAAGATAGCCTAGTAGTAAGCGGTATCTCTATGCTTATTCAATATGCTGAACAGCATCGGATACCACTTATTGCATCCGATGAGGGGTCAGTGGCCGCAGGAGCCGCTTGGGCTATAGGAGTTCGAGAATCGGCCATTGGATTAGAGGGAGGTGCAATTATCAACCAGATATTATCGGGGAAACACCCAGAAGAGATAGCCCCTCGATCTCTAGATAAACATTACCTCTTTATCAACCGCGAAGCAGCGTTGCGGCAAGGAGTTGACCTTGGCAAGCTTACTGCTGCCGCTGCAGAATTAAACTTAGAGATGATCGATATTCCTGAGGAATAAACATAAGCGATGTTATTAAATATTTTAGAGCAAAGCCTCCTTTTTTTCCCCCTATCTATGGGCATCTACCTAAGTTATAGAGTGCTTCAAACCCCCGATCTTACCACTGACGGCAGCTTCCTCTTAGGGGCCGCCATTTACGCATTAACCGTACGAAAAGGAGTCAGCCCAGCAGCCGCCTGTGCCATAGCCAGCCTTTCTGGCTGCATCTCCGGCACCATTACCGCTTGCTTACACAATCGATTTCGCATAAATATTTTGATCGGCGGCATTTTAATGACATTTATCCTCAACACCCTTGCGCTCAAACTTATGGGTAGACCCAATCTATCACTACTTAACTACCCCTCCATCTTTCATAGCGTAGAACAATGGTTCCCCTGCTGCCCTTCCCAGATTATCCAAATAGCGCTCCTACTCACATGGATCCTTCTGATCTACCTCCTGCTTAATCAGCTCCTCTCCTCTCCTATCGGATTGATGCTCTACGCTGTGGGCAACAACCCAACACTAGTTAGCCTATCTGGAAAGAAGAGAGAAAACTATCAAATCCTTGCTCTCTCCATCAGCAATGGACTGGTTGCCCATGCAGGATCCCTTACCGCACAAATCCAAGGATATGCAGATATCAGCATGGGCGCGGGAATGATCCTGATCGCTTTAGCTACCGTTATCATAGGAAAACAGATCTACCTATCTTCTACCCAACGCCCCATTCTTACCCGCTCATCGATACAACTTTTCTACTGTTTTTTAGGAGTTTTTATCTATTTTTCCCTCACAAATATATTTCTTGTCATGGGAATAGATCCTCTTTACTCCCGACTAGCAATAGCTCTTTCCCTAATCGCATTATTAATCTTTAATAAAGAAGAGAAAAAAAAAGCATGAGCTCCCCTCCCTTTCTACTCTTTGAGCAGCTTTCCTATCAGCTCAGCCCCGATTCAGCACCTATCCTAACGATTCCCCACCTCGAGATAAAGGAGGGAGAGTTTCTCCTACTATTAGGAAGCAATGGTTCTGGTAAAAGCTCACTTATCAAAACAATTAACGGAATGATCCACCCTTCTTCTGGAACTATTTTTTATAAAGGAAAGAGACTTAAATCTGTTCCTCTACATCAAAGAGCTAAATCAATAGCGACGATCGATCAAGAGCTGAATCGATCCACCTTCTCTTCCCTCACCGTACTAGAAAATTGCATCATCGCACTCCATAGAAATAGAAAAACCTCCCTTTCACACATTTCCCAAAAAGAGAAGGAAACCATTAAAGATAGACTATTCGAATACCACCCCTCCCTGCCCAGCAAACTCCATGAAACAGCAGACTCCCTTTCGGGAGGCGAAAAACAATCGCTCGCTTTGGCAATGAGCCTCTGGAATAGCCCCGAACTACTCCTGCTCGATGAGCATACCAGTGCCCTAGATCCTCGCCGAGCAGAAGAGCTGATGGGGCTCACCCATAAAAAAATCCAATTCCACCAAACAACTACCCTCATGGTGACCCATAACCTAGAACATGCCCTCCGCTACGGTGACCGACTCCTTATCATGAAAGAGGGAAAAATCGAGCACGATATAAGAGAGAAGAAAACCCTTACTAGAAATTTCCTCTTATCCCTTTATACAGATTAACTTCTAGAGCTTGTGCTCCTTACCTCTCTTTATTAAGCGAGGAGCTGTGGGACCATCTTCTATGAGATACCCTAGCGCTTCGATTTGTTCTCGAAGCAGATCTGCCCGTCCCCACTCCTTCGCACGACGCGCCTCCTCTCTCTTCTCCAGTAAAGCTCGCAATCTATCAGAAACCTCCTCTCCTTCCTCGAAGAAAATTACCCCAAAAATCTGATCGACCTCCTTCACAAAACCGAGCAGATCAGAAGCTTCCTGAACAGATACCCTATTCAAGTCGGACAAAGAGTTCACCTCCCTAACCAGATCAAAAAGCACCCCCAAGGCAGCAGGAAGGTTAAGATCATCAGAAAGAGCCGCCCGAAAACCCTCCTTTGCATCCAATAGAAGAGAAGCCGTTAAGCCCAGAGAATCAGCAAGCTCCACCCTACCCAGACGACGAACAAACTCCCTCAACCTCTCTAGAGCACGACCCGCCGCTTCAAGAGATTCATGGCTGAAGTTTAAAGGCGTTCTGTAATGAGTCTGAAGAAACAGATAACGTATCTGACATCCAGAATATCCTTCAGCCAGCAGATCGCGAAGCGTAAAAAAATTTCCCAAGCTCTTCGACATCTTCCTCTGATTAACAAGAAGATGTTCACAATGGAGCCAGTGACGCACAAAGGGAACCCCACTGCACGCCTCACACTGAGCTATCTCATTTTCATGATGAGGAAAAATATTATCCACCCCTCCCACATGAAGATCGATGCTGTTGCCTAGCAGAGAAGTAGCCATCGCCGAACACTCAATATGCCAACCGGGACGCCCCTTCCCTAGAGGGGTATCCCAAAATAGCGACCCATCGCGGCAAGGATCGTAGCTTTTCCACAAAACAAAGTCAGCAACACTCTCTTTCTCATACTCGTCACACTCTATCCTTTCCCCCTCCTCGTGTCGAGAGCGATCCAGGTGCGATAACCTCCCATAAGAATCAAATTTTCCGATGGAAAAATAGATGCTTTGGTCGCTTCCCCGATACGCATACCCTTTGTCGATAAGCTGCTCTATCATCTCCACCATCTGAGGAATATATTGAGTAGCACGAGGAAAGAACTCAGCCCTCTCTATATTCAAAGCAGAAAGATCTTCGAAAAACGCTTCCGTAAACCGTTCCGTGAACTGCTGCAGAGAGAGACCCTCTTTCTGAGCACCCCGTATCGTCTTATCATCTATGTCAGTAATATTCATTACCTGAACTACTTTATATCCAAAAAATCTTAAACTGCGACGCAAAAAATCTTCGAATAGAAAAGTGCGAAAGTTTCCAATGTGGGCATAATCGTGCACCGTAGGCCCACAGGTGTACATCTTAATAGAATCACCCTCCAGCAGCTCTTTCTTTCTACTCTCTGTGTTATATAACCTCATCAGAAAAACTCTCTTTTACCCATTTCTCGATCGATCTTATAAAGAAAGAATATTTCGATAAAGCTGAAAAACAAATCCTCTTACTTCTTGATCGAAACAATATTTTTTATATATAAAGAGTGCCGAGGCTACTGCTGCCTTACAAGGAGAAAATATGATCACCAACATAAGTACAAGACAATACTCTTATCCAGCTTTTAATCCACAAACCCACTCTAAGCCAATAAGAATAGCTACAAATAGTGGAGTCGATTATCGAAAAGAAATTAACCAGCGTAGCTGGTCGCTTGTCGCAAAAGATCTACCAATCCAAAAGATGCAAAAGATAGCCTCCGCGATCTTAGGTGAGCTCAGCAATAAATAAAAAAAAGAGCCGCTTAACGATGGTAAGGAGCAAAAATAAGGGAGGAGTTATGTCCTCCAAATCCAAAACTATTTACCAGCGCAGCACTTATCCTCTTTTCCCGCGCTCTCTCCAGTAAACAGTCGAGACCCCTTATCTCTTCATCAGGGTCCTCTACATTGATAGTAGGATGCAAAAGGCCCGTTTCTATCGCCTTGATCGCAACAATCGCCCCCATTCCACCAGCAGCACCCAGCGAATGACCGATCATCGATTTAGTAGCATTGATCGATGTTCCCGACAAAGAGTGGTTAAACACCTCTTTTATCGCTCTAATCTCATAAAGATCCCCCACCTCAGTGGAAGTAGCATGCGCATTGATATAATTAACCTGCTCCTTATCAATAGACGCATCAACAATGGCTGATTCCATACACTGCCTTATTCCTTCCCCATCAGGGTCTGGGTGAGTAATATGGTAAGCATCACAATTAACAGCTCCACCTAAATATTCAGCATAGATAGGAACATCCCTTGCTAGAGCATGTTCCAACCTCTCGAGAACCAGCACCGCACTACCCTCCCCCAAAACAAAACCATCCCTACCCTTGTCCCAAGGACGCGACGCCTTCTGAGGAGCATCGTTTCTCCGTGATAACCCATTAATCGCCGCAAAACTCGCCACACCCATAGGAGTCAATGCCGCCTCAACACCCCCACAAACCATCAAATCTGCATCCCCAGAGCGAATGTGGGCCGCTGCCGCATGAATACTAAAACTCCCCGTCGCACAGGCAGCAGAAATCGAATAATTAGGACCCCGGAACCCAAGATCTATCGCAAGCATAGCACCCGCCATATTAGTGATAATGTAGGGAACAAAAAAAGGAGTTATATGATTATGACCCTTCTCCAATAAAGCTTGTACCCCATCGGAGAATACCCTCATCCCACCCATCCCAGAACCGATAAGAACCCCAGAGCGCCGCTTATCCAATGAAGAGCCAATTTTTGCATCCTCTACCGCCCTTTTGCCCGCCACCATCCCATATTTGATAAAAGGGTCGATCCTACGAAGCGGCTTTTTGTCAATGTACCCCTCCCCATCACAGTCGCGAACAGCAGCTGCAAAACGCACCGGATAAGAATCAAATCCAACAAGAGATGAGACACCACTTACACCCGCCAGAAGCTGATCATAAAAAAAACGGACAGAACTCCCAAAGCAGGAAACTAACCCTAAACCTGTGACCACAATCCGAACGCGAGACATAGGAAAGCAAGATAACTCAATCCCACAATTAGATCAACCCCCCCCCATCTCCTCCCACGAAAAAAGCAGCAACCGCTCCCGATCAGAAAAAGATCCCAAAAATAGCAAACAAGCAGCACGCCCCCCCACAAGTCGGTAGAATATTCCCCAACCAAGAACCAACAGAGAGCTCCCATTCGAAAAAGAGTTCCCTATTTAGTGGGCGCACAGAGATAATAGAGGTATGGTTCCGCTTGGTCCCTCTTCAATTACCATCAAGTTTCAAGAGGGGAATGAAGTCCAGAGCGCAACGGTTGACCTCGGAGAGGCCTTAAAGAAAGCAGAGCAAGATAAAATAAATCCAGACGAATTGGGTTTCTTCCCTATCCAAGTTCCCACTATCTTTCTCAACAATAAAAATTTAAGGGTATATGTTAAAAAAGATGGAGATCGTGGCTACTTCTGGCATCTTAGCCTCCTCAAAAAAGTAAAAAGAAGAGACAAGATTATTACCCTAAATGGGCGACCAGTATCTATTCTAGGAGGAGCAGGAATTTTCTCCAAAGTAGCTGTTACTCCCATCTACAAAGCTGGAGGGAAAAAGGCTGCTCAAGGCTAAATGAGTTCCACTACATACGAAGATGATAGATTTTCATTACAAAATACGAATAAAAAAATGGAAAGTTTTCTGAAAGGAAAACTTGCTTTTGAAAACAAAAATCCTCTCCCAAAATATGTAGAAAAGAAGAATTACCAATCAAAAACACTTGGAGAGATAAAAAATAAGAAAATCGCCAAGAAAAACCGTCAGATAACAGCATCACATGCATATACGATTTGTGGCGCTCAGGGCGACTTAAAGAGCTATTCCGAAAAGAAAGGAAAAGATCTCTGCGCTACAACTGAAAAGCCTCTTTGAAGAGTTGCTTGTCCTCTTTGCGGCAGGAATCTGTCAAGAAGATATCAAACCTTCAAACATCATTTTGGATAAAGAAGGCTCTCTTCATCTCATAGACTATGGTATCACAGAGCCTTTCCTTTCTTCTAAATCGATGGAAGAGAGCTCCTATTCAGACCTGGGCCCTTCTGGTGGCTCTCTCCTACCTTTTTCCTAAGGTAGCTCTTTAAAAAAGGTTAGCCCCATGCGGGCAGCTTTATACAGTTTCTCTCTCTCCCTTTCTATGAGAGAAAGGAATACAATAGATATTCTTGGAGAATATGAGGTGATCGAAGAAGGAAGTTTCTTTTTGAAGGAAATCAGCGAAGAAGATATTGCCTCTCTTAAACAGGCTGCCAGAAATTTTTACCAAAAAAATTGGGAGAACAGCGAGCATGAGGAAAAGTTATTCGAAGCCATGCTGGCTATTTGTGAGCAAGGGTGGCGTTTTGCAAAGGAAGAGTCTCTTCGTACAAGAGAACAGCTCCAATCTATTGCTGTTATCTTGAGAAGTAACCCAACACTCACCGAGGCAGCATTAAGAGTCGCACAACAAGATAAGCCAAATGTTAAAATAATTAACCCAGAAAACAGCTCCAATCCCACCGGCGATAGAGAAGATTGCTATAAAGCAGGACTTCCAACAACCGGTCATGCAACATGATTCATTTATAGAGAAATATCAAGAGGAAAAAAAGGGTTTGTAATCAAGAACCGTCGAGCCAATAGATCAATACTATCTCTACACCCCAATTCATCCATTGAAGGGGCAATCGTAATTTTTCGATGAACCTCTGGATTGAGCTCGCTCATAAGGGAGCTTTTCTCTCTTTTGCTTATATTTATCCAGAGGTAAGCCATTTTTTTCCTTATGCATTAAAACCGGTCGATCCGATTCTCGAAGGTACAATTTTCCTCAGGAAGGTTTCTCTGTTTTCCTAAAATAAGATTGCCCTCCCCTAATTTGTCTAAAAAACTTCAAAATTAAAAATTTAATTCGTACTATTAAATAATTTACTTTGGAGAAAAGATGCATCCAGTCCAGCTTCGCAGGCCAATTCAGCTCATTGAACAACGTATCACTTCTTCTTGCTCTTTCCAACCCATTATCCTAAAAGAAAACCTCTCTTTGCTACTTCCAGCAATCGAAAAAATAAACAAACTGAACCCCTATCAAAGCAGTCAAGCTCCAACCCTCACCAAGATCTATTTTAATAGCGGAACTGCACTCCCATTAGAACAAATTTGCTCATCTCTTAAACAACTATTCGACACCACCGATCCGAATCAACTTCTCCAGAATATATTTGAGGAAGGAGTTGAGCGCTCAGACAAAGGATTAAACGGATATGCACGAGCGAATTGGAGCTGGCGCTCTAACCTGGCTGCTCTTGCAAAGCTTCTTGTTGCTAAACCTTCCATGATTATGGAAGAGGGAAAAGACCCTTTTCCTTTCAGAGTCTTTGCATCTGAAGGCATCTGGACAGGATTAGGAATGATTTCTGACAAGTATCAAAATCCTTCAATAGGATGTAGAGTCGCTTATTTCGATGCCACCCTCGGTACAGATAGTATAGAAAATATCAGAAAAAATCTGCAAAATCTCTCGCCGGGCGAATCTCTTCTTTGCAGAGTCTCTAATGGTGTTCTTACAGATGGATTTTTTTTTACAAAAAATGGCAAAGGAAAGCTCCTTTCCATCCGCACTACGGGAAGTATGGAAATGCATCCTAATCTATCTGTTGCTCTTTCATATCTTGAGGCAGAATCACCGATCGCATCTGATTATTTACCCCTAATACACGATGGAGACTGCACTGCTTACACAGAAACGGCAATCTATTTCATTATGAAGGCTGCCGAAATAAGAGGGTGCACCGTCAGAGAGATAATAGAAGGATTGCGCAACAAAACTATGACCATTGATAACATCAATAGCATAACCATGCCCGATTGGGCATCCAGATGCGGCATAACCAACCGAGTAACTTGCATCCGTCTTTTGGCAGCTTTGAAAAAGAGCTTAAAAGAAGCTGTTAATAAGCTCTACGATGAGAAAGAAACCAAGAAAAATTTCTGGACAACTGCTATCGATGAACAATTGCCTTTCAGTAAGAAAATTTTTACAGAAGCATTTGTAGAAGATCGGTCTTTCGATGCATCCTCAAAAAGCGCACCATCATCAACCGAGATGTCGATCCCTCCGTTACGAAGCATGAAAAAATATTTTATTCCATTGCTTCTCTGTACGGGCCTTATTCTGTTGCTCTTTTACATAGACCTCAAGAGAAGGGCCATTTCAAGAGAGGAGCTTCCTCGATAAGCTATCGGATACTGCTCTCCTCTGTCGGAGCATTACCCAGTTTTTAGACCATCTGACTAGGTATCGATAGGAAAAAAAATTGGATTGAAGCAGTACCGGAGATAGATCGCCCTTGCAGCCATCATTCCTCAAAAAAGCGTTGAAAAGAAAACGCTTTCCCTTTTGCTGATAGGGTTTTTGGAGCCGCTCTTTTTTCTCTCATCCATTAAAAAGAGGTTGCTCCGACCGTTGAAGATAAGCTTTGCCCTAGGACGGTTCTCCCTTAATACCTGCCCTTGATGGATCTAAAAAAATTCACATATAACTTTCTAAGCAGTAAACTCCCGGAGTTTACTTTAG
The DNA here is from genome assembly GCA_964397905.1 of uncultured bacterium. Lineage (GTDB taxonomy): Bacteria > Chlamydiota > Chlamydiia > Chlamydiales > Rhabdochlamydiaceae > PALSA-1444. The sequence continues at coordinate 17,515 of CAYNKV010000005.1, forward strand.
AGGAATTATGAATAAAATCAGAATTGTTGGACCGATCGAATATAGACCTTTTTCCCTGAAAGAAGGGACCGGTGGAGCATTCCTGGGAGCCATCAAAGCATTCAACCAGGAGGGCTTCTACGTAGAAAAAAACGATGAAGCAGCGGCCAGAGTCTATACTGCTAACGAGAATAGAGAATCTCTATTATCAGTAATTCGTTTATCTCTTCTCAAATACTTATCCCAAAAGGATCCGGAAGCAGTTTTAAACGATATAGCTGAAGAAGGAATTGTCCCCTCAAAAGTGCATTTAATGGGAAGTAGAGAAACGGTTTGGGTCTCGTTCTCCCATCTGGCTGCATTTGCAAATTTTCTTACCAGTAAACCCTCTATGGAGGATGGAAAAAATGCTTTCGATTTTGGGGTTTATGTACCTGAGAGACTTCCTTCAGGATTAGGGACGATCTATGACGGCTTTCGAGATGATAGAATAAAATGTCGCGTCGCCTATTTTAATACCCTAGATAAATCTAGTAGCGAAAGCATCCAAAAAGCTATAGCAGCACTCTTACCTTACGAGACCCTTTTTTGCATAGCTTTTGAAAATTCTGTTCAGGGAGCCTTTGTAACAAGAAATAATCAGGGAAAAATAGTTTGCGTCTGCACTACGCAAGATTTGTACAATCGCGAGCTAAATTGTGCACTTGAAGCGCTTAATGTAAAAAAGGTCTTATCGGGCTGTTTACCCATGGAATGGAGTAAGGACACTACTGTTCACATGGAGATAGTCATCTATTTCCTCATGGAGGCTGCCAAAACAAGAAACTGCTTTGTTGGCGAGATATTAGGAATGTTGCACGATAAAACTACGAGCATTCATTCCATCAATACCATAAAACTTCCCGATTGGGTGTTGAAAAAGGTAGGAGACCGAGTAACGGCCTTCCGTTTTTTACTTATTTTGAAAAACAGCTTAGAAAGAGCGGTTGAATCTGTCTACTCTCAAGAAAAAGATAAAAAGGACTATTGGATAACCGCTCTCAACAAAGTGTTGCCTTTACCAGCATGGTTATTTAAGAAACCCGTCATTAGAAATAATGTTGACCTATTCCTTGAAAGGATTGGACATTTTCTTGATCCAAATGAGGATCCAGACGAATTTAGAAAAAATCATAGGTTTGCCGATTCTCCCGGAATTGAATTTCAATCCCCAACCAATCTCTCAGATAAAGAACCTTTTCGGCGGACATTTTCTTTTCATCAACAAAGTTCCTTCTCAGAAAGTATATCAAAGAAAACCGTGCAAGAACGATTTAGCAAAGCGCCTATGCCGAAAGGGAACAACCATCAAATTCTAAATACACTCGCCGATCTCTGTAAATCTTTTCTCTCTTCAATCAACCAATATGGCAGTTGGGAACCTAGCGATGTAGGGATACTTATGGCAATAAACCAGGTTCTCTCAGCGAAAGAGAAAGGTACTTGGATAACCGCTAGATCGAAAGCAGTACTTGAACCTTTACTGCCGGGATGGGATCTCTCTACCATCGTAGAATAGGAAGGGCCGCCCCTTATGGGGAGGGCCATGATCGAGAAGAAGTGCTCCCTTTTTCGTGGGAGCGTGATGACCGGTCCCGTTCCCCTGAATGATGGGCAGGTCGCCCTTGCTCAGGGAGGGGCCCTCATTTGCTGCCTACCCACTTCCCCCCTTTGTCGGCATGCAAGAACCGGGTTCAGCTACTGCCGGGAACTTAAACCCAAGCGCCTCTCCGCCCAATCCTAAAAAAATAGTTGACATAGAATTGCGAAACCAAACAAACTGGGGTGAGTGGGGGGAGGGAAAGATGGTGAAACAAGTGGGCTCGAATAGTTGCAAATTAACAGTTCCCAATTCGAATGAACCTTGTCAAGCAGAGAAGGTAACAGTCAGCGTCGATAACGTGTACAAAAATTTTTATTTAAAATTAGAAAATGGAAACTACTACGTGAGCTCTGAAAACAGGTTAATAAACTGCTTAGTTCCGAAAGAAGGAGTCCTATTAGATGGTTTAAATTTTGAAATTAACAATCAAAATTTGTCTGTAAAAAAAGATAAAACACCTCTGGAGTTAACAGGAGAGGGATATCGAGAGATTGATTTAGACGATCAACTGAAGCCAGAGAAAGAAACTCAACTAATGAGTCGATCTTCAAGTATTAGATTAGCTATCGGTAAAATATTGGATATCCTAAAAGGGATGGTTGACCTTATTAGGACTCTTATGACAAAGAAGCTTGAAAGCCCATCGCTCGAGAAAGTTGAAACATCTCGTCCAAAAGAACTCCATAGAGAAAGCGATATTTTTTCTATCTCTGAAGATGAAAAATTACCCGACGACATTTTTAATTCTTAAAAGCGGTCTACTGCGGTGGGGTGCGAAACGGATAGATCCATACGGTTTGGCTAGCCGTTGTTCGGTTAGGCTAATGCATCCCCTTCATCTGCATCCTCTCTGCTTTTATAATGGCTCCACATTCTAGAGGGTAAACCGCTTCTTCTTGATCTTCTGAAGGAGTTTTTCTCGATGAAGGTTTTTTTCGTGCAAAAACATTTATTATCGATTTCGTTAGATTCAATAGCGGATTTACCCGCTCCGAAAGGAGTCTCCTATTTTCGGGTAAGAGCGAAATAGAGCTCGCCTGGATGGACCAGGATTTCGAGTAGAATTTTCTGAGCGAACCGTTTCCTCAAGAGGGCACCGATTTTAGTCAATAAAGATTTAGGAGGCGCTGTTTCTTCGGTTTTTTGACTGCTCGAGACAAGGATCCACCCTAAAGAGAGGCAGAAACCTGCCTAACTCCGCTCGGTCAAATTGAGCGACCCACCCTATTTTTTTAAAGAAGGTGAGAGAGGGGGGCTGCTAGGGTATGGCCTTAGCCATTCTGTTTTTTATGGAAGGAAATCGATTTTTAAAATAATTAACACCAATCTCTATTGAGATAAATAAAATATTTTTATACACTTCCGTCTCAAATGAGGAAATCGTATGGCAATAAGGGGAACGGGATTGGAGAAGGATAGTCTCATCTATCTGCTGTCGCAGAGTAAAAAGGGCTCACCAGAATATGTGAGAGTTAATCGGGCCATGCAGAGCAGCCTCCCCTTCTATACTGATCCAAGTACAGAAAAAAAATATTATAAACCCTCTGCAAATAAGCTGCTGGGTGGTGGCCCTGCAGGATCTAAAGAAGCAAGGGAAAAATGTTCTATCAAGCTTAAGGGAGGTTCTACCTTGAGTGTAGAGCGAGATGGTCAGGGTGAACTGGTAGCGACCCTCTTTCTTCCTGGTGGCCAATCTTGCGAACGCTCAAGCGAGATTATCGTTAATGGACAAGAGGTGAAGCTTGCCGACCTGATTTCCCTATTTGGAGGGGGCCAGCAGACTCCTCCACTCTGGAAAGCTAAATATGATGGAGGGGTTATTCATCTCTCTTCGAGAGATCCCACCGCTCCTTTGATGATCAAGCAAGGGGTAGAGAAAGGTCCCAATCCTCTCGAATGGTTGTTAGACGAAGCCTATATAGAATGCTGCCTAGTTCCTGATAATCAAATGGAGGCAGCTATAAAGAAGTTTGTTGTTCTGTATAAAAACCTGTTAGATAAGGCTCAATGGAGTGAAGAGCAGATCAACATCAGAATTCGGAAAGCTACAGTAGACGCACTCAGCATCCTTTTAATTCCTCAATGGAAGCAATTCATGGGTGCTGTTGACCAAGCATTTCAAGAGGTTATTACCCAATTTAAGAAGATAGAAAAAGAGATTCAGTGCCTCAATCTCTCTCTTGGTCATGAAGAGGCGCTCGACTTTCACCTGTATAGAGGGTTCATCTTCTCTAAGCTTCCGGTCTCGAGCTGCAGGGAGGAGAGATATATTGCAGTAGCAGATGGAATGATCCTTATCTCGATGCAGAAGCAGCTGTTAGAAGAGGGGAAATCTTCTATCTTTTACAAAAAGTTTGCCCATGGCTGTAAGGTTTTTGCCAAAGGCGCCAACAATCCAGAGGTATCTTTTCAATTCATTGCCTTAGGATTGCAGCTGGTAGATAGGTCTCGGTCGCTTGGTTTCAAAGATGTTATGTTAGATCAGATTGAAAAAGAACTCAAAGGGGTGAAGGAAGTTTTGGGAAAGCCAGCAGAGCAGATCGATCTGGAACTTCTGGAAGATTCCTCTGCTCATGAAGAGGTAAAAGATCAGCCTGTCGAATCTCTTGCACAAGAAAAAATGGATAAAATCTTACTCCGCACATTCCAAGACATCCCTGATCCCAAGCAGCTTATCGATAACCTCAAACGCTCCATTGAGGCCTATCAGAGAGAGATTAAAAAGGAAGAAGATATTATTCAGCGGTTCAGAATCGAACTACGTCGTCTTTTTCTCTCTTCTTATCTTACATTTTTGACTGGTTATCAAGAGCCAGCCACTCTGGTCAAAAAATATTCCCAACTGAAAGAAGATCTAAATCAGCTGGAACAAAAGATTCCAAACGATCTGAGAGCTCGAGCGGAGTTCCATCTTTTTCGTGGGAGTATATTTATCACTTATCCTCGCAGGGCTTATGGGGAAAAGGGGGATAGATTAGAGTATGACATTGCTATCGCAGATTTTAATCAGATCAAAAAGATGGGCGTTTTTTTTCCTAAAGATATTCGCGGATTTCAATATATGACCTATGGAGAACATATGCTTAATTATGACCCACTTAAAGCAATGCGGCTGCTCCGGGCTGCCTCCTCCTCTGCTTATTGCGAAAATATAAAGAAAAAATCGCAGCTGCTGCTAGATCAATTTTTTAAAAGTTTTAATCCGGTCCGTCCATCTATTGGATTTGATCTAAAACAACTGCAGCTTACTTAGCTTTATTACAGGAGCATTATGTCAGAATCTAATTACGACGATTTTAAGATCAGAAAGGTAGAGTGGGCCGAAAGAGGAAATCGAAGGATAGCGGCATCTCCTCTGGTGGCAACTAAATCTTTGGAAGCTATTCAAGCCTGTTTTGAGCCAGCAAAAGGGCGAATAGGAAGGAGGGGCGTTAAGGTTTTAGTAGAGGCATCCGACCCTTTGGGTCTAGTTGATCCCCATCGATCTATTGGCAGTTGCTGCACCTGTTGCTGCTGCACCAGATACAGTTGCTCATCAAAATGAGTCAGGCAATATGGCTTTGCGGTAAGCTGCGTTCGATTAAAGGAGAATAGATAGTTATGCCAGAATCTAACTACGACGATTTTAAGATAAGAGCATTAGGGTGGAACAAAGGGATAGAGCGAAAGAGAGCTGCAGCCCCTCTGTTGGCAACTAAATCTTTGGAGGCTATTAGAGTCCATTTTGAGCCAGCAAAAGGGCGAATAGGAAGGAGGGGCGTTAAGGTTTTAGTAGAGCGATCCGATCCTCTTAGTCTAGTCGATCCGCATCGATCGCTTAGCAGTTGCTGTACCTGCTGCTGTTGCGTCAGAAACTCTTGCTCGTCGAAATGAGGTTTACGCTAGGTGACGTTCGCTTAAAGGAGAATTATGCCGGAATCTAACTACGTTGACCGTTGCTGCTGCACCAGAAATGGTTGCTCATCGAAATGAGGGAATCAGTGGGAACTTACTGTTTGCAATCTATCTCCCTCGTTTTGGTTCGGGGGGAAGATGGGGGAACTTTATTAATAAAAAAGGGGCATAGGGAAATTTTGCTCGAGTTTGCCGATCCTCTCGATAGGGAGGCGGCGATTCAGCTGATCGAGGCGGCCTCTCAGCCAATAGAGCTGGAGCGGCTGCTCTCCTCGGTTTCCTGGCGACCCGGATTGGAGAAGATAGTGGAGCAGTTAGTCGAGCTCAAAATCCTTATCGAGCCGGTAGATATTTCTCACCTTCTATTAGATCGCCATTTTGAGCGGGCGTTAGACAACTGTTTATGGGAAAAAGAGCTCTCCTGGTTAGATTGGCTTCAGGAGAGGGTGAGTGTCAAGATTATAGGCTGGAATAATCTGGGGCTATCGATAGCTAAGATCATGAAGCAGATGGGAATCTCCGATCTGGAGCTGATCGATGACCCCTACCTAAGGAATAGCCAGCTAGAAGAGGAGGAGGTGAGCCCCTCAGCTTTCTCCTGGTCTGATCTAGCGGAGAGCAAGTCGCTTCTCATCATTGCTGACGAGTTGGGAAACAGTTCCAGGCTACTTTCTCTTAATGAGCTTCTCTTAGAGAAACGGATTCCTTTCTTGCCGATCTTCACTCTCTCCCATATCGGTTATATAGGTCCTCTAGTGATTCCTGGTCGGAGCAGCTGTTTTCAATGTCTCCTTACTAGGCTGGAAGAGAGAGGGGCTCCTGCCAATTTGCTGAATGTTACTGAAAGGGAGTGGTTTGAGTGGCAGGAGCAGTCGAGCTGCCACCCCAGCCTGATAGCTCTGCTCTCCCATCTTTTTGCCTACCAGTTTACCTTTCAGCTCCTCTACCAGATGAGAAGCGACCTTAAAGAAAAAAATTCCCTTCCCTCCTACTGCAACAGCATAACAGAGCTGGATCTCGACCTTCCCGAGATAACTAAGAGGAGGCTGCTTCCCCATTCTGAGTGTCCTGCATGCAAGAAATTGATGCGCACGCAGAGGCTGATCTTCGATTTTTCAAAGGAGTTCCTTTCATGAGCTCCTCATCGATCACAGCACAAGTGAAGAGCCGCTTTTCCTCTATTTTTGATGAAAAGGTGGGGTTGATCAACAAGATTTTAGAGGCCCCCTGCATCATCACGGTTCCTCTTTATACTTATGTGGCGTCAGCGCAATCAGGAAATCTTATTCATCATACGGGTAGCGCTGGCTCCCGAAACCAGGATAGCGCTCTTTCTAAATCGATAGGAGAATGTTTGGAAAGATATGCTTCTTCTTATCGTGGCAAGCCGTTTATCTGGAGTCGCTACAGTGCGACCAACAACAGATATCCTTGTCTCTCTCCTAAGCAGGTAGAGATTTACCATTTAGATGAGTTAAAGAAGATCTCTTTTCAACTCTACGACGAGGAGTGTGAGACTCTTTTTTCTATAGCCTACAATGTGACGAGAAGAAGCTATCAATATGTTCCTCTTCCCATGATCTATTTGAGCTCCCCTCTCTTCGATCAATATCCGAAGCAGCTTAATATCATCCAGCAGACGATCAGCACAGGAGCCGCCTTTGGAGTTGATTTCTATGAGACGGCTCTAGCAGCTGCCTACGAGGTGATCGAGCGCGATGCGATGATGGCTTGTTGGCTACTCGGTCAGGAGCTTCTGAAGATCGAGCTGGAGGGATTAAGGGAGGAAGAGCGGCAGCTGGTCGAGCAGATAGAAAACAATGGACTGCAGCTTTCGCTCTACGATATCTCCCTTTATGAGGGAGTCTTTGTTATTCTCGCCACTCTACGTTCAGATCACCCTAAGATGCCGGCAATAGCCTTTTCTGCCGCCGCTTCTCACCAGCTAGATGCGGCTATTGGGAAAGCGCTAGAAGAGTTGCTTGGGACTTTCTGCTTAGCAGAGTCGCTTCTGCGCCAAGAGCGGAATGGCTATGAACGATTTTTAGATCGAGAAAAGTGGGCAGCAGAAATAGTCGAGCGGAACGACCATGTTAAGTTTTGGTCTTACCGTCTCCTCTTCGATCGTTTTGCACCTGAGATCGACTTTATCTTAAACTCTAGCAGAAACCGATCTCGAGAAGAGCTGCTGAAGAGGGAGAGGAATTACCCGGATCACCGCTCTGCCTTTTTTTCCCTCGTCGAAATTGTGGCAGAGCAGGGCCACGACCTGCTTCTCTTCGACCTTTCTACTCCCGAAATTCAATCTTTAGATGGAATGGTGTTAAAAGCGATCATTCCAGGCTACCTTCCCCTCTACTTGGGCCACCGCTTTATCTATACAGAAGCAAGGCGGATGGCGACCATTGCAGAATCGCTCTATGGACTCAAAAAAGAGGAGATTCCTCTTAATTACACCCCCCACCCCTTTCCCTAATCAATATGTGTGCCGACAAAAGGAGCGATCAGCTTTGGGAAATGGTCAAGCTGCGGTTTGCCGAAGCTTTTAGAAAGAGAGATGAAACTATCTACTGGAAGGATTTTCATTCCGCCTCAAGTTTATCTAATCTAGATCAATACTCGAGCGCAGGATTTCGGGATGGGCAGGAGTGGATCACAAGAGTGCAGGAAGCGCTGGTCTATGATGCGTATCCCAGTTTAAAGCTGATCTCCCTACCCGCCGCCTCCCAGATAAATAATAGCGCTCTTTCCGAAGCGATAGTGAAGCGAAGGTCGTGTAGAGAGCCGATGCGAGCTGATAGGGAGCTATCTTTAACCGATCTTAGCGATCTGCTCTATTACGGGTATGGAGAAAATCCGAATGGATTTAAAAACATCCCTTCAGGGGGTGCACTCTACCCCCTTGACCTCTACCTCTACTCTTTCAACGTAGAGTTGCTCGATGCCGGTTTATACTACTATTCCCATCGGGATCATGGATTGAAACAGCTCCATAAAAAGATAGCAAGAGAGGAGATAGACCCTTTTTTTTCCAACAAGAAAACCTATGAGATCGTTAAAAGTAGCTCGGCCCACCTCTTTATCACCTCCTCTTTTTTGAAAAATAGCTGGAAATATTTGGAGAGAGGCTATCGCTTTGCTCTGATGGAGGCGGGCCATCTAGCTCAAAACATCAACCTAGTTGCTGCCGCTAAAGAGCTCGCATGCTTAAATATTGGAGGCTTTTGTGACGATCAGATCAACCAGTTTTTAGATCTAACCGGTCTAGTAGAAGCAACCCTCTACATCATCGCCATCGGCCACAGATGAAGCCAGATCGGACCAACCCTCTTCACCTAAATAGCGCATCCACCTCGCTCCCCTTTCAGCGTCGATGGTAAAGCCCCGTCAACCACCCTGTTCACGCGGCGCATCTCCCCTCTACTTCTCCCAAGTCAGAGGTAAAGCAACATCGATCATCCTGTTCACCTGAAGCTCCCTCCATACCTCGCGTAAGTCAGGAGTTGATGGTAAAGCAACATCGACCAACCCTCTTCACCTAAATAGCGCATCCACCTCGCTCCCCTTTCAGCGTCGA
>CAYNKV010000005.1:26706-44589 GCA_964397905.1 uncultured bacterium
TGGTAAAGTCAAATCAACGACTCTCTTTGCCTGGACAGCGCAGCCTGATCTTTTCTCTGCTTCGCCTTCCAAGAGAGCTATTGGTCGATAAAAAAACTCTCTGCTCCCTCTATTTGGGGAACTAATTTTTTGTTGGGTTTGAAATAGCTAGGTAGAGGGATGCAGAAGAGTGATAGGCAGCGATAAAGAGCGTAGAGAATAGTTCAGTCGATCTACTCGCTATGCTGTTGAGGTATCTACTGATAGGAAGATCGATGAAACTGATCGGTACCAGATTGTTTCGAATTAAGGAGATGTTAGTAGCCACTCTAGCAACTCTGTGGATTAGCTTTGAAGAGGGCGCTAAATAATGGAGATGAAACATCAGGAAGCAAGCTTGCTCAAAAGGATTTTTTATTGCCGCTCCTTTATCTATAATGGTTTCAAAATCGTTTTTGCTTACAAAAAGAGTGTCAGAAAAGCGGCTCTCTCTAGAAGGTAAATTTTTGGCAAGAAGGGTTCCTAGATGCAAAATAGTGGGAAGGTCTATCTTCCCATCTTGTTTGATAAGAAACTGGATTGCATCTCTATGATTTAAAATAAGCTGATGATCGATCGTTAAAGGAGCTAATATCCCCTTAATCAGCTGCTCTGCCTCCTGAAAGGCAACTTTATTTCCCTCCAAACGGGTCGAATTCCATGCTAGATCGGTGACTAATTGTGGGTAGATTCTTTTTGCAAAGTTTGCTGGAGCCCCATATTTATCTATGGTTGATCCCATCTGAAATAGCTGGTCAAGAACAGGTAGGGATAGATAATTGCTTTTATTGGGATGGTAGCAAGCAAGAACTGGATCTAAGAACCGCTTCTCTTCCCTGTTAGAGAGATAATATCTACTACTTCTACCCATACCCTTCCTCTTCAATACTCCTCGCTTTACAAGGGAAGATAATCTATATTGCAAACTTCTTCTTGCCATTGGATCGGTTAATAAGAGAGACAACTCGCCTACGGAGATACCCTCCTCCCTTTTTTCTATGATCTGAATCAGATCGGTTAATTGCTTTCTTAATTTTTTCCCCATCAGAATCTCTCCCCAAAAGGTTTATTAGAAACTTGCGCGATTAACTTTTTTTGCGCAACTTTTCTCTCTATAATCTCTCGATCGGCTCTGGTTAAGCAAGAAGAAATGGGTAAAAGATCGAGGAAAAAAGCAAAAAAAAGCTTCAGCTGATATATTGGTAACTTATGAAGAAGAATAGCCATCTCTGGCAGATAATTGTGGCCATTGCTTTAGCTCTACTGGTAGGGAGCCTATCTGATTTCGAATCGCAATGGTTGGGGGTAAAATATATTCAGCTATTTCAATTTTTGGGAGAGCTTTTTTTAAATTTACTCACTCTCCTCACAATACCTCTCGTTGCTTCTGCTCTGATATCAGGGAGCAGCCAGCTGGGGAAAGAGCGCTCTTTAGGAAAATTAGGGATAAGAGTTTTCTCTTTCTATGGGTTAACCACATTGTTAGCCATTCTGACAGGCTTATTGTGGGTTAACTGGATCCAACCCGGCTCCGATAATAAGCTAATAGGAGAGATGGCGATCTCCCTTGATACGATAAAAACCATGCCAAAGAATTATCTGGAAATGGGAAAGGAGCTGTTGCTTAAGCTGTTTCCCAATAATATTTTCGAGGCAGCAGGTTCGGGAAACATGTTGGCAATTCTCTTTTTTTCCCTTCTTTTTGGCTTTGCTCTTGCCCGCATTCATCCCTCCAAAAGCGAGATTTTAACCCAAGCAATAGAAGGGCTCTTTTCCACTCTTATGGAGGTAACACGCCTAATTGTTAAAGGAATGCCTCTAGCAGTTTTCTTTTTAGTCAGCGCATCTATCTCATCCAAAGGGATCAACTCCCTGCGGCCAATCCTCCTCTTTTGTTTAACAGTGCTAGGAGGATTAACCAGCTTTATGTTCCTTGTTCTTCCCCTGCTGTTTAAGTTAATGGGATTAAATCCTTGGCGCTACCTGCGAGCGATGGGACCCGCACTTCTCACCGCTTTCTCTACTAGCTCCTCTCTTGCAACGCTTCCCATAACCTTAGACTCTGTTCAAAGACGTGCCGGCGTCTCTAAGCGGATCAGCAATATGGTTATACCACTCGGTTGCTCGATGAACATGGCTGGATCTGCGCTCTACGAATGCGCAGCGCTGCTCTTTATCTCTCAACTTTATGGAATTTCGCTCTCTTTCTTAGATCAAATTATGCTGATAATCCTATCTCTGCTTGCATCAGTAGGAGTAGCAGGCGTTCCTTCGGGAGGTATAGTAGCTATTTTACTCATGCTAAAGAGTATGGGAATCCCCACAGAGGCGGTAGCGCTTATATTGCCTGTCGACCGCTTTTTAGATATGTTTAGAACTATGGCCAACGTTTTAAGTGACGGAAGCTGCGCTATTTTTGTTGCTAAAAAAGAGGGAGAAGCAGTGGGTTAATCAGCATGCCGTCCTCTCCACTGTCGAATTACGCTTTTTAACTGGGAAGCCAACCAGAAAAGGAACTTACCAATTCCACACAATAAATAATATATGCAAAGAGCGCTTCCTACAACTAGAAATTCTTCTCGTTCAAATTCAAAATCTCTTCTACTCACTTCATGGCATACTGTAGCAACCAATAGCCCAAAAGCAGGAACAGAAAGAGTCTTCATAGAAATCATATAAACAGTATAACAAAAAAGCTGTTTAATTCACACTATATTCTTTAATCAATTGATCGAAAATTGAATATATAAATTTTTAATATATTTTCTTTATAAAAAAAGAAAAAAGTTTTTTAACTAGCAAAAAAAAATTTCTGAATCTACTATCTGTTTGGGAAATAGATGCTTTTTTTAGATCGGGCTACCATTTGCTGCGCTTTTCTACTCCTCTGCTTTTCTGCAGGTTGTCGCCCTCTCTTCGAATTCCGTGCTAGGGAGCCAACCCTCTCCGATCCGATCATCCTATCCCCGATGATTAGCAAGCTAGATGAGCAGCAAGGAGCGGGTTTATCTGAAAGATTATCAGAAGCGATTTATCAGAATTTAGTAACTCATGGTCGACTATCTGGCATAGGAAGGATAAAAAAGGGGGTGAACTTCTCTATAGAGCAGCTGGAGTTGTTAAAGAGAAACCACCCTTTATCTGACTTTATGGTCTGCACAGAACTGATAGAGTATAAGTACAAGGAAGAACCTCTTCCCCAGCTGCTCTTATCGGTATCTCTTCATCTTATCGACCTTCGCTCTCCCGCCCTGATTCTACAAGAGGTAATCCAAAAAAGTTGTCCCATCGCCTCCCCATCAACTCTTACAGCCACATCGGGGGATAAAAATTATGAAATATCCCCTTTAGGCATTGCGCATGGCCAAATATGCAGGGAGATAGCCCGTCGAATAGAAGAGTATATTCTTATTTCTAAGAAAGCAGCTCCAACAAATCCAATGAGCTGATCATCCTGTCTTTGCCCGCATCATCAGGCATAGCCAGCTGTTCCTCCGGCAGGTATAGTAGCTACTTACTTCATGCTAGACCCTATGGGAATCCCCAGGTGATAGTGCTTATAGCGCCTGCTCGACCTTAGAAAAACTATGGCTCATCTCTAGGAAGCAAGCTAAAGAGAATGATACTGATTACTAAGCCAACCATTGGAGAGATCTCCAAATCGCTAGGTAAGTAATTGATTAAACAGGTTATTAATCTAACCCTTAAACAGATCGTCAAATAAAGATAGAAAGAAACGAGCACAATAATGGCAATGGCTTCTGAAAAAAGCAATATCTTGGAAGTTAGTTTATAAACCTTTTCGATATCACTAGCACTCGAGCAGCATCTAGCTACAGCTACCCCAGATTTGGGAGCAGAAAACAGCTTCATAGGATTCGCTCTAACCTTTTTGCCTCACAGTACAGCAAAAAAAGCGTCTAATTGACGCTACGTTGTTATACCAGATAAAGTTGCATCCGCTCTGTGAGGGACTGCTTTCGATTTGATTAAACTCATTTTTCGTGCACATTCGGTGATACCATTTTGAAATAATATGAATGAAAGATGCGAATTTCCTGAAGAAAGTAAACGTTCTGGAACCCATTTTGTATCATGAGAACCTATTCGGATCTCCGATAACGGTCGATATAGATAGGGAAACTGGTTGTCCTAATGAAAAAATTTCCGGATCCCGTATAACCGTCTATATCGATTGGGAAATCAGTTTGTGTTTCAAGATCGACTCCTCTGGACGCACCACCAACACCTTTTTTCATTGCTTCGATTATGGAATCAATTTCTTTTGGAGAAGGGGGAGGGAGAAAGCGTTCTTGGCTATCAGTTTCTGTTGATCAGGGTGATAAAAAAAATTTTCAAGTCAATCAGCTCGATCTGCTTTTGGTCGCTTATGATTGCGCAAGCTATTAGTGAGCTGAGCGCCCGCTTCTCGATCGAATTTATCTTCTTATACGGGTATGGCTATTCTAGATTTATGCAGTTTAATTTTTATCTGTTACTATGAGCAGAAGATGTTGCGTTTTATAGAGAGTTTTTCTTTAACCGATATAGGCAACTTTCGGAAGGAAAATGAGGATGTATATGGGGAGTTATCTGAGGAAAATTTCTTCGTTCTAGCAGATGGGATAGGTGGAAATAGGGGAGGATTGATTGCGGCACAAGAGTCGGTCTGGCATTTGTGCGACCTGATAGAGCAATTTTTTCGTTCTTGTTCAAAGCCTACGTCGAAGGAAATTGAAGATTATCTGCATCGCTCTTTTCTTCTGACCAACGAACATATTCTCCGTTTGGCAAAGAGATATCCTAGCTTTAAAGGGATGGGAACTACTCTTTGCGCGATGTTATTAAGGGATAATTATCTTATCTATGCTCATATTGGAGATAGTCGGATCTATCAATTTCGCGAACAATTGAGGAAGCTCACTATGGATCACTCTCTTGGTGCGATCGATCAGATAAGCGAAAATAGGCATATATTAACTAAAGCGATCGGAATGAGGGGGAATATAGCGCCTTCTGTTGAACAGATTCCTGTTCATCCTGGCGACATCTATTTTTTATGTAGCGATGGATTGCACACGCTTTTAGAAGAAGACAAGATGGAGACTATTGTTCGGGGTGCGATTAGTGTCAAAGAAGCGACAATTGAACTGATCGATAGTGCAAAAAAAAGGGGAGGTATCGATAATATCTCGGTAGTGATGATCAAAACATGAGGAAAATTTATCTCGATAATAATGCAACTACTCCTTTAGATGAGCGAGTAGCTGCGGAGATAAGGGAGCTATTGTCCTCTTCTCCGCTCAATCCTTCTAGTGTTCATTCTTTTGGGCAGCAAGCAAAACAGCTGCTTATTCGCTCGCGCGATACTGTTGCCAAAGCTCTTTCGGTGCATCCGAAGGAGGTAATATTTACTTCGGGGGCGACCGAGTCGCTCAATTTTCTGATAAAAGGTTTTTATCTAAAAAATAGTTCGGCTCATATAATCTCTTCTAGGGCGGAGCATCCGGCAGTAATAGAGACGCTGCAGCAGCTGGAACGGCAGGGAGCTTCTATATCATACCTTCCTGTTGGCGCTATGGGAAGAATAGAGGCTGATCAGGTAGAAAGCGCTCTTAAGGATAAAAAGGCTGCTATTCTGCTGGTAAGCGCCGTGAATGGTGTTACCGGTGTGAAGACCGATATTAGCTCTATGGCTGATCTTGCTGAGCGCTACCCGGTCCGGTTGATTGTGGATGGGGCACAGCTGATGGGAAAAGAGCTTTTTAGGATTCCCCCAGGGGTATCTGGGATCGCCTTCTCGAGTCATAAATTTCATGGTCCTGTCGGAGCGGGAATAGCTATTCTGCGCAAACAGACGATTCCCTCTCTGATAGCGGGGGGAAATCAAGAGGAGGGCAGAAGGGCGGGGACAGAAAATTTAATTGGGATTGTGGGGATGGCGAAGGCGGCGGAGCTACTGGCTAGAGAACTTCCCGCTGCTACGGAAAAGATGCGATCGCTACGTGATCACTTGATAGAGGGATTGAGAGAGAAGATAGGCCAGATCGTTGTTCATGGAGAGGGAGAAAAAATTTGTAATACTGCGAGCATCTCTTTTCCTGGTGTAGATGGAGAAACGCTCTTTATCCAGCTGGATCGGGCAGGAATTGCAGTAAGCCATGGCTCTGCTTGTATGTCTGGGGGATTAAAGCCTTCGCACGTTTTATTAGAGATGGGGATCCCCTCCTCTCTTGCTCAAAGTAGCCTTCGTTTTTCTCTTAGCCGTATGAACAATAGGGAAGAGATCGATTACACAATAAAAACGGTTGCTCTTCTAGTAGAAAATCAGAAAAAAAATGAAAATTTTGATCGTTAAAATCTCTTCATTAGGAGACATTCTTCAATCGTTTCCAGTTGTTGAATATTTGAGGAAGCGATTTCCCATAGGGCTAACCATCGACTGGGCCGTAGAGGAGGAGTATCTAGAAATGATAGAGGCGCACCCGATGGTCGATCGAGCTATTCAGTTTCCTACGAGAAAGTGGAGAAAATCTTTATGGAAGCGTTCCACTTGGCGCTCTATTTCTCATGCAGTGGAATTGCTGCGCTCTACCCAATATGATCTTCTCTTTGATATACAAGGAAATATGAAGTCAGCTCTTCTGAGCTGGATCGCTCGAGCCGATGTTAAGGTGGGGTTTGGAAGAAAGTCGGTAGTAGAACATCTGAACATCTATGCTACCGATCAGCATATTGAAGTAGCTCCTGATCTTAATGTTTGGAGCCGAAATCTTAGCTTAGTACAAACCTTTTTCAAAGATAGTGCTCCTTTTGTAGCTAAGGGAATCTATCTACGCTGCACTGATAAAGAAAAAATCCGCCTAGAGCAGCTTTTGGAGAATAGCTCTCGACCTCGATATATGGTCGCCTCTTTTTCTCGATGGCCTAATAAGCAGCTGGCTATATCCAGTTTGGCGGAGCTCATCAAAAGGATAGCGATAGAAAAAAATCCCTTCTTCTACTTTATATGGAACTCTGCTGCTGAGAAAAAGATAGCCGATTGGCTCCACTCGATGGAGAGCTCTAGTCTCTCGGTAGGGGCGCTTTCTGTCCCGCTCTGGCAAGCTTTAATGAAAGAGATGGATCTGCTTCTTGCGGTCGACTCCTCAGCTCTTGCATTGTCCGCTATCAGCTCGACTCCTTCAGTAAGCTTCTTTGGCCCCACTTCTGCCCAAATATATAACCCTCCTGGAGCTCACCATCGTGCCTGGCAGGGAAGCTGTCCCTATCGAATTAAATTCAGCATGCGCTGCCCTTTTCTCAGATCTTGTCCTACAGGAAATTGTTTGAAAACTGCTTCTGTAGAAACTTTAGCCAACTTTTACTTTTCTCAAGAAAACAACATATAAAGAACCAGCGAATCTCTTTTATTCTATCGGTAGATCGGGCCATTTGTGTGAGCAGAGTAATCTTATCTATAAAAGAGAGCTGAGATCTATTAAACAAGAAAAAAACAATTTCCAGACAACAGTTTTCTGCTCTTTCCCAGTGCACTTTCGATATAAGCAGTTTTATCATATTTGGCAAAATATCATCGTTATCTGCTTTTAATAAAGCAGCTATTTTTTGCTTATCTGTGAATAAAAATTTGTCGAGTATTTTTTTTGCTATGTCGATTTTATTATTTTTTACTGATAGGCTAAATAATTTTCGTATATCTTTTTCTGTTATAAATTCGCTTAGCTTTAACTCGTCTAAAAATGAGTTTAAGCCATTCCAATCTAAACATTGCTTATACTTGAATAAACTAAGAGACATTTCAAAAGTCATAAAACTATTGTAAACAAAATCATGCTTATTTAAAACAACGAAAAAGGCAAAACGTAATTGAGGGTAAAAAAATTGACTTTTTCAGGGAAACAGTAAGCATAGAGGCGGCGGGTGTAGCTGCAGGAGAGCTCTCCCCAGAGCGGGAAAAAGTGGTTGTATCGAAAGCTGATATCGATGCTACCATGGTGGATCGCTCCATACCCATTAAAATTATTAATATCGACAGATCGTTTAGATCCGAGTCCAAAATAGCCTTCGCAAAAGATTTCTGCAGAATTTTTTTCCCTATAAGAGAGCTCTAAAGATCCTATGCAACGAAGCCAGGGAGCTCCTCGATTAGCAGAGCCAAACGCTGCAGTAGCATATCCGCGGGTTATCAGCTTTTTTCTAGAGAAAAATTCGCGACCGAGCGTTGTAAGCAGCTCGAGATTAAGATTGGCATGATAGGGATCGCTTACATCTTTTAAGCTTCTCTTTTCTACTTGACGAACAGTTCCCCCTACAATCCAGGAACAGGGATCGCCCATCAGGTCATTAAGATATGCGTAGCGAAATTGTAGAGCGACGCTTCTTACCCCCATCGGTTGAACAGGAGTATCTGCCCACTCTATTTCCGCCGCAATATCAGTTTGAACCGAAGGAGAGAGTGCTAAGCCAAAGACGAGAAAATAATCGTTAGAAAAAGAGTTTGGTTGCGGATATCCATTCTGAACATAACGATATCGGCTATAGGTAGCAGAGGAATCGAACTGAAATTCCCACAGGTTAGAAAACCAGGGAGATTTGTCAAGGGAGTAAAGAGATATCCAAGAAGGGATTAAAATGAGAAGCAGCGCCCTAACCATAAAAGGTTACTCTTGGAGAGCTAGCCATCTTTCAGCATCTAATGCAGCCATACAGCCGCTTCCCGCTGCTGTAACTGCCTGACGATAGATAGGATCTTGTACATCCCCTGCTGCAAAGACTCCCTCTACGCTAGTAGCCGTCGATCCTTTTTTGGTTATAATATATCCCTCGCTATTAAGAGATAGCTGCCCTTTCAAGAAGTTGCTATTCGGTTCATGTCCTATAGCAAAAAAAAGACCACTTGCCTCTCTCTCTGTTTCCTCACCACTCATTAGATTGCGCAAAATGAGCGATTCTACTAGCTCTCTACCTTTAACTTGAACAAGAACATGATTCCATACAATAGTGATCTTTGGATGAGAGGCGGCCCTATCAGAAGCGATCTTAGAAGCGCGAAGTTTATCCCTTCTATGAACCAGAAAAACATGGCGGGCAAAGCGGGTAAGAAAGAGCGCCTCCTCTACCGCCGTATCCCCTCCCCCAATTACATAAACTATCTTATCCCTAAAAATCGGCATTGCCCCATCGCAAGTAGCGCAAGCGGTAACCCCTTTCTGCCAAAACTCTCCCTCTCTTGTTCCTGGAACATCTAGCCTCTTAGCATTAGCACCAGTAGCAATAATGAGCGAACGGAAATGAAACAGATGGGAGGAGGTATATAAGGCAAAAGGATATTGGGAAAGATCCACCCTTTCCACATCTGCCGCTATAAAGGAGGTGGAAAACTGCTCTGCCTGCCTTCGAAAAAGGGTCATCAGATCGATCCCCTTAATTGGTTCAGGAAATCCAGGAAAGTTTTCTACATGGGTTGTCAAAGTGAGCTGACCGCCCACTGGGCCTGAATAAAACCCCTCAAACAGATGGGGAGAAAATCCTGCACGTCCAGCATAAATGGCGGCAGTATAAGCAGCAGGCCCAGAGCCAATAATGGCAAGTGAACCGGGAGAGGATGATTCCATAATTTCTACGCTCCAGCTGTTGGTCGAACAATTATTGCTCACATATATCATATTTCTCTGGAAAAATTCTAGCTTACGTTGAATAATTTTTCCGATGAGAGATATTCATATAAAAAATTTAACCAAGTCCTTCAATGGAGGTTCGGTGATTAATTCGATCAACCTAACCATTCCAAAAGGAAAAATATTTGCCCTTTTGGGACCTAGTGGTTGTGGGAAAACCACTCTCTTACGTCTTATTGCAGGACTGGAGAGGGCCGATAGTGGAGAAATTTTTTTAGGAGAGGAAAATATTACCGATTATCCAATCCACAAGCGCCCCATCCACATTGTATTTCAAAATTATGCACTTTTCCCTCACCTAACCGTGTTTGACAACATCGCCTATAGCTTACGATTAAAGAAACTTGCCAGAAGCGCTATCGAAGAAAAAACATCGAGGATCATAGAGGCGTTTCGTCTTAAACCGCACGCTGATAAATTTCCTAACGAATTATCGGGTGGCCAACAGCAGAGAGTAGCTCTTGCACGAGCTATTATTAACGAACCTGACGTACTGCTGCTTGATGAACCTTTGGCCGCTCTGGATTTTAAACTAAGAGAACAGATGTTGATCGAACTGATCGAACTACAAGATAAAATAGGAACCACTTTTCTTTATGTAACTCATGATCAGTTAGAAGCGTTAACTGTTGCCGATCAGATGGCGATCATGAACCATGGTGGGATCATAGAACAAATAGGAACTGCCAAAGAGATTTATGAATTTCCCCAATCCTCCTTTGTTGCTCAATTTGTAGGAACAACCAACACGTTTAGCGGAACCCTCTTTAACCTTGATGGATCAGACCCTACAGTGGAAATCAAGAACTTAGGGAAGTTTAAATTATATGTTCCTCATAGAAAACCATGGATGGAAGAGGGAAAACCTCTTATCATAAGCATCCGTCCTGAAAAGATTTTTATTTCCAAGAAGAGGGTGGAGAAATTTTCTAACATAATCGAAGGAACAGTAGTAGCGATCATCTATCATGGCCGATCCACTCAATACAACATCCAGGTAAACAACCATTTCATCATACAAGTGTTTGAGCAAAATGAGGAACATTTGCCCCAGGATGTGATCGATTACGACCATCAGGTTTACCTCCATTGGCAAAAAGAAAACATAGTTATTCTAGAAAGATGAAAATTAAACTCTGCCGATTTATCTCTCTTTTTCGCGCTGAAATCCCCTTCTTTATAGGCGTCTTTGCCATCATCTGGCAGCTATTATTTCTTTTTCTTCCCTTAGCGAAGGTATTGATAGGAGCGATCATCGAGCAGCCAGTTTCTGAGAAAATATCCTCCATTTGGGAAAAAATTGCTTTCTTCTCTACCCCCTATTATCTACGGATTGTAGCTTCCTCCTTTCTTCTTGCCTTAAGCAACAGCATCATCTGTTTTATCCTCGCCTACCCGTTAGCCTACTTTCTTGTTTACCATGCAAAAAAGATAAAAACCCTCCTCCTTTTTCTCCTTATGGTTCCTTTTTGGACCAATTTTTTTTTGCACATCTACGCTTGGTTCTACCTATTAGAAAAAAATGGATTAATCAACACTCTTTTGATTCGATGGGGAGTGATAGGGAGCTCCCTTCCCCTCCTCAACACCATTTGGGCTATTATGATCATGATGGTCTACTACTACCTTCCCTTCATGCTGCTGCCCATCTATTCCTCTTTGGCTCATTTTAACTCCAACCTGATCGAAGCCTCTTTTAACCTAGGAGCTTCCTGGTTTACCACCTTACGCCGAATTATCTTGCCCTTGACTATACCAGGAATTAGAGTCGGTTTTTTTCTCGTATACATTCCCTCATTTGGGGAATTTGCGATTCCCTCTCTGATGGGGGGGGACAAATATGCTTTTGTAGGAAGCATCATCTCAGATTTTGTATTAGCTGAAGGAACAGAATCTTTAGGCATTACCTTTATGTTTATTACCTCCCTTCTATTGCTCTTCACAGTAGGATTATTCTATTGGATCTTTCAACTGTTTTCCAAAAAGAAAAGAAGCAAGGAAAGAGGATGACTAGAAAGATAGGAATTCGGATCTTAGTCGCTCTGATCTACTTTTTTCTTTGGTTACCGATAGCTCTCCTTCTTATTTTTTCATTCAATATAGAACCCTTTCCCTCCTCTTGGAGCCAATTTAGCTTCGAATGTTACAAAGCGCTATGGAACAGCCCCCATCTATGGAGAGCCTTCACCAACTCTTTGATCATCGCTACCAGTTCGATGTTTTTAGCCGCTCTTATAGGAAGCGCCCTAATTTTTTACGCTGCTCAAGGAGGTAGGGTAAAAAAATATATCAGCCTCTTTTATGGAAGCCTAGTAATCCCTGAAATTGTCTTAGGCGTCATCCTTCTCTCCTTTTTTTCTACCATCTCCATTCCGCTAGGTGTTTTTACCTTAATCATTGCTCACACCGTTTTGGGACTAGGGTTTGTGGTACCTAACCTGTATGCCCATTTTACCGAAATCGATACGCAGCTAATAGAGGCCTCCTTAGCCTTAGGAGCAACACCTGTTAGAACCTTCTTCAAAATAATCCTTCCCCTTCTACGCTCCCCTCTTATTGCTACATCTCTTTTAGTTTTCATCACCTCTTTCGATGACTTTGTTCTCGCTTTTTTCTGCTCTGGCAGCTCCTTTCAAACCCTTTCTCTCTATATCTTATCGATGGTGCGCTCCGGTATTTCTCCTATCATCAACGCCCTTTCCACCATTTTAATAGTGGTGAGCAGCCTGATAGCGATCTTCTATTTTCACTTTAATTCTAGAAGGAAAATCTCCAGATGATGCAGAAATTACTCATCCGATTCTCTATGATTTCCTTCTGGATCGCGACAATAGCGATCCTTCTTTACTCTCTACCTAACAACTCCTCCCTAGATGAGAAAAGTTTAAACATTTTCACCTGGGGAGATATTCTCGATCCAGAGGTAATATCGGAGTTTGAGCACTCTACCCAGATAAAAGTAAACCTCTATTTTTATAATTCAAATGAAGAGATGATGGTAAAGTTAAAAAACAGCAAAAATAGCGGCTATGACTTAATCATACCCTCAGATTATTCGGTCAAACAGCTAATAGAGGAAGGACTTTTAAAGAAAATAGATAAGGAGAAACTCCACTTTTTACCCCGCATCAACCCGCAGCTTCTCAATCATCCCTTTGATCCCGACAACCTCTACTCGATCCCCTTCGAGTGGGAAATATTTGGCTTAGGAATCGATAAAGATTTTTTTTCCAAACAACCGGTCGATCCGAGTTGGAATCTAATATTTAAGAACGAATCTCTTAACTACCGAATTGCGATGCCCAACGATCCGATCCAAACCTTTATACTTTCCGCCATCTATCTATTTGGCACCACAGAAAATCTATCTCTCTCAAATCTAGAAGAGATGACCCAACTCTTTATCAGACAGAAAAAAAATGTAGAAGCATATGCAGACGCAAGAGCAGATTACTTTTTATCTACCAGAAACAGCGCCGTAGCAGTAGCCTCTAGCTCCTACATCTGCAGAGCAATGCGGAAATCTTCATTTATCCAATTCCTAATACCCAAAGAGGGAACCGCCATCACCATAGAAAATTTCTGTATCCCCCAAAACAGCAGTAAAGAAAACTCTATCTATCAATTGATCAATTTTTTATATAGTAGAGAGTCTATGCGAAAACATTTTGAAAAATATGCTACCTTTCCCGCTGTCACCGACGCTACCGAAGGGCTTGCGTTGAGTAGAGAGCTCCATGACCTCATACTGATGAAGAAGCTCAATTGGGATCGACTACACTTCATATCCATTTTCGCCGATCAATCGGATATCCGCAATAGCTGGGCCGAAGTAAAGAGTTAAGATCTATGTGGATATTAAAGAGGGTTTCTTCTTTTCTCCTGACCATCTGGGTTGCATTTTCGATAACTTTTTTCCTATCCCAGCTTGTCCCAGGAGATCCTTTTGCATCTGAGGAACATGATTCAGTCGATAGCTCTATATCCCTCAAGAAATATTATGGATTGGATCAACCCCTTCACCTACAATATCTAAAATATATTAAAGAGGCGCTTCATGGCAACTTAGGAGTTTCATTAAAATATCAGGGAAAAAGCGTTAACGCCATCATAGCAGAAAGCTTTCCCATCTCCTTTAGCTTAGGAGTAACCGCGCTCCTCTTCTCTATCGCCATCGGATTTCCATTGGGCACCCTTTCCGCTTTCAATCAGGAGAAAAAATTAGGAAAAGCGATCTTATGGGGAACTTTTTTACTTATTTCCATACCCTGCTTTCTCTCTGCAACCCTGAGCCAATATCTCTTTTCCATTCAATTACACTGGCTACCAATAGGTAGATGGTCTTCATGGAAAGATACATTGCTACCCGTTTTCATCCTTGCCATCTTTCCCACAGGAATGAACATAAGATTGCTCCGCTCCAATATGATCACCATTCTAAAACAAGACTTTATCCTTACAGCAAAGATGAAAGGATTAAGCAACTACCATATAGCAAAAAAACATGTTATCAAAAACTCGATCATTCCTCTCATCTCCTATCTATCAACGATAGCCTCTCAGGTATTAACCGGAAGCTTTATTGTAGAAAATATTTTTGGAATCCCAGGTATGGGTCAATGGTTTGTTCTTAGCGTCCTAAGTAGAGACTATTACCTCACACTCTCTTTAACACTCATCTATACCCTACTACTGAGCAGCTTCACATTGATAGCTGATCTCCTTTATCGCTTTGCCAACCCGAAAATAGGCTATGTTTAAAACCCAAAAGAGAAGTTATATCGGCTTCTATATTCTATTTTCCCTCTTTTTCTTAGCATTTTTTGCCTCCCCTTTTTATTCAAATACCCCCTATCAGATCTCCCTTTTAAATAGAAACCTGCCCCCTTCTATCCAGTTCTGGATTGGCACCGACGAGCTAGGAAGAGACCTATTTGCGCGAACATTGTTAGGATTAAAATATTCGATAACCATAGGATTAATAGGAGCATCAATGCAAGTGGCATTTGGAATCTTATATGGATCGATAGGAGCCATTTATGGAAATTCCCTCGATAGATATATGGTCCAAATAGCTAACATCCTCTACTCTGTCCCCTACCTATTCATTGTGATTGGACTCAACAGCATCACAAGAGGAAAAATGGTTCCCCTCATCTTGTCCCTATTCTCTACCGGATGGATCCCTATTTCACGAATAGTTCGTGGCGAACTCCTCGCGCTAAAAAAAGAGGAGTATATCAGCGCCTGCTACGCTATGGGAGCGAGCAAAACAAGAGTAATCCTCCACCATCTCCTCCCCAATGGAAAAAAAGCGATGATGATTGGAGCCTGTTGGAACTGGTCCAGCACCATCCTTGCTGAATCCTCTTTAAGCTTTTTAGGCCTCGGAATCCAACCACCTGCCACCAGTCTAGGCCATCTAGTCTATTCCGGCCTCTCAGTGATGAAAACCTTTCCATTAAGAACCCTCTTTCCAGCCACCCTCCTCCTGCTTACCCTATTATCGATCAACTGGATGGGAGATTTCTTTCAAGAGCAAGCTAAATGAAGAAAAAAATAATTGATATTCAGAACTTATCGATAGGTTTTCCAAAACTACTTATCCTTAAAAATATCAACCTATCTCTATATGAAGAAGAGAGATTAGGAATCGTAGGCCAATCTGGGAGCGGTAAAACCCTATTGATCAAGTCGATTCTTCACCTATTACCCAAAGGCATCTCGATTAGAAACGGCTCAATTCTGTTTCAAGAAGTAGAGATTACCCATGTGAAAGAAGAGGAGATGAGAAATCTGCGAGGAAAGGAGATAAGCATTATTTTCCAAGACCCGATGACCTACCTAAACCCCACCATGAACATAGGAAATCAAATCAAAGAAAGCTACCAGCGCTCTAAAGCCTCAACCCAAGAAAAAGAGAAAAAAATAGCCGCTCTTCTCGAACAAATAGGAATATCTGACCCGAAGTTAAGAATGAGACAGTTTCCCCATCAACTCAGCGGAGGAATGAGACAACGGATCATGCTAGCAATAGCGCTCGCATTAGAACCGAAAATTTTAATCGCAGACGAGCCCACCACATCGCTCGACACAACCATTCAGGCACAAATCTTTAACTTTTTGTGCCAATTGAAACAGAGCATGATATTAGTCACCCATAATCTAGATCTTGCCGCCAGCATATGCCAACGGATCGCCGTCATGCATGAAGGTAGCATCGTCGAAGAAGCAGAAACCGATCAACTACTCCATCACCCCCAACACCCCTTTACCCAACAGCTATTAAAAGCAAGACCCCACTGGAAAAGCGAGCCCATCCCATGCTAGTCGTCGAAAAAATCGAAAAAACTTTTATTATCGAGGGGAAACCGCTCCGAGCCGTAGATCGAATCTCCTTTACCCTTCCCCAAGGCCACACTCTAGGCATCATCGGAGAAAGCGGTTGTGGAAAATCAACTCTTGCAAAAATCATGATCGGCTTAGAGCCCCCAACGAAAGGGACCCTATATCTAGAGAAAGAAAACATTCTCCAATTAAATAGAGAGCAACTCAAAAAGTGGCGTCGCCAAATCCAGATGATATTCCAAAACTCCTACGCATCTCTCGACCCCTTAATGAGAGTAGAGCAGATCATAAAAGAACCGTTACAGATCCATAACCTACCCATTGATGAGGAGCAGATTAGAAACCTATTCGATCAAGTAGGAGTTCGAAGCGAACTAAAGAAAAAATATCCCCATGAACTGAGCGGAGGCCAGAGACAGCTCGTAGGAATAGCGCGAGCATTGACACTAAACCCCTCCATCCTCATATGCGATGAAGCGATAGCTTCCCTCGACACCAACAACCAGATGAGAATAGCCACGCTTCTAAAAGAGCTGAATAAAGAAACCAACTTCAGCCTCATCTTCATCTCCCACGATTTAAAAATGACCCAATATCTCACCGACCATTTAGTCGTCATCTATTTAGGAAAAATCGTTGAACAAGGACCCTCCTCCCTAATCTGCTCAGCCCCATCTCACCCCTATACAGAAGCTTTAATAGCGGCAATCCCCGATCGGAAAAAGAAAACCGTTCCCCTATCAGGTGAGCCCCCCAGCCCATTTCATCGATCCAAAGGATGCCTTTTTGCAAGCCGCTGCCCCTATGCAGATCCGATCTGCAGAGAAATCGCCCCTTTTCTACAACAAACAACAGATAGCCGTGCTGTTGCCTGCCATAAAAAATTAAAATAATTTCTATTAAATCAACCCTTTTGCTAACCTCCAAAAAACTTTATCAGGCAAACAGAATGATCAACCTTTCAGAAGCAAAATTACAGAACGTTTCCACGTTACACGATCAAGATCCGTTTGATCTACCCCAAAAAACCCTCGCTGCAAATTGGTTTTTCAACTTTTGTAGAAAAGCAGTGGATCCGTGGCAACGGACCTATTCCCTTAATAAAAAAATGGAAACAGTAGACCACTTTCCCTCCATAAGTCAGAAAACCATATCGAGATTCGTTGCCGTCGCTAAGATCAATCAGAGCGGCTACTCTACCGCCGAGTTTCCCCTTTTTTCTCCAGAAGAACTGCAAGATCTATCTACACTCAGCAGCAAAAATATAAATTTCTTTTGCTTTAGAAACATTCATGTTTCTCCAGAGGTATTGCTAACCAATCTGCATTCAGTAAATGCTAGCCAATTTAAAGATGTCTCTTTCCATATAGCAATCCTAAAAGAACGCTACCTCCTAGAACAGAAAGTCGTAGCAACCATCCAACTTCCTGCCCCCAAAAAAGGAAAGCAGGATCCGATTCTCCAAAACTTAGCCAGTTTACAGAAAGATTTTTCACGTAAACCTTTAGACAGCAGCGCCAACCCCTATTCGCTACACACCCGATGGATAGAGATAGCAGAACGAATTCAGAATAAAGTAGCCAACTCCAGCTCACCTCTATGGAGCTCATATACCGCTTCATTTCAGGCAAGGATTGAAAAAGTCAAAGAGTATAGCCAGATCATCGAAAACGAACCCATTTCAGAAGATATTTTAGGAACAGATCCTGAAGAAAGAGTATACAACCTTGTTGGCACAAATACCGTGTTAGAGATAATGATCGCTAACCGACCCACTATCACTCAAGGCCATAAAAAAAATAGCCAGTGCGATCCTATCTATGATGCACTCATTCAG
>CAYNKV010000006.1:0-35975 GCA_964397905.1 uncultured bacterium
AAAGCAATCTTTCTACCACTCAAAACTTCAGCAACAACCTATCGCAAGCGGGTGAGCAAAACAAACAGGACTTATCAACCGGTGGAGAAAAAATAAACAAGCCTAATGACCCAGATGAGAGCGGAGGCACTGGAGGCGTGAACAATAGATCGCAAGCTAATAGTAACGGAGGCGAGAACGAAGAACTTTCTACCTTAGATGGTCAGGACAATGGCCAACACAAAAATTCAAGTCTAGACGGGCAGGAAGATCAGAGTAAAGTTTCCTCTACCTTAGATAACACAACCGTTCGGGATAAATCAGCAGAATCTCAGAACCAAGAAAGCAATCTTTCTACCACTCAAAACTTCAGCAACAACCTATCGCAAGCGGGTGATCAGCCAAAAGATCAGAATAGCGATCCTAACAAAAAAGAGGGCGATCAAAACTTGAACGACGCATCAAGTAGGGAACAAGGCTCTAGTTCTGATCAGATTCCCAATAATACTAAGGAGGCTGACCGAATAGCTAAGGAGAAAGCTTCTGAGAATAAAAATCCCTCAAGGGAACCAAGGGAATCAGAGCAAAAGGATGATCCAAAGGATTTACAAGTTAAGAAAGAAAAACCAAAAACCCCAAAAAGCAGGAAAGAAAAGCAAAAAACCCCAAAAGCAAATTTTCAGAATCTAGAATCTAATTTGGCTAATCATTTTCTAAGATTCGTATCGAAGTTTTTAAGAGTTGTCCCCAAATAAGTCGAGTGGTGTTTGCGGAATTTGGGTAGTGGGGCCTTTTTCAGTTTTCGATGCGCATGGGCATGAGAACGAAATGGGCCTGAGTGGTGTCGGTGATCAGTCCTGGGTTGTATCCGTCGCTAAGGCTAAGTTCTATCGACTCATCTTTGATGTGGCGCAAAATATCGATGAGATAATAGGGGTTAAAGGCGATGGTTAGCTGTGGGCCTGAATAGTTTAGTGCCATTACTGCTTTTCCTTCTCCTATTTCTAGGTTGGAGGCGGTTAGATGGAGTTCTCCTGGATGGAAGGAGAGGCGGACCGCGCTGCTATGGTCGCTCGTAAATAATGCAACCTGCTTAAGAAGGGAGATTAATTCTTCTCTATGGATGAGTAGGGGTTGTTCTGCTCTCTTCGGTATCACTCGATCAACATCGGGGTAGGGGCCATTGAGGAGTTTGCTGGTTAAAATGGTGCTGCCGCTATCTAGGATAACTTTATCGGAAAAAAAAGAGAGTTCTACCTGATCTTCTGGGGTTTCTAGAAGTTTGATCATCTCTTCTGTCGCTTTAAGGGGGAGTATGTAGCTGCCCTCTCCATCTATTTTATGGTCGAGATCGATGGAGAGACGTGCCAAACGTTTTCCGTCGGTCCCAACAAAGGTTGCCCTTCTTCCTCGATGCTGGAAGAAAATTCCGTTCAGAGATTGGCGATTATCATCACGCGCTGCAGCAAACGAGGTTCTTACTAACATCTCTTTTAGTTGTTTAGTGGGAATGGTTAGGGTTATGCCTCCTTCTTTCTCACTGAAAGAGGGAAACTCCTCTCTGCTCATGCCGCTCATTCTAAAGTGGGAAGTTCCTGAACTAATGGTTGCTGTAGAGCGCTCGGTTGTGGAAATTTCTACTATGGGGGCGGTTAACTCTCTTATGAGTTGAAAAAACTTTCTTCCAGGGAGGGCAATGGAACCCTCTTCTTCTATTTTTGCATGACCTAAAACGCGCATGCTCACTGTGAGATCTGTAGCGATTAAAATAAGCTGATCTTCTCTGCTTTCTATGAGTATGTTGGATAATATGGGGAGCGCCGGTTTTGAGGGAACTATAGCTTGAAGGACTCCTATCAGCTGGAGCAGATCGATTCGAGGTATGGTTAATTTCATTTTATTGCCTACTCTTCTATTACAAATCTTTTTCGTTTTTTAAAGAGCGAGCAATTATTCGAGAATCATCGCGTGATTTAATAGCTGCTCTTTTATCATATTTTTTCTTTCCTCTTCCTACTCCTAATCGAACTTTTATTCTGCCTTTTGAGAAGTAGAAAGCTAAAGGAAGTAACGCTATTCCTGGTTGATTAAAGTAGGATTGTAGATGATTTAATTCTTTTCTGTGTAGGAGAAGTTTTCTTTCACGTCGTTCTTCGTGGTTAAAAAAGCTGCCTGTATGGTAAGGGGAAATGGAAACATTTTTAAGATATGCTTCTCCTTTGTGGCAGACTACATATCCATCTTGAATATTTCCCCCATGGCTACGGAGTGATTTAATCTCGCTGCCTACTAATACGATTCCTGCTTCAAATGTTTCTACGATCTCGTAATTATAATATGCTTTCCGATTAGAGATAAGATCACTCATAAAAATAGGGGTATATCGCTTGGTTTTAGGTGGATTATCTCTTTTTTCAAATTATCTCCTCTAAAAATAGTGGTTGCAAGGTTAAAGATCTTGGCAAAATAGATGAAGCGAATAAAATATGAAACATGAAACGAGAGTATGATCATAAGAAGATTGAAAAAAAGTGGCAAGATTTTTGGGAAGATAAAAAGATATTCCAAGTAAAGGCTGACTCCAATAAACCGAAGTTTTATGTTTTGGACATGTTTCCTTATCCTTCTGGGGCAGGGCTTCATGTTGGCCATGTGGCAGGATATACGGCGACAGATATTGTGGCACGTTATCGGCGGATGAAGGGTTATAATGTTTTGCACCCAATGGGTTGGGACAGTTTTGGTCTTCCAGCGGAGCAATATGCGCTGCGCACGGGAACTCATCCTTCGATCACTACTCAGCTTAATATAGATACTTATAGGGGTCAGCTGAAGGCGATGGGGTTTAGCTACGATTGGAGTCGAGAGATAACTACGAGCGATCCTTCCTATTACAAATGGACTCAATGGATTTTTACTCGGCTCTATGCGCAAGGATTGGCTTATGAAGCGGAAGTGGAGGTTAATTTTTCTCCCCAACTGGGAACTGTGCTGGCCAATGAAGAGGTGGAGAATGGTTATTCTAAAGAAGGGGGATATAAGGTTGAAAAAAGGGCGTTGCGTCAATGGATGTTGAAAATCAGCAGTTATGCGGAGCGGTTAATAGATGATCTGAAGTTAGTTGACTGGCCAGAATCTTTGAAGCGGTTACAGATTAATTGGATTGGGAAGAGCGAGGGTGTTGAGATCGATTTTGAGGTAGAGGGTTCTACACAGCTTATCAAAGTGTTTACTACCCGTCCTGAAACTCTTTTTGGCGTGACCTACTTGGTGGTTGCTCCGGAGCACCCAATAGTTATGGAGATTGTTTCCAAAGAACAGCGAGATGAGCTGGTTCTTTATCAAAAACTGGTTTCTGAAAAAACGGAGATAGAGCGCACCGATGCTTCAAGAGAGAAAAGTGGGGTTTGGAGTGGTGCTTATGCGATTAATCCGGCAAACAATATGCGGATACCTATATGGGTTTCTGACTATGTTTTGATAACCTATGGAACGGGTAGTGTGATGGGGGTTCCATCCCATGATGAGCGAGACTTTGAGTTTGCCAAGAAGATGGCTCTTCCTATAGTTGCTGTCATTTCCCCTGATAATCCTGATAGTGTGCAATCGGTAATGGAGGGAGCTGCCTGTTGGATAGGGGATGGGCGAATGGTTCATAGTGGTTTTTTGGATGCTCTTTCGGTAGCTGAAGCAAAAAGCAAGATTGTGGAGTGGCTGACTGAAAACAAGAGAGGAAAACCTGTCGTCTACTACAAAATAAGAGATTGGCTTTTTTCTCGACAAAGATATTGGGGAGAACCTTTTCCTATTATTCATCTAGAAGATGGAACTAAACGCATATTAGGGCTGGATGAGCTTCCTTTGTTACCTCCAGAGCTTTCTGATTATAGGCCTTCTGGATCAGGGGCTTCTCCTTTGTCTAAAGCAAAAGAGTGGATGGAGCTGTTTGATCTAAAGAGTGGTCAGAAAGGTTATCGAGAGAGCAATACTATGCCTCAATGGGCAGGGTCTTGTTGGTATTATCTTCGTTTTTCTGATCCTCATAATTTCGAGAAAGCATGGGGTGAAAAAGAGGAGCGTTACTGGCTTCCTGTTGATCTCTATGTGGGGGGGGTTGAGCATGCGGTGCTCCACCTTCTTTACGCTCGTTTTTGGCATAAGGTGCTTTATGATTGTGGCTATGTCTCTACTTTGGAACCATTTTACAAGCTGCGCAATCAGGGGCTTGTTCTTTCTCGTTCCTATCAGTTGGCGAGCGGAGTTTATGTTGCTCCTGAGGATGTAATTGAGAAAGAGGGTCACTATTATCAGTCGGGGACTCTTTTGCCTTTACGATCTCAGATAGAAAAGATGTCCAAGTCGAAGCTAAATGGAGTTTCTCCAGAGATTATGTTGGAAGAGTATGGCGCTGATTCTCTTCGTCTCTACGAAATGTTTATGGGCCCTTTTGAGCAGGAAAAAATATGGGACACTCGTGGGGTTCAGGGCTGCTATCGCTTCTTAAACCGTTTTTATAGGATAGCTACTTCGGAGAAACTTTCGGAAAAAGCGTCACACGAGGCACTTCAGATGATCCATCGTCTTATTTACCATCTGCAAAAGGATATTGAATCGTTTTCTTTTAACACGGCGATCGCAAAAATGATGGAATTTGTTAATAAATTTATCTCTTTGGAAGAGTATCCACGAGAGGTGGTGCAGATGGCTACTCAGCTTTTATATCCGTTTGCCCCTCATATTGCAGAAGAGATTTGGCAACTATTGGGAGGAGCTTCTACTATCGCTTTCTCCTCTTTCCCGAAAGTAAACTTCGACTATGTTAAAGAGGAGAGCTGTAATTATGTTGTTCAAGTTAATGGAAAAACGAGGGGGGTTTGGAAATTTCTTAAAGAGAGCGGAAAAGAGGAGTTAGTTGACTATCTATCTAACCAGCCTCGCATTAAAGCCCATCTAAAAAAAGAGGTGCAGAGGGTGATTTTTATCCCCAATAAGCTGGTTAATTTCGTATTATTAGATGATTGAATTTTTTTATAATCTTTTTCTTCTCTTTCTGTTTGCTCTCTATGGGCCTCTCTTTGTCTGGAGATGGTTCAAATCGCCTGCGATTAGAAAAGGGTTGGAGAATCGATTTGTCTGGGGGCTAGATAGAGCATTTGATCGCACTGATGCTGTTGTTATATGGATTCATGCTGCATCGGTGGGTGAGGTGAAGGCAGCTGCTCCTTTTATAGCAGCATTACCGAAGCGCTATCAAAAGCTTACTGTTATCATTTCTACTACCACTCATGCTGGACTCTTTGAAGCTCGAAGGAGTGGTTTGGCGGCGAACGCATATCTGCTGCTGCCATTAGATTTTTCTTGGGTTGTTCGTCGTCTGATGAAAAGAATCAGACCCGATCTTCTGGTATTAGTTGAGGGAGGTTTTTGGTATAATCTGATTTCAGAGGCGCCTCGTACTATTTTGATTAATGGAAAAATTTCTCAAAAATCGGTCGATCGATTCCGTATGGTTCCTTTTTTCTCTCGACCTTTATTTGATAAGATCGATCTCTTATCTCTGCAAGATGAGCTATACGCAGAACGGTTTGCCCATTTGTCTGTTCCTTCTAAAAAGATGGTGGTTACAGGGAATATCAAATTCGATCAGTCGGTTCCAGAGGTAGATCGTTCCCATTGGAAAAAAGTTTTCTCGATCAAAGAAGAGGATCGCATCATTACCTTGGCATCTACTCATCGCTCTGAAGAGGAGCAGTTGTTGCTCGCTTTGGCTCCTATAATAAACAAATTTCCTGATCTACGAATCTTTCTTGCTCCACGCCATCCTGATCGATTTGAAGAGGTTGCCCTTCTTTTAAAGAAGAAACAAGTTCCCTTTGCTCGATACTCTTCCCTTCAGTCGAATCGAGGGGCGCTCGTTCTTTTAATCGATAACATGGGCATGTTGCAGGTATGTTACTCTCTATCAGAGGTTGCGATTCTGGGCGGCAGCTTTATTCCTCATATGGGAGGACATAATATCATTGAACCGATAGCATTGGGAACTGCTGTTCTATGGGGACCTTATATAGAAAATTGGAGTGCGTTAGCTAACAAAGCGATCCGCTATGGAGCAGGGAAGCAGCTCTCTTTAGATCAGCTTCCAGCGAATGTGGAAGCGCTTTTGTCACACTCTTGCTCTAATATGAAAGAAGGCGGGAAAAGAATGATCGATGAGCTTCGTGGCGCTACTGAAGCGACCTTAAATTTGTTAGATAAAATAGAATTTTAAGAAAAATTGATTATTTTGTTTTGATTTTTTACCCATTCTTGTTAGAATCACCACTATTCGCGGGATGGAGCAGTGGTAGCTCGTTGGGCTCATAACCCAAAGGCCGGAGGTTCGAATCCTTCTCCCGCTAATTTTTCCGTTTCTATTGAGGCGGTATAGCTCAGTTGGTTAGAGCGGAGGAATCATAATCCTTGTGTCGTTGGTTCGAATCCGACTACCGCTATCTAATAGCTCATCGAGTCTATTTTCACTTTGCCTTTAAAAATTTTATAAACATAGGGGATATAGAAGAAGGAGAGCGAGGCGCCTGTTATCGAGATAGCTACAAGAATCCAGAGGGGGAGTTCAGAGACAGAGCTATTCATAAAGGTCAAAGAGTTCTTCTCTGGATCGATAGTAGAGTAGGCAATGTTGGGATAGATCCCTATCGCAAATGTAAGTAAGAGGAGAGATATCGAAAGAGAGGAAAAAAGAAAGGGCCATCCCTCTTTCTCCTTTCGTAGCGACCTGAAGATCGCGTAAATAGTCCCACAGCTGAGAAGGGGCACGATCGATAAAAGGGGTGATTGGATAAAAGGGGCGATCATATGGGAGTGAACAGAAAAAGTTATAGAGGTGACTAGAATCCACAAAAAGAGAAAAATAGCAAAAGAGCGCGATCCCCATAGTGCTGCTCTTTTCTGAAATTCTCCTTCCGACTTCATGAGCAGGTATAAAGCTCCATGCATAGTGCAACAAGCCATTACGAGCAGAGCCACCAGAATCGGGTACCATGTTATAAGGGCCAAAAGACCTCCTACAATCTCTTCCTTGCTGTTAAGGGGAATTCCTTTAATAAGATTACCCAAAATCAGTCCGAATAAAAGGGTCAATAGAAGGCTTGCGAAGCAGAAACTTCGGTCCCAAAAACTTCTCCAGAATAGAGTCTCTTTTTTTCCGCGAAATTCGATAGCTGCAGCTCGAAGCATAAATCCGAAAAGGAGAGCCATGATAGGGGTGTAAAGATTGGGAGCTAATACTGCGAATGCTTTAGGGAATGCGGCAAATAAAACTCCACCTGCGATAACTATCCAGGTAGAATTACTGTCCCATACGGGTCCAATCGCATTAATCATGATACGCCTCTCCTGATTTCCACGAGCAAATAGGTGAAGGGACCCCACTCCAAGATCAAAACCATCTAAGGTCGCATAAGCAACGAGAGAAAAAAGGAAAACAGCATACATGATCCATTGCGCAACCCAATAGCTATCCATTCTCCTCCTCATCAGCTAATTCTGAATCAGGCCCTTTTTTAATTTTCTTGTCAAAAAGGAGAAGAAAGAGAAAAAAGAGCGAGAGATAGAGAACGAAAAACATAGTCAAAGAAGCGACCACCTCCTTGGAGCTGACAATAGGGGAAAAACTATCCTTAGTTCGCAACAGTTTATAGACGATCCACGGTTGCCTTCCCATGCAGGCACTATACCAACCCGCAATGTTAGCTATCTGAGGGAAAAGGACTGAAACGATCATCAGCTTTAAATATATTGAAGGAATGGAGGCTAACTTTTTTCGAAAAAGATAGAAGAGCCCTATTGCGATAGTAAGAAACATCGCTGCCCACATGAAAACCATCAGATGATACAACTGAAACACTCCCGCTACCCAAGGACGATCCTCTTTTGCTATCTGGTCCATTCCGATCACCGGAGTGTTAATATCTCTATGAACCATTAGACTGAGCAATCCAGGAATAGATATCCCATACACTTTTTCCTTGCTTTCATCCACCCATCCGCAAAGATAAGCGGGCGTTTCGGGAGCTGTTTTATAAACCGCTTCAAAAGCAGCAAATTTTTCTGGATTATAGCGGGCCACTTTGCGCGCCAAATAATCAGCGGAAAAAAGCTGCAAAAGAGAGGTGATGCATCCCATGAGAAGGGAAAGAGAGATGCTCTTTTGTGCAAAAGAGAGATGCTTTTTCTTCAACAAGTAGTAAGCCGATACGCTGACGATCAAAAAAGAGCCACACATCCAAGCACCTAACAATACATGAACAATATGGCTCATATTGAGGGGACTAAAGAAAACGGCCCACCAATCTGCTAGTTGAGCTACCTCTGTTCCATCTGGAAGAGTAGCTAAACGGTATCCTGTGGGAGAATGCATCCATGAATTAAAACTAATGATCCAGATGGCACTAAGATGAGCTCCCAAAGAAACCAAAATAGTAGAAAGAAAATGAATTTTTGAACTTACTCGATGCCAACCAAAAAGAAGTAGACCCAAAAACCCCGCTTCAATGAGAAAAGCAAACATTCCTTCTGCGCCTATAATGGTTCCAGCAACATCACTCACAAACCTAGAATACCTAGACCAGTTAGTTCCCAGAGTAAACATCATGGGGATACCCGTTGCAACACCCAAAACAAACGTCATAGAAAATAATTTGAGCCAAAACTGAGTCATCTGTTGCCAGACGAGATCTTTCGTTTTTAGGTAGATCCCCTCCATCACAATAAGAGCGAGCGAGAGGCCAATGCTCATGGGGGGATAGATATAGTGAAAAGTTACCGTAAAGGCAAACTGAATTCTGGATAAAATAGCAACATCCACTCTAATACACCCTGACCCAACTCCAAGGTAGAAAATTAAACTTTTTTATTCAACAAAGAGTTCCCTTCTAAGCCAAATTCAAAGCTTGCTTCTCTTTTTTTGCTAACCTGCTTATGATGAATTAACCAGCCTTTGCCCCAAAAATTTCTTATTAATCTCGGCAATCTTAAGATATTTATAATAAGTTTGTTCGGCCACCCAGAAAGAGATAACAAAACCATCACCAGCTGCTAAAAAAAATCCTTTTAAAAAATAATATTTTATAAAAGCAGCCATCCCATGAAGTATTGCCTGGGCAATTGACCCTTTTTTTGTATGCTGTCGTTCCTCTGCAGCAAGGGTAGAATAGAGTTCTAATTTAGTTAAAAGAGCGCTCACAGAGCGTATCGATTGATGTATGATCCCATTCTGTAGGTCAACTATTTTCATCCCACTCATGCACAGCTGTTCATGGACTAGCTTTTCTTCAACGAAATGGGTTTCTTTTCGATTATATAAACGTATGGAGGGCTCTTTTCGATTGAATTGAAATGTCTCCTTTCCATTGAAGTAGTTATACCTAGGCATTCGATAGAGGGTACCCCGATCTAAAGAGAGTTGAGCAATCTCTTCTACTAACGTAGAAGTAAGTTGTTCATCGCTATCTATAAATAATATCCAATCAGAAGGAGCTAACGCAGCTGCCTCTTCACGCAAAATCCCAAAAGCTGTAAAAGGAGTGATATGTATCTCCACGTTGGGATAAGAAGCAGCAATCTTTAAAGTATCATCCGTGGATCCAGTATCTAGAATAATCACCTTAGAAAATCGAATAAGAGAATTTAGCGCTAAAGAAATAGTCGATGAAGAATTTTTAGTTAACATAGTAACAGTAATTTCAGAATTTATTATTGAACTCATACACCTTCCAACACTTAGTTAGTGCTCCATTTTAGCTCTCTTGCTATATTTTGCAAATATTACTATTCTCCTTGTTTCCAACCTTTCGATCGTTCTGATTAATAGAAAACTTTCCATCTTTCTACTATTTTCCTTGATAAATTAGAAAAATTCGATGCATAGATAAAGTATGGCCGATTGTCAACCTCCCTATAGAGCGAACCTCATTCTACGCAATCCTTTATGGAACAAAGGGACCGCATTTACTCAAAAAGAGAGGGATCTTTTAGGCCTTAATGGACTTCTGCCCTACCATGTTTCAACTTTGGAAGAGCAGGCTCTTCAAAGATATCGCAATTTTCAAGCACAAACATCCGATTTAGCAAAATATCTTTTTCTCGACAATCTTCGTCACCGGAATGAAGTGCTCTTTTATAAGCTTGTTTCAGACCATATTTCTGAAATGATGCCCCTCATATATACCCCAACTGTTGGAGATGTTTCTCTCCATTTCAGCTCCCTTTATACAGAAGCAAAAGGTTTGTACCTTTCCTATCCTCACCGCGATAAAATGGAGAAAATATTTGACTCTCTCCCATCTGAACCGATCGAAGTAATTGTAGTTACAGATGGAGAGCGAATCTTGGGATTGGGAGATTTAGGGGCAGGGGGAATGGCAATCCCTCTCGGCAAACTTACCCTTTACACCCTTTTTGGCGGCATTAACCCAGCTCGAACATTACCTATTGCCTTGGACGTGGGAACCAACAATCAGGCACTGCTCGATGATCCTCTATACCTTGGTTGGCGCCATCACCGAATCGATGAAAAAGCATACGATCAATTTATAGATCAATTTGTCCAAGTAGTTTCCCAAAAGTATCCTGATGTACTGCTACAATGGGAAGATTTTGGGAATAGACATGCACGCCCCCTATTAGAGCGGTATAAAGAGAAAATTTGCTCTTTCAACGATGATATTCAGGGAACCGCATCGGTAGTGCTTGCCGCTATTCTCTCAGCTACAAAAAGAACAGGAAAGCCTCTTCGCGAACAAAAAATCGTTATCTTTGGGGGAGGCTCTGCAGGTACGGGTATTGCTGAACGACTAATAGGGGCCATGATTTCCCAAGGAATTGAGTTAGAAGAGGCTAGAGAAACCATTTACCTTATAGATATTCAGGGTCTTGTAACAGAAAAGATCGTTGATCTTCCCTCTCACCAAAAGCCTTTTTCAAGAAGAGAAAAAGAGGTGAAGAGCTGGAAAGTCAATAATCCCGGATTGATTTCTCTTTTCGAAGTAGTACGGGAAGTGCATCCCACCATTTTGTTAGGTGTCTCAGCACAAAAAGGAGCTTTTACCCAAGAGATAATCGAAGAAATGGCAAAACATGTGGACCATCCGATTATTTTCCCGCTCTCCAATCCTAGTTCTAGGTCTGAGGCAGATCCTCAACAGATTGTCGAATGGACAGAAGCGAAAGCCATAGTTGCAACCGGAAGTCCTTTTGCCGAAGTTGTCTATAGAGGCAAAAAGATTCCCATTCCTCAATGTAACAACGTATATATTTATCCAGGGGTAGGGTTAGGAGTAGTGGCATCTAAGGCAAGAAAAGTATCGGAAAAGATGTTTTATAGAGCTGCCGAAGTATTAAGCTCTTATTCTTCAAACGATTCCCTTTTCCCTCCTTTTGAAAAACTCCATGCGATCTCTAGAGAGATCGCTTTGGCTGTCCTGCTTGTGGCTCAAGAAGAGGGTTTGAGTTCTAGAAATCAGCATGAAGCAACGGCAGAACAGATGATAGATCAAGTTCATTGGAAACCTTTCTATCACCATTTATCTATTCCAGAAACAATTTGATTTGCAATTTTTATGATGATTAGGTAGCCTGCTGTGTGTAGGGTGGTTGCAGGGTAATTTCATAATAGGAGTAATTAGATGTCTTACGAAAATGCTAAAGCAAATTTAAAAGAGTTTGGAAAAGAGTTAAATCTGGACAATTTGCTGTTCGATGAGAATCATACCTGTATCTTGGGAATAGATAACGAATTTTCTCTTCATATCACTTATGAGCCAAATTCTGACCGTCTCTATCTTTATTCTCCCGTTTTAGACGGATTGCCCAAAGATTCGAACAGCAAGCTAAAGTTGTATCAGGCATTGTTAGAAGGTTCTATGTTAGGTGGAAAAATGGCAGGCGGTGGCGTTGGAGTTGCGCCAGCAGAAGAGCTTATTTTAATGCACGCTATCATGGAAGTAGGAGGCAACACTGATGTGTTAGCATTAAGAAGGTTTGCCCCCGTTTTTGTTGAGGCAGTGGAGCAATGGAGAAAGGTAGCTAAAGATATTTGCGAAGGCAGAGACCCTGGACCAAATCTTGGACAACCGAACACACTCTCCCAACCCGTAGGAGCAGCAGCCCCTTCATCAGGTAAAGCAGGGCAGCCCTTCATTAAGATTTAAGGAGCGCTTGTGCGGCCCCTAGAAGTTCAGTTATCTTTCTATCCTTATCTGCTACTTTTTTACTGATTTTTTTTACGCTCGTCATTATCGTGGAGTGATCCCTCGAGAATATCCTACCGATTTTATTAAATGAGAGATGAAGCTGCGATCGGCAGATGTAGATGGCAAGTTGGCGCGGTATGCTATGCTCTCGTGCCTGCGAATCACCTAAAATCTCTTCTTCACTGCTTTGAAATAAAGTTGCAATTACCTCGACAACCCTTTCGGCTGATAGGGGCTTAAGTATACCCTCTTGGATCAAGACCCCAATAGTTTGCTGCACCCGTTCTAAAGATAGCGGCTGTTGTTGACCAGATTCTAATCGATCGATAAGTCTGATCAGTTGCCTTACCGAAGAACATTCCCTCATAATCAACTCCTCCACTATACCAGTTATCTGAACCTTTCGCTCCAATGCATACTTCATCAAAAAACTACGCCGATCTTTCTCATCTAAAGGATAAAAAGAGAGAAGCAAACCCCATTCAAAACGACTCGTTAGACGCGCCTCTATTCCTTCAGTTGCAGAAGGAGATGAGATAGCTGCAAGAATGATCTTCTTTTTATCCATATGCAGTTTATTAAAAGTATGAAACAGCTCCTCTTGAGTAGCATAGCGATGAGCTATATCATGCAGATCATCGATAAGTAGCACATCATGTTGCCGATAGAACTCTCTAAAGCTGTTCATTCCAGCAGAACGGATGGCCGCAATAAGCTGCTTAGTAAAAGTTTCCGCTTTAACATATAGACAGCGCTGATTTCTACTTTGAAGATAATGAAGAGCTCCCATTAATAAATGGCTCTTTCCTACTCCCTTATCTCCATAAATATAGATAGGGTTAAAAGAAGAAGCATCCAAGCTCTCTTTGAAAAGAGCAAAATGGAGCCAATTGGTTTCTCCAGAAAAATAACTTTCCAACCTCTGTGTTGCTATTACTCGATCAGCTGCTAGATGAAAGGGAAACCGCTTTTCTTCTTTCACCTTTTTTTTCGGAGCATCACCAGATAAAAAAAAATGGACCTGGATAACTGGATGGGATTGAGAAAAATAGTCCCGAATCTGAGAAGAGAGATGCTGCTTAATCCAATTTAATTGAAAAAGATCGCGAGCCTCTAAATAGATATTTCGTGCATCAAAATGGACCAACTTAAGAGTCCGCACCCATTTCTCAACAGTCTCTACTCCTAACCTCTCTGACTCCTTCTGAATAAAACTATACCACTCATTCACACACTTCTACTTTAACCCCCATTCCGCCTCCCTTATATATCTAAATTAAATAAAAGACCAGTTCCCTTAAGGAAAGCAAAAGGGAGCATGGAAAGCAGGGGAGAGACGCAAGGAGAACCTTATAAGCTCTCCGCCCTTCTGAGACCGATAAGTGCGAGGAAACTGGAAAAAGCGTGTGAAAGCTTGGTGAGCAAACTTGGCTTAATAGCTTTTAATGCCCATCGCACCAGTTCGTCGTCGGATTTTAATATTTGAGCAAGCGAGCGCAGCTGCTTTTCTAAAGAGCTTTTAATCTCTTTAGAACCTGACGGTTCTTCGTTAATTTTTTGCATCGCCTCGAATAATTTCTGATCGGACTCTTCGGCAGGGTCCCAAACATCACCGTATTTCTTATCACAAAAAGATTTGCAGAAATCAGACAACATTTTCTCTACCTGACTAACATCTTGTTTGGAACTCGATTTATCAATCCCTAAGAGATGG
This sequence comes from uncultured bacterium, assembly GCA_964397905.1. Taxonomy (GTDB): domain Bacteria; phylum Chlamydiota; class Chlamydiia; order Chlamydiales; family Rhabdochlamydiaceae; genus PALSA-1444. The sequence goes on from CAYNKV010000006.1 coordinate 13,945, forward strand.
GCCTGTCTATGTTGATCTACCATTATATTTTCATCTTTGATATCTGTAACGACTCCTGCTGCAATAAGGGTAAGAAGGTCGTCAAATGCTGTTTTAACTAGGTCTAATGAAAAAATTTCTTCTATCAACTTTCCTTTTTTCTCGAAAAAACTGTACCCATAGGATACCTTCGGTTTCTTTCCACCACCTTTATTTTTTACTACTTCTTCTATACGAAGACGATCTACATAGGATGCGATCTCGGGATGTTTCTCTTTAAATTTAGCTAATTGGGCAAGGGATTTATTAGCAACATTTTTAACTTGCTGAGGCCTCCTAAAGTAGTTTCGGGCAATTTCTTCTATTGTTCCATCGTTTTTAATAAGAAAGCAAGGAGTTCGATAGAACTTACTTTCTCCTTTTTTCCATACATTGATTGGCGTGTTATTCAGTAAAACATTTATATACGAATCCCTGGCTTGTAAGGCGCCAAGGTGAAATAGATAGCCTTCTTTATTTTTTTGCAAATAAACAGAGACTTTTTTATCACCTTCTAAAAGAATTTTCTTTTGAATTTTTCCTTCCTTTTTTGGAAGTGATTTTGACAGATCAAAGGAAAGATCACCATCGAGAGAAGAACTTGTTAAAGTCAACCTCATAGATTGAATTTTAAGATTTTTTTTTATATAGTCAAGGATTTTTGTAAATTAGTTGTTTGTTTTTTTGTTTTCGCTTTTTTGAAACATAAGATCTATTATCAGACGTTATTCTAAAAAATGCGAATCTGCCCAGAATCCGCCCGGATCTTTCCGGCTATGCTTTCCAGGAGAGTCGTATTGATTCCATCATTTTTTACTAAATCAACTGATCTAGTGCGTTTTCGTAAGAAACTTGCCGATCCCATATACGATCTCCATCGTACGTGGGTATCTTGAACTGCTTTGCAGTAAATGACAACATGCATCGGATCAAGCTATTTCTCAACGCTGTTAAGCGTCTTTTATTCCGAGCACTCAACCCCCGCCGGAGTGAGAAAAAGTTATAGCTGGGAACGTTTCCAAAAGGTCCTGGATCTTGCGAATGGGAAAAGGAGATCTTGATGATGGGGTGACTCTCAATATATTTGAAATAATTATTTTACAAAAAGGGAGTGCTGTGGGTAGAATCGAGGGATGTTATGGGTCGGTTTGGGTGATAGGAGTTGTGCAGTTGAGCTTTCAAAGGTTGATCCATCGAAGGCAAATGAGGAGGGTTTCGTTCCTGTAGTCACTTCTCTCCAAATCGGTGGTAAATTTGTCAAAGTTTATCTGAATCCAAAGCCAAGCTCTGGTGCGCTACTCTCCTGTCATCTGGGACGCCTGAACAGGTTGAGAGAAGAGGTTCCCGTTACTCTGAATGGGAGGGAGGTGGTCCATGTGGGAGGAAAGGGAACTTTTTCTTCCCTACTGCTTACTCCTTGTTTTCTTATTAAGGAAGATGGAGCTGTAGAAGAGAGTGCTAAGGGTTACGCTAGCAGTAAAAGTAGGAATGAACCGTTTATTCGAGATGAGAAGAGACGTGTAGGAAAGCTGCTTTCCCAATTAGGTAAATTTAAAGAGGAGCATCCTGAAGCGGCATCTTATGTAGATGATTTTGCTCTACGCTATTCTCAGAAGAGAGGTTTCTCTGAGGAGCTATTGGGAGTAGTAAAGAGGAAAGAGGATGGCCAGGAATGGGTGGTTTCACATGGGTATATGCCTTTCGGAAAGAGGGGCGATCTCTATGAGTTTTCATTTGCTAAGAGAGCAAGGAGGAATCTGTCGGCAGCTCTCGTCAGAACGGCATTCAATGAGCTTCTCGCCCTTATTGGGGCAAAGGTGTGCCATGAGGACATTAAACCAGAAAATATGATTGTAGATAAGGATGGTCATGCCCATCTGATAGATTTTGGCTGGTCAGGTCCGATTTCTCCTTCTCAATCCCGTCAAGCAAGTGCTCGCTTTGATAAATCTGTGCAGGCTCCGATGGGTGGTACTGTCACCTACTTTTTTCCAAAAGGTAAAAGCGGTCAAGATGTTAGCCCAGTGCGGGTAATGGTCTATGCTTTCTGTTTGTCCTTTTGTGTGAGGGTCCCTCAGCGCTACTTAAGTGATCGGTTGGATCAAGGATCCTATCTTTTAACACCTTCGGAAGAGGATATCGCATCTCTTAAGAGGGATGCTGAGCAGGTTTATGCTAATCGTTGGGTTCAGTCGGATGATAATAAAAGATTATTCAATGCGATGCTCAGAATCTGTGAGGAAGGATGGCGGTTTGGAGAGATCGAAAAAGCTCGCCCTTCACGAGAGCAGCTACAGGGGCTGATTGAGGTCTTAGGAGCAGACAAAAAGCTATCTAAATTGGCGTTAGATGTGGCTCGCAAGCCGCGCCATTTTTTTCATTTTTTGGAGGGTATAAAAAATTTCGAAGGGAATATTAGATGATCTTCCAGCCAACTCTTCTGGCGACTCTCTTTAGCTTTCTATCGGGGTTAACTGCAACTGCTTCCCCCGCTTCCATAAGAAGGGGCATGTCATCGTAGCTGTCAGAGTAGGCTACTATCCTTTCTCTAGGGATGTTTCTCTCTTTCCCGATCTTTAATAGGGAGGAGCGTTTGCTTTTGCCTGCTACAATATGGACGATGTGAGAAAGTCTTAGCCGATCATCTAATCCATACACTGTTCCTTCCCACAGCTCGATGCCGAAGCAAGCAGCAATCCGTTTCACAATAAAATCGGGAGAGCTCGAAAGAAGCATGATATAGTCCCCTCGATCCCGAGCAGCTGTTAACTTTTGGTAGGCGGGCAAGTAAAGAAATTTCGAGATCATCTCTCTGATAAAATGATCGGCATAACTTTCTAAACGCTCCATCGAAAAGCCTTTCAGTATGCGGTCAAACACTAGTTGATGGAGTCGTTCTAACCTAACGGGTATTAAGGTAACAAAAAATTTAATAGAGGCGGCCCACAAAAGAGAGCAGAGAGAAAGGTCTCCTTTGGAATACATTTTTTTTAAATAGAAATAGCTGCTGTTGACTGAGAGGAGGGTATAATCAAGGTCAAATATGGACAACTTTCTCGATAAACTCATCTGCAATTCCTATTTATATGGGAAAGGGTCACTCTCTTTCTCTGCTCTTTGTCCATCTCTTTCTTAATTTTTCTCGTAATCTTGGATAATGGTCTCGATGGTTCGATTCTCCCCTACGCTTCCTATATTGATCCAGCGAAAAAGGGGTTCTTTCCGAAACCAAGTGTACTGTCTTTTTGCATAACGGCGTGTGGCACGTTTAAAATCGGTGATAAAAAGGGTCCAATCGGGTTCCAATCGAGAGGAATCAAGAAAGGCTAATCCTTGTCGATAACCAATGGCTCGAGAAGCGGTCGGATTTCGCTCTAATCCTTTCTCTTTTAAGAGTGCTACCTCCCCTATTAACCCATCCTCTATCATCTTATCACAGCGCTGATCCAATATAGAATATAATTGTTCTAAGGGGGAATAGAGAAACCAACATTGTGCATCGATGAGGGGGCTTTCTCTTTTTTTGAAGGAGGAGACCTGCTGCTGTCCTACTTCGATAATTTCTAAGGCTCGCACTATTTTGTGATGATCGCGCGAGCTAATCGTTGCGCCATAAAGAGGATCTAAAGAGAGAAGGTGCTGGTAGAGTTTTTCTATTCCGTAACGATCAGCTTCCTCCTCTATCCGACGGCGGACTAGGGGAACTGAGGGAGGTGTTTGGGGAGGACCATAGATCAGGGAATGGAGATAGAGTCCAGACCCGCCAACAACAATGGGAACGGCTCCTCTCAAAAAGATTTTCTTAAGAGCCTCTTGAGCTTCGTAAAAAAAGTCTACTACATTGCAATGCTCTTCTAGCTCACGGCTATCGATGAGATGATGTTCGATTCCTTGCCGCTCTTCTGGCCTTATCTTGGCTGTTCCAATGTCCATTCCTTTATAAAACTGCATCGAATCGGCTGATATGATCTCTCCTCCTATAGCGGAGGCTATGGCTAATGAAACTCTTGTCTTTCCTACACCAGTAGCGCCTGCAAGAAGGATCACTTTTCTCTTTCCTTCTTTTTTTATAGTAGACAAAAGCTGCTTTTCTAAAGCTGTTATCATCTTTTTCGTTACTATTGCAAAAGATAATGATCCCAAATGAAGAGATCATTGTATCAGAAGCGAAACAATTATTCTTCTAGGAAAAACTGTTTAAGGCTAAAAAAGGCTGTTATTAGAGAAATTAGGAGAGAAAGGTGGATATATAATAGTGCGCCGTCAGCTGCTTTTTTCGATGAATGCTAAGGAGGGAATTCTTAGATCGACTATCTGTTCATGGAGGTTAAGTAGAGGGCGAAGTTGAAGGTAGTGCTCTATCTCTTTTTGATAATTTTTCGGGGTGAGTCGAAGCCACTTGATCTCTTCCTTTTCTTTTATCATTACCACAATCTCTCTTCTGCCTAAGCTAAGATAAAAAGCATGGGAGATATCTATTCGCACTAAAGAGAGGGGAAGGGTGGAAAAAAAATGGAGCAATCTAAATATAAGGGTTTGGATAGGAGGAGGAAGCGGATTTCCCCAAGAGAGCTCTTTTATGCCAGAGTAGACTTGAGGAAGTTTTTTAGCTCTAAAGAAAGGATAGAGGGGAAAGCAGACTCCCTGCTCATCAAACGCCATATTTTCGAAGTCATAAAGATAGGCTACAGGGTGGCGAACAGCGTAGTTAACATAAAGGGTATTATGATCGATCAACGACAGCTTTGCTTGTTTAATCAGTGGAGAAGCGAGAAGTCTCTCTTCTGCTTTTTTCAGATCTAACTGATAGGTGGGAACATCAGCTGAAACTCCGATTAATTCTGCTAGATATAATGTCTGTAAGGGTTCTCTCTCCATTCCTGTTTGAACTATTCTCAACAATGGTTCGGGAGAAGTTTTTTGAGGCCAGCTTTGCATTATTCGGTAGCTTATTCCGGCGGAAAGGGAGAGCGAAGCGACGATCCAGAAAGCTCCCTCTATCCATGAGATTTTTTTTGCTCTTTTTTTCATCTTATATTCGTAAAGAGCGTAGTCGACGATCGGTATTTCTTTTGTAAGATAGAGAGGTGATCACTATTTGGTCGATGAGGCTGCTAAGAGAGTATCCTTCTGCTTTCCAAATGATAGGATAGCCACTGGTCAGAGTGAATCCTGGAATAGAGTTGACCTCATTCATTACCCAGAAGCGATCGGCAACGAGAAAAAAATCTATTCTAGAGCAGCCACTGCAGCCTAGAGCATTATAAACTTTTTGTGCCAACGCTTTGCCCTCTTCCAATAGCTCTTTAGCTAAAGGAGGATGCACTATGGGAGGGATCGCTTGATCGCTGTACTTATTTTCATAGCTATGAAAACCATCATGCCGAATGATTTCTATTGGATCCGCAACCATGGGAGGGTCGTTTCCTATTAATCCAAATTCAAATTCTCTCCCTACCACCTCTTCTTCGACTAGAAAGGAGTAGTCGATCCGACATATCGCCTCTATTGCAGCGATCATCTCTTCTTGATTGGTCACTTTTTTTACTCCTACAGTGGAACCAAGATGGACGGGCTTCAGATAGAAGGGAAAGGCAAAACGATCTAATAGGGTTTCTACTGTTTTGGAAGGGTCTGCCTCCCATTGAGCAGCGGTAAAATAGAGAAAAGCTGCTACTTTCACCCCTTGAGCAGCAGCAAGCTGTTTGCTCCATACTTTGTCCATCGCCACTACACAGGAACGAAAATCGGGGCCTATGTAGGGAACTCCCAATGTTTCAAAAAAGCCTTGGATGCTGCCATCTTCGCCAAAAGGACCATGTAAGATTGGGATCGCCCATTCGCAGCAAAGGACTCTTTCTACTGCCTCAGGTAGTGAAATGGAAGTACCGTTGTTGCTCCAAGTTCCTTCTTTCGAGATAGTAAATAGCTCTGTACTGTAATAGTCGGGATTCATCTGATGAAGGAATTGCTCTGCTGAGCGAAGGGAAATCTCATGCTCTGTGGAGACGCCTCCTCTACATAAGGCGACTTGCCAACGGTTTAAAGGGTGCTCTAATAATTTGACTCCTATCTCGGTAATCGATCCTGCACCCAAAGTCACAACATAATCGTGGGGTCTAATGAGCGATAGTGCTACTTCTACTAACTGCTCATAATGGGCAAAATGGAGAGGAATATTAGAAATTTCGCCAATCGCTTCGGATAAACGCCTACCCTCGATTCCAGGAATAGGGCTCTCCCCTGCTGAATATATATCGGTCACGACAAGGAGGTCTGCTTGCTTAAAAGCGGTGATAAAGCTATTCCAGCAATATTGGACTCTGCTGTATCGATGGGGTTGGAAAAGAACGACAAGGCGCTGTTTTCCAATCGCTTTTCTTATTCCTTCAAGAGTGGTTGCGATCTCTGTTGGGTGGTGTGCATAGTCGTCATAAAATAGCACTCCCCTCTTTTCTCCCTTTTTTTCTAATCGTCTTTTGACTCCTTTAAAAGTGGAAAATGCTTCCCGCATCTTCTCTTCTGAAATTCCTAGCCGTAATCCTAAACCGAAAACAGCAGCTCCATTAGCTACGTTATGTTTCCCTACTAATGGAAGCATTAAATCTTTATATAATTTGCCTCTATAATTAATATCGAAGAGAAGCGACCATCCCTTCTGTTTCCAACTAATGATATGTATGTCAGAGCGATCATCCCACCCATAACTCTCCCCTTTTAAATTGAGAGAAGCTAGGATCGGGTCATCTCGATACCAATATAATAGTGGGGAGACCTTCTCTGCAAAGGAGCGAAACCCCTCCATGAGAAGCTCCATATTTTTCCAATAGTCGAGATGGTCATCCCCTATCGAGGTAATGATTGCCGCATGTCCAGATAAATTGTGAAACGATCCATCGCTCTCATCTGCTTCAGCGACAAAGAACTCCCCTTCCCCTAAAGCTCCATTAGTTTCGAAATTCAGTGGTATGCCTCCAACAACAAAAGAGGGATCCATCGAAGAGGTTTTAAGAAGATGGGCTAGCAAACTGCTACTGCTCGTTTTCCCATGAGTGCCTGCAACTAATAAACCTTTCTGATCCTTCATAAGGGAAGCTAACAGCTGAGATCGATGAAGTAGAGGAGCTCCCTCTTCGATCGCGGCGCGATAGATGGGATGATTTTTTTGAACTGCACTAGAAAAGATAACTGTTGTTTCTCTCTTCAAACGAGCTTTTTCTTCAACAATAGTGGCTCCCAGTTGTTCTAGTTCAGATAAAGTATGGCTTGGCACTAGATCGCTCCCCTCAACTTTTGCCCCTTTTTGTAATAAGATGCGAGCAAGAGCGCTCATGCCAATCCCTCCGATCCCAATAAAACGGTAGTAATTCATCTAGTTCCTCCCTTTAAAATAGGAAAAAATTAAAGACGAAAAAGAGGAGCAAGGCTCCTTTTTTTTGAAGAGAGCGATTGCTTCTTTCATACGGAGCGGTCGCTCTGAACCGATTAATTGCTCCAATAAGCTTTTAAAAAAATCAACGGTTATCAGCTGTTCCAAACAGGTTATAGCTCCTCCTACCTCTTGTTCCATAAAGCAAGCATTTTTTATCTGATGATCATCCATAGAGCGAGGAAAGGGAATGAGAATCGCTGGGACCTCAAAGAAACATTGCTCTCCAATCGTTGCCGCTCCAGAGCGACAAATCGCTAAATCGGCTATGCTCCACGCTAGATCCATCCTTTTTTCAAAGTTTTTTACAGAGGCAGAGATGGCTACTTGCTGATATTGCTTTTCTATCGATGCTACATCTTCTCCCTTCCCTATAATATGGATCACCTGAAAGGAGAGAGAGGAAGAGATCTCCTTAATTGCTTCTAAAAAGAGCTGGTTAATAAAAGAGGCTCCCTGAGAACCTCCAAAAACTAAGAGAGTAAATCGATTTTTGTTTAGATGAAAATAGTCATAGCTATTCTCTTGAGAAGAGCTAATTGTATAGGGAAACTCGACTACAGCCGATCTACCTTTCAGGCGTCGAGCTGTTGCACTAAACTGGACGGCTGAACAGAGTGCTTTTCTGGAAAAAAACCGGTTTACTTTTCCAGGAACAATATTAGGTTCAAAGAGAATGAAGGGAACTTTTTTTAGATATGCAGCTAGTAAGATAGGAAAAGTATAAAAACTACCAAAACCTACTATAAGATCAGGACGAAATTGGGAAATAATTTTATAGCTTTGACAAATACCTTTGAAAATTTTACCACATGCGTTAAGAAAATTGCCTCGAAAGGGTGTTGCTGCCGAGATGGGGCGATAATCGTATTCTAGATGGTTAAAATAACGGTTTAGATCCAATGCCCCTCCTACAAAGAGCAGTTGAACGTTCCCCTTTAAAAGCTGTTGAGCAAGAGATTGCGTAGGGAATATATGCCCTCCTGTTCCTCCGGTTGCTAATATAATCTTCAAATTAGTAGGCAGGGTATCCATAATTACATCTCTTATGGGATCCAATATTCAATATGATCGCGGCTGCAATGATGTTGGCTATAAGAGACGATCCGCCTTGGCTAAAAAAAGGAAGATTTGTCCCCTTACTAGGCAAGAGTCCAGAAGTGACTCCTAAGTTAATAAACGCCTGAAAAATGATCAGATAAGTGAGTATGGATGCGGTATAAAAAGCTGCCGTTGTCTCCGCTTCTAAAGCAATGGAGAAGCCAGCATATCCAATCAACATATATAAAAGGATCAATCCGAACATTCCTATAAATCCAAACTCTTCTCCAAAAATAGCAGCGATATAATCGCTATAAGCGTAGGGAAGATAATTCATTTTTTGCATGCTTTCTCCCAACCCTTTACCCCAAAAGCCTCCCGAACCTATAGCAATTTTTGCCTGATAAGGCTGATGACCCTTTCCCTGAAGATCTAGCTCAGGATGAAAATAGCTATAAATACGATCCCTCACATGAGGCTTTTGCGATGCAATTACCACTCCGAGAGCAACAAAAACGAAGAGAGGAAGAAGCCAATACTTCCATTCTATCCTCGTCAATATAAAAAGAATTATAAAACTCGATAGGATGAGAACGAAACTGCCATGATCGGGTTCGATCAAAATTAGTCCTACAGGAACAGCCATCAACGACAAAATTAAAAGAAAATCTTTTAGAGTAAGAGATTGTGAAGTGACCCTCTTGATGTAATAGAAAGGAAGCAGATACTTTACAAATTCGGAGGGTTGGAAAGAGAAACCGGCTATGTTTAGCCAGCGATATGCTCCGTTAATGCGAACCCCAATTCCAGGAAGAAAAACGGCTAAGAGCATCATAGTGGATATTAGCAACAGTAGGCCACTCTTCTTGATAATTAGCTTATAACCCATTAAAAAGATTGCTAACCCTAAAACGACTCCGATCAGAGCAAAAACTAACTGTCTACCTAATGTGTAATGAACGCTACCCTTAGAACTTTCATAATCCAACATCTCTCCAGAACGGGTGTTAAATATCATCGAAACACCTAAAACAAAAAGCAATGCGACTGAGAGAAGTAAGAGATAATTTTTATAACTCATTGAACCCGTACTTTTTCTCCAGGTTTCAGCTGACGAGCGCTCTCCTCTGTCATTTTATTCAGTTGTAGAAACTGCTCTACTTTGATCTGATGTTTTTTTGCAATAATCGAAGGATTATCTCCTGATTGAACCAGATAATATCTGCCCTGTTCCTCCTCTCTCTTATCTGTATCAGCAGCTTGAGAGTAAGGCATTTTTAGACTTTGTCCGATTCTCAAACGAGTAGAAGTAAGCTGGTTGAGTTGCATAATCTCTCGAACAGAAACTTTATGCTGTCGTGCAAGTCTTTCCAACACATCTCCCTTCTGCACCTTAATTTCTTTAAAGGAGGGAATCTTTTCTTCCACTTTGGGGAAGAGATTGCCCTGGATCTCTATCTCGCTCTTATGAACATTCGACCCAAGAGAGCTTTTCTCCACCTCAGGAGCAAGATACTTCTTAATAACTTCGTCCAAATGATCAGGCGCACCCCCTTGTTGCACCAATGGAGCAAGGGTACTGCTTTCTGTCGGCTTATTGTGCGAAGCAAGCAGCTCGACAGCAGAATTAGAGGATGCATTATTATTAGAACTCAAATGAACAGTAAACAAACAAATGAGCAATGCTGCATTAAGAAGGATTGCACTAATAAGCAGATTTTTGCGACTCATTGGAAATTTCTCCTATAACATAATTTTTAAACTGGTTTCCTCGATCTACATAGCTTTCAAACATATCATAACTTGCGCATCCAGGAGAAAGCAATATAATATCCCCAGGAATTGCTTGTTGTCGCGCTTCTTCAACAGCTTCTTTTAAATTAGATAGGCAGATCAAGGGATACTCTCCGAGAAGGGATTCTTTTATCTTACTGCTCGCTTCGCCTATAAGGATAATTAATTTAACTTTGTTAAGAAAAGCGATTCTCCAGATTTCATATGAGCCTCCTTTATCTACACCACCCGCAATGAGAATGATCTTCCCCTCCATGCTTTTTACCGCTTTTACCGTTGCATCTACGTTAGTTGCTTTACTGTCGTTGTAGTAGTGAACCGCATCGATAGAAGCAACAAACTCTATCCGATGAGGAGGTTTTTTAAATTGTTCTAGAGCTTTATAAAAGAGGCTTTTCTCGATTCCGAAATGAGAGGAAACGATCCAAGCAGCCAACAGATTTTCACTCTCATGCAACCCCAAGGAGGAATAGCGCTCAGGCAATACTGTTTCCAAAAGGGTGCCTCTATATAAGGCGGAACGATCGGTCCAATAAGAGGAAGCGGGGGTGGTTCCATAAGTTTCATAATGAGATGAGATGAGCGAACTGAATTGATCTACCAGCTCTTGGTGCAAAAAAAAGCTCCCACCTGATTTAATCAGCTTTTGAATAGCAAATTTTGCCTTTGCATAATCTAGGATGGAATCGTAGCGATCCAAATGGTCGGGAGTAATGTTTAAGATAACCCCCAGATCAATAGAAACAGTTTGAGTGGTTTCCAATTGATAGGAGCTTAATTCCAACACAATTATCTCACCTTTTTTTTTTTGGTTTAAATAAGAGGTTAAGGGAACTCCTATGTTTCCTAGAGCAACGGCTGAGAAAGCTGCTTGGGATAGTAGATGTTCAATAAGCTTGACCAGAGTAGTTTTACCGTTGGTTCCCGTAACGGCTACTATCGTGTGATCATGCAAATAGGGCAAAGCCAACTCTACCTCCCCTATTACTCTTTTGCCTAATTGTAGAGCTTGACGATACAAAAAGTGGGAAGGAGGAATAGCGGGAGATACCAGTAGCGCATCAAACCTATCCATCGAGGGAGCAGAATCGACCTCAAATCCCTCTTTAGCCGCTTGCTCTAAGCGATCGGCCTGGTCGTCAAAGCAAACCGCCCTCTTCCCCTCCTCAACAAGGAAACGAGCTGCAGCTTTCCCGCTCTTACCTAAACCAACGACAAGATAGTTCATCCGACGATAAAAGAAAAAATTCCTATCAGAGCAAGCAAAAAAGCAACCATCCAAAAGCGAATAACCAGTTTAGATTCATGCCAACCCTTATATTCAAAATGGTGATGAAGAGGAGAGCAAAGGAAGATCTTTTTTCCATTTCTCAACCTATAACTCAACACCTGCATCATTACCGATAATACCTCTACTACAAAAACTCCTCCGACCAAAGCGAGAAGAAACTCTCTTCTTAATAACACCGCTGCAACTCCCAAAATTCCACCCAAAGGCAAAGAACCTGTATCTCCCATAAAAACTTGAGCTGGATAGCCATTGTACCATAAAAAGCCAAGACAAGCACCCAGAAGAGCAGCAAGGAAAACCGCTATTTCTCCAGAGCCTTCAATATGTATCGTCTCTAAATAAGCAGAGATCTCAGAATGGCTAGAACAAAAAGCGACCAGTGTAAAAACAGCTGCTACAGAGACTAGCAACCCAGTGGCTAGCCCATCCAATCCATCGCTTAAGTTGACCCCATTGGAAGAGCCTGCAATCACTATGGCTGTAAAGAGAATTCCCGAAATGATCCAAAAACCTCCCAATTGAAAAAAAGCTTCTTTACAAAAAGGAAGGTAATATTGACACATATACTCCGATAGAGGGAGCTGCGGAGAAAGAGAAAGAGCTATATTCTCCTGAGCCATGGGAGGAAGAAACCAATTGCCTATCGCTATCTTTTCGGCAAAGCCGGGAACGGTTCCATAAATGCCAACCGCTAATCCTAAAACCAGTTGTGCTAGAAGTTTTTTTTTACCTCCCATACCCTTTGAATTTCTATGTTTGAGTTTTAAATAATCATCATAGGCACCCACAATACCCAGCCAGAATAAGGCGATCGATAAAATCAGCGTAAAAGAGCTGGTCAAATCGCTCCAAACCATTACTGATAAAAAAATAGCAGCTAGAATCAACAGCCCACCCATCTGAGGAATCGCCCTTTTCTTCTCATGAAGTTGCGCTAAAAAGGGACAATCTTCTAGTCGTGTAGAAGAGCTGGCTTTCCACTTATATAATTTTTTAATTACAGCAGATCCCGAAAGAGTAACAACAAAAAATCCAGTCAATGCGGCACAAAAAATACGGGTCAAAAGATCAGTAAAAAAGAGATTGGATAATAGAAAAATCATAGAGTATGAAGGGCTGCACCACTCTTTCCCCTAAGGATAAAGGTAAAACCTATGATTTGCAATCGCTCTCTTCCCAAAACCAGAAGTTATGAATAGCATTTTTAAAAAAAAGAGCTAATATGTATGGGTGACCCCAGTTACCGGAACGAATGAGCGCAATCCTTTTCTGAAAAACGTTACTCTTCCCCTCAAGCAAAAGGTACCTTCTCTTTCCTATCCGTTCGGCAGCAAAGGATTAGGTGAACTTTTAACACAAGATGAAAAACTTTTTGACACAACATCTATCTTAACCCACTATCTAAAAGATTTAGATGAGCAATATGGTAAAAGAAATCAGGTTGAGATCCAAAGCCAAATTCAATCCATTTTAGAAAAAACTGCAGATTTTTCTTTAAGAAAAGAGCTGTTCGGCCGATTGCTCCAGGCTAAATATGCATCATTTGCGAAAGCTTTTTTTAAACATGAAGCATTCAAACAACAGATAGCCTCTGACCAAGATATTGGAGAACTACTCACAACTGCTAGAACGAATATGTTGAAAAATAACAAATGGGGATACGTCCTCCTGAATATATTGCGCATTTACCAGGAAGAAGCAGTATTTGAAAATTTTATTTTCGATCAATCGGATCTCGAAAAACTGTTGAAGTCTATTCCATATAGTTTTTTTTATGAGGAAGAAAAAAACAGGCTGATCGATCTAATCAGACAAAGAGTTTCTCCTAAAGAATCAGAAAAAGGTAATTGTTTTTTTTCGGACCAAAAAACAAGAATGGGGTCCCCTAAATCAGGGGCTATCCTATCTACCAGGAACATGGAAGAGGAAGAAAAGCATTTCTCGGACCAAAAAAACAGAGATCGACCGAATCAGGCTCCCTTTTATCCCCCTATGGAAAGGAAGGAGAGATATCTTGGAGCAAGATGGAGTCCCCTAACTCAGAAAATATCCTACTTACGATGGAAAAGAATTTCAGAGATGGCAGTTCCGCTAAATTACCCCTTAATCCCCTCTTCACAAATCAACGAAGGCTCTCTACCTCCTCTAAAGGAGCGGTTTCACCTGAGAAATCAGTTGTTGATCTTCCCTTCACAGATCAACGAAGGCGCTCTACCTCCTCTAAAGAAGAGAGCATAGAAAAGAACCGCGAACCACCTGGAAGGTGGGTTTCATGGAAAAGGTCCGTTATCTGCCTAATGTTAATGATTTTGCTTGGAATGGGTTTCTTACGGTTATCGGATCGAGGTAGGTAGGAGTCGGTAAAGGCCATGAGCATTAGACCCCTTAATTAAAACTAGATCCCCCTTCTTTACTAGGTTAAAGAGCGCCCTACGTAGTTGATCTAAATCAGTAAAGAATTGGACAGCTCCTGCTCTCTGACCAAAGAATTCTATGTTGGGCCAACAATTTTCTCCGTAACAGAAAAGATGGTCCACCCTCTCAATAGCTAAAGCGGCTACTGATCGATGGCTTTCAAGATGGTAGGCGCCTAACTCGCGCATTTCGCCTAGGACCGCGATCAGTTTACCAGATGGGCCAGGAGGCGAGGGAAGGTTTTTTATTGCGGCCTTCATCGATTCGGGGCTTGCATTATAGGAATCATCGATAAAAAGCGCTCCTCCTACAACAACTCTATTGAATCGTCCTTCTCTCGTTTGAAGTGCTGCGATTCTCGACGAAATTTCTTTCGAAGAGAGACCTAATTTTCTGGCGACGGCAACAGCAGCTAGAAAATCTTCGGACAGATGAGTCTCTAGAAATGGAGAGCGAATTTCCGGGTAAAGAATCCCTTTTTCGGAAAAGATTCCTTCTCGGTTAAGGGAAAAATCGGCATCCTCCTCGTTGGAGTAGCTGCTGATCGAAATCTGATTTAAATGGCGAAAAGCGTTAAAGAGGAGCGCTTGTCGATTGATGATCCCTATCTTGGTAGAAGGGTGGGAAAAAAGTTCTGCCTTAGCGGCTGCAATCGCTTCTATTCCGTCGGGAAAAGATTGAATATGCGCATGACCTATCCTGGTCACTACTCCTATTTCGGGAGTTATTATCTGAACTAATCGAGCAATTTGTCCCGAATGGCTCATTCCCATCTCTGCAACACACCATTCGCCCTCGCCAGAGCTGTTCAGGATCGCTAATGGCAACCCGACTTGGGAATTGCTTGAGAGATTGTCGACAGAAAATTTTCCTTGGAGAAGGGTAACTATAAACTCTTTAGTGGTTGTTTTTCCTACAGAACCGGTCACTGCTATCACTTTTTGGCGCCGCTGCCGCTGAAGATGGGAGGCCAGCTGTTGGAGAGCTGCAACTACATTATCTACTTTCAACAGAGATAATCCTGGATGATTGCCCCTATAACGGCGGTCTACTACTGCTGCTACACCGCCTCTATAAGCGACTTCTGAAAGAAAATCATGGCCATCTGATCTTTCCCCCTTTAAAGCAAAAAAAAGCTCTCCTTGCTCTACCAGGCGACTATCAAATCCAAACTTTCTTATAAAACTCTCTTCTTCTACTCTGACGGCTAAGCAAGAAGCTATTTCGCTCACTTTTTCAAATTTCACACTTCCTCATCAGAAAACGGTTGGCTCTTCTATTTCGAGTCGATTGGGCAACTATTTTTCAAAGATTTTTCGCCATTATAGCGCCAAAATCTAACTTAAGCTATTTTTAGTTGGCTGGTGGCATAGCCAAGCGGTAAGGCAGAAGCCTGCAAAGCTTCCATTCCTCGGTTCGATCCCGAGTGCCACCTATTTTGTAAAATTATACCCATGTTATATCTTATTGCTACTCCCATTGGTAACCTAAAGGATATCTCCATAAGGGCAATCGAAATATTAAAAGAGAGCGATTATATTCTGTGCGAGGATAGTCGCCATAGTCGAATATTGCTCGATTATTATCAGGTGGTTAATTCCATGCGCCCCTTTCACCGTTTCAACGAAAAAAAGTTAGAGAAAGGGATTGTGGAAGATTTAAAGAAGGGGTATACGATCGCTCTGATTAGCAACGCAGGCACTCCTGCTATCTCTGATCCTGGTGAATCGCTGGTTCAAAGGTGTTACAAAGAAAATCTTCCCGTTAGGTCAATACCGGGAGCTTCTGCTTGGCTACTCGCTTTATCTCTTACCCCTTTTTCGAAAGAATCGATCCAGTTTTTAGGTTTTCTCTCCAAAAAAAAGGAGGAGCGACAAAAAAAGTTAGCCTATTATCTCCATTCTCCTTCTATTACTATATTCTACGAATCGCCTCATCGTCTTGTCGATACACTTCGGCAGCTTCCCCCTAATCGCAAAGTCGCTATTATGCGCGAGTTAACAAAGAAATTTGAGGAACACTACCTAGGAACTGCAGAAGAGTCGGTCGTTTATTTTGAGAAGAATAAACCTCAGGGAGAGTTTGTTGTAGTAGTAGAAAAGGAGGAGAAAGAATTTTTATCTCTCTTACCGGAGGAACATGTTGCATCTCTACAGAAAGAGTATGGAATTCCACTTACAACAGCCATCAAAATAGCGGCACAGCTGCGCGGAAAAGCCAAAAGAGAGATCTATAATGATATAGTTCGGAAAGGCTAAGCTTTTATAGAAAAGAGCTGTTTCTTCATAAGGTGAGAATAAAAAGGGATCTGATCTAAAATAGTGGGATTGATAAGGTGACCAAGACCATACCGGGTAATCAGATCTGCAGGATTTGAAGAAACTTCGGTGAGAAAAAACTCTATATTTTTCTTGTTTGACTCTTCTTCTAAATCCTTAAAAGTCTCAAGGGCGGTTGCGTCTAATACAGGGACGTTCTTCATCCGGATTATTACCATTTTAAGGGGAATTTTTCGATTGCAGAAAAGGGGCTTTAATCGATCGACTACTCCAAAAAAACAGGGGCCCTGCATTTTATAAACCTCTATTCCCAACTGATGATCTGAATGATCGATCAAAAGCACATGCTGAACTTCGCTCATCTGCTTCATAAAGAGAAATACAGCAAGAAGCATGCCCACCTCTACAGCAACGCTTAAATCAACCAATATGGTTAATAAACAAGAGGCTAAGAGAATGACTATATCTCCCTTCGAGGTCTTTAGCAGCTTGATAAAATGGGGTAGAGAGCTCATATGCCACGCAACTACTATAAGTATTGCGGATAAAGCGGCTAAAGGGATCAACCCCACAATAGCTGAGCAGGAAAAAAGAAGCACCAAAAGAGCTAAAGAATGAATCATTCCTGAAATAGGCGTCAGCGCTCCTGCTTTAATGTTTGTTGCGGTACGGGCAAGAGCAGCTGTTGCAGGCATCCCTCCCAAAAAAGCAGAAGCAAGGTTAGCAAATCCCTGCGCTATCAGTTCACAGTTAGGGCGATGGTTCATTCCTGTTGCTCTATCAGAGATAACGGCACAAAGAAGTGCATCTATGCCTGCTACTAGAGCGATGGTAATTCCGTCAGGAATTAAGGTGAGTATACTGCTAAAACTAATGGAGGAGATCGATAAGCTATGAGGAAGAGCTCCAAAATAAGAGGATATGGTAGCCACCTTCAATCTAAAGAGGGAGCAAAAAAGAGTGGAAACAGCTAAGCTTGCAATTCCCCAGGGAACACGAGGCAAATATCGCTGAAAAAAAAAGATCAAGAAGAGCGTTGCCACTCCGACAAAGGAGGTGACTAGATCGATCGATCGAATGGCAAAAAAATAGACTTTCCACTTGTCTATGAAGGGAGCAGGAACATTTACTATCTGGAGTCCAAAGAAGTCTCTGATCTGGGCAGAGAAGACTACCACAGCAATACCGGTAGTGAAGCCGATGATTAGAGGGTGGGGAACAAACTTTATTAAAGAACCCCACTTGAAAATGCCCATGAGTATCAACAGAATCCCACCAATAAAGGTAGCAACCATAAGTCCATCATAGCCATTCCTCTGAACAATGCTATAGACAACGGTAGCAAAAGCTGCTGCTGGACCTCCAATTTGTACGCGACTTCCCCCTAAAAAAGAGATGAGAAATCCAGCCGCTATTGCGGTGATTATCCCTTTTTCCGGATCGACACCGGAAGCGATGGCGAACGCCATAGCTAAAGGAAGCGCCACAATGCCTACAGTAACGCCCGCTATTAAATCTTTTTTAAAGAAATTGAAAGAGTAGCCGCGCAAAGCGAGCCAGAATTCTGGAACAAACTCATGCCATTTTTTCAACATTTTTATCTACGATGAAAAAAAAAGTAAAGAGGAAGCTGATTTCAAATGCATAGCTATATTTGTTGCTGATTTTACCAAACAAAGGGCAAGATTGTCTAGATATTTCATTAAGTTCCGGTAATCAACATTGTAAAACTCAAAAGGATGTTTGCTTGGATAAAATCCGTTGTGCCCATATTTCTGACCTCCATTTTGCTTCTTGGGATTGGGATCCCTCTCAATTTTTTTCTAAAAGGTGGCTAGGCAATTTCAATGGCCTTTTTAGGAAGAGTTTTCAACTTTCCTACGATAAGCTCTTTGCTTTGCCCCAGCTATTTAAGGAGAAAAAAATATCCACTTTATTTATTACAGGAGATCTGACCTCTACATCATCGGTCTCAGAATTTGAACAAGCTGCCGATCTAATATCGCAATTTGAACAGGAGAAGATCGAGCTGTTCCTAGTTCCTGGCAATCATGATTGTTATACGAAAGAAGCAGAGAGATCTGCTCTTTTTTATCGCTATTTTCCCTCTCAATGGGGGCAAGATTCTGTTTGCGATATGAGAAAAGACAAAATAACTGCCAAGAGACTTTCTTCTGGCTGGTGGTTAATTGGGTTGGATACTACCATCCCCACCCCCTACTTTTCTTCCTACGGCTATTTTTCAGAGTCTACCGAACAGCTGCTTCGTGCTATCTGTGCAACCTTCTCAACCGATGAGAAGGCAATCATCCTGAATCATTTCCCTTTTTGGGAAAATTTTTCTCAAAGAAAAAAGCTGCAAAGAGGCGACTCTCTACAAAAGCTGATCGAAGAAACCGCTTCGATAAAAATCTTCTGTCATGGCCATACCCACAAAGAGCAGATGGTAGATCTACAAAAAAGTAGGTTACCGATCATCATCGACACTGGCTCCTCTGCTGATCGAACAAACGGCAGATGGAGTTTAATAGAGATCTCGAAAGAAAAGGTAGATGTAGAAGTTTATTCTTGGTTCAACAACCAATGGATAATGACAAAAAAGGAATCTTTCTTTCTAATATAAACAAAAGATAAATTATCGTTACTAAAAATGGGTTTTTAATACAATTAATCAACATAAAAAATCGGTTTTGAAAATGATTAGATCCAAAAAAAGAAAAATCGATCAAAAAATTTTAGAGAGGATCCTTTTATGGCTTGTAGAGCCCAGTTGTGATGAGTCTAGCAAGGAAGCAGTAAGAGAGCTTTTTTCTGATCCCAACAAATTAGTTGATGCGTTTTCTTCCGATCTCACCTTTGGTACAGGAGGAATAAGAGGGTTATTGGGTGTTGGACCTAATCGGATAAATATATATACGGTTCGAAGAACTGCCCATGGATTAGCCAAATACATGATTCAACATGGGGATCCCAATAAAGGAGTAGTAGTGGGCTTTGACAATCGCTTACACTCTAAGCTGTTCGCAGAACAGATTGCAGAAATTCTCTCCTCTTATCGAATTCGAGTATTTAAATTTCAGGAAATAAGAGCCACTCCCTATATCTCTTTTTCCTGCCGTTATCTAAAAGCAGAGGCTGCTGTTATGATCACCGCCTCCCACAACCCAAAGGAATATAACGGCTACAAAATTTATTGGAATGATGGGGCTCAAATTGTTGCTCCTCATGATAAAGGGATTATTGATGCAATCAAAACAGTTCCCCTCTTTTACGAAAAAAAAGGAGTAGATCAGAAAAATTCCGACTATATCACTCTTATTTCAGAATCAATCATGGATGAAGCATACTTGAAGGAAATAGCCTCTTTAAAACTGTTAGAATACAAAGATCGATTTCCTATAAAAATCAGCTACACCAGCCTTCATGGAGCGGGCATTCCTCTGATGACTAAAATGTTGGGTCGATTGGGATTTACCCATCTCAATGTTGTTCAAGCACAGGCAGATTATGATCCCCATTTTTCTACGCTGGCCTCACCCAATCCTGAAGATCCTGAAACATTATCTTTGGGCATTAAAGAGTTGATAGAATCGGATGGAGATATTCTTCTAGCTACAGATCCCGATGCAGATCGGATCTCAGTAGCGGTACGAAGGGAAAATAGGGTTACCATCTGTACTGGCAATGAATTGGCTGCTATAGGGGCCTACTTTATCTGTAACAAGCTGAAAAAAGAGAAACAGTTCCCTCCTAATGGGGCGATTATTTCGACGCTCGTAACTACAAAGTTGGTTGGAAAAATTGCTGCCCACTTTGGAGCAACCTATTTTGAAGTGCTGCCAGGATTTAAGCATATCGCGGCGCAAATGCGCAAATGGGAAGAAAATTCAGAAGACTACTCGTTGCTTTTTGCGGCTGAAAATTCTCATGGATATCTTATAGGCACGCATGCGCGAGATAAAGATGGGATCGCTGCTGGAGCACTATTTGCTCAGATTGCAGCAACATTATACCCTAAAACGATGATCGATTGGCTCTGCGAAGAGATCTATCCAATTTTTGGAATAGATAGAGAAACAGAATTTCTCATTGACTTTGTTGATAAAGGAAGGGAGAAGGTCGGGGAAGTAATGCGCCTTTTAAGAAAAGGAAGTGGCTATCTTTTTGAAAAAGAGAAGATCTCTCTATCTTATGACTATTTAACGGCAGAGAATGGAATGGCTGCAGATATTTTGCTTTTTCGTGCCCCTCACCAAAGCAAGATAATTGTGCGTCCCTCAGGAACGGAGAACAAAATAAAAATATATGCTTCTACCTCCCTTGATAAATATGGTTCGATAAAAGAGGGCATTTCCTTCTGTAATGAGTGGCTCGAGCAATTGGTACGCTGCTTCGTCGACCTATTGCCTACTTAGAAGGAAAGAGCGATTCCCTATAGAAAAAGATTTTGCTATAATCTCTTGTTTCTCAGCGAAGAAGTAATTACTATTGAGGGCTGTGTACGAAAATATTTCTAGAAGGTATAGACCTAAAATTTTTTCTAGCGTAGTGGGTCAGGAAGCGGTCATAACCACATTAAAAAACAGCGTTAAGCAGGGAAGAACTGGTTCTGCCTACATTTTTTCTGGAGGACGCGGCACAGGCAAAACAACGGTTGCCCGCCTCTTTGCAAAAGCTTTAAACTGTGAAAGAATCGATCTAGAGGGAGAGCCATGCAACGAATGCGGTTCCTGCCTTCAGATTATAGAAGGTCGTTCTTTAGATATTCTGGAAATTGATGGAGCCTCTCATCGCGGAATCGACGATATACGTCAGATTAACGAGACAGCTATCTATGCGGCAACAAGTAGGTGCAAAGTCTATATTATCGATGAGGTGCATATGCTAACCAAAGAAGCTTTTAACGCCCTCCTCAAAACTTTAGAAGAGCCTCCCTCAACAGTAAAATTCATTCTTGCAACTACGGAAATAGCTAAAATACCGGCTACTGTTTTGAGCCGTTGTCAAAGATTTGAATTTCGACCTCTCTCTTCTTTCCAGATTATTGAAAAGCTAGAGGGAATTAGTGCCGATTTGGGGGTTCAGATTGAGAGGGAAGCTCTTTTTTTAATTGCATCAATGGCAGAAGGGAGTTTGCGCGATGCAGAGTCGCTTTTAGATCAACTATTCTGCTATTCAACAAGCGACAAACCGTTGAGCAGTGAAACGGTAACCCATTTGCTAGGAATACCCTCTCGGAGCTTCTATTTTAGGTTAGATCAGGCAATTAAGGAGGGCGATCTCCAACATCCTTTCGAACTTTCCCAAACATTAGTGCATTCGGGAAAGGAGCTCCCTCTCTTTCTTGAAGGGTTAATCGAACATTACAGAACCTTGCTTCGGTTAAAACTTAAACTCTCACCAGGACCATTTCTTTCAGAAGCAGATCAAAAAAGATATCATCTCTCTTCGCAGATCTACTCTCAAGAAGAGTGTCTCTATATCCTCGATTATCTGATAGAATGGCAAAGATCTGCAGCAACCATAATTATCAAACCGGTCCATATTGAGGCAATCTCCCTCCAGATGATCCGAAGCAAAAAAAGAATTTCTTTAGCCTCTCTAATAGAGAGATTAGAAGCATTAGAAAGGGAGCAAACCAACTTATTGCCTAAGCAAGAAAATCTACCTAAACTTCCAGACCAGAAAGCTTCAGAAAAGAGCGATCCGACCAACTTATTGCCTAAGCAAGAAAATCTACCTAAACTTCCAGACCAGAAAGCTT
>CAYNKV010000006.1:36075-41314 GCA_964397905.1 uncultured bacterium
CAGAAGAGAGTATCTCAGCAATGATGGAACAGAACAAAACGGCTCTCCTTTCAGCGACTTTCAGCTCGCTTCCCTCCTCAAAGAGAGATGTTAAAGAAGTGGAAGCTGTTGCTCCTACCTTTTCTTCTGCTAAAGAAACTCCCCTAATTTCTAATGAAGAGAAAAAAATCCGGTACGATACGATTGTTCACTTTGCAGCAGCTGAGTTAGAAGGAATCTTTCAGAACAAGAGAAACTGGTAAGAAAAAGATCGAAGCTCTTTGGCTAGAGAGGAAGAGATAAATTGGATCGGAGCTCTTCATTCAAGAGAGAGGCGGCATCTTCGTCCAAAATCCATAGTGCCCTATTGCTTTTGATCCCTACCCATTGACAAGGTAAATAAGGCTCTGTCGTAAAGAGATGGACTACCATCGCAGCTTTAGCAGAACCCAATACATAGAACCGTATCGCCGAAGCACGATTAATCCAATCAAGAGTAAAAGTCATGCGCCAGCTCTCTTTCTGTTCTACATATTGAGCTATCACCTTTCTATCAGAACGACTTAATCCAGAAGAACCAGGAAATAGGGATGCGGTATGTCCATCTTCTCCCATTCCTAACATAACAAGATCTAAACCACGCTCTTTTAAAACTGCTTCCATCTCCTTTTCATAAAGAAGGGCATGAGCTTCAATATCTCGCTCCGCTACCATCCGATAAATCTGTTTGTGCGGCAACGATGAGATCTCTCCAAATCCTGCTTCAAAAGCCATAGAATAATTGCTCTCTGGATGAAAGGGCGGTACGCTGCGCTCATCGCTCCAAAAGAGGTAAAGATGGCTCCAATCAATCAGATCGCTGTAACTACATATTTCCTTATAAATCTCTTTAGGTGTTGATCCACCCGAAAGCGCAACGGCACAAAATCCGTGATCTGCTACAGACTTTTTGTAGATAGCGATAAACTGATCTACGCTATACTGAATCGCCTTTTTCCGATCACCTGGAACAACAATTTGCGCATTCACTACTTGCTTTAAGTTGTGATTATTTTTCATACAAAAACTATTATTATTTAAAAACAAGATCTAAAGAAGCTAAAAAAGTGAGCACTTTGCGGAAATGGATGCTAGTACCTGCATGACAGATCTCGTTAACTAAGGAGAGTCCTCTTTCAGACTTAGTAAAAATATAGGTGGAGGGAAGGTCGCATTGGCCAGGATCACAGATGGTAGTTTTTACCTGATCGGGGAAGGCTGAATCGCGAAAGAAAGAAAAATGGAATCCTTGCGCAATAATTTCGACAGAAATAATAGTACCCGGACTGAAGGAGGTTTCTTCTACAGGCAGCAGCTCGATATCAAGGGAATCATATTGGAAACGATGCAGAGAGGCTTGAACTAACTTCCACCCAAGCTGCACTGCTAGCCAACTTTGAAGATAGATTGCCTGTATCGCCGTATGAGAAAAAAAAGCGGTCTGTTTCCCATTATAAACGATCCGAATGCGCTTACAATTACGAAGTAAAGCAATTCGTTCTGCAGAATAAAAAGTGGTAGAAAGCAATTCTCTCCAATTTTCAGTGCGCGCCCAATTAAGATCTGCGATGTCACACCCTTTTAAATGATAATCATCAAGAGCTGTTTGAGCAAAAAGGGTTAAATGACTGCTCTCTTCTGAATCAAAAATCATACGAGTAACCCATTTTTTTAGATCTAGATCGATTGGGTAAGGATCTGAAGGATCTTCTAACCAGAGCAGGTAGATGGGAAGATCAGGAAGTAATCGAGAAAGAAGCAAGAAAGGTATCTTCCAATAATTGGCATAATCTAATTGAATAAAGGCGGCATTCGAATGATTAACTAACCGCTGGAGAGGAGGGAGAGGATTCTCTTCTTCTCCTACAGAGATAAAAATAAGCCGAGAAGGAAATCTTTCTACCACTTTTTCGGTTATGCCAGTTATATATGCTAACCTACTATTGTTAGGCGTTAATACAATTAAATTGAAAAGAGAGACATCCATAAGAGAACCTAAAGCCCTTGGCTATAAACGAAATTTAGACTCATTATCTTCCTTAACAGACATTGACTTAGCAAGGTGGGCCTCTATTTCAGAAAAGGTTTTAAGAGACAAGATATATTCTGCTAACTCAAAGCACTCTAAAAGTGATAAGCGGCGTATAGTTTTTTCGATGATCGGTATCGAGTAAGGAGCACAAGAAAAACTTTGTAATCCAAGCCCAATAAGTAGAGGGGTAAAGAGAGGGCTAGAGGCAATCTCACCACAAACAGTCACCTTTTTTTGGAATTTTTTCGCCTCGAAAACAACCATCTTTATCATGCGCAAAATGGCTAGATGAAGAGGAACATGAAGGCTTGCCGTGTTATTACGGTTTATGCCTAAAGCGTATTGGACCAAATCATTAGTTCCTAAGGTTAAAAAATCGCTCTCTTCTGCAAGAATATCAGATATAAAAGCAGCTGAAGGGAGCTCCACCATACACCCTACCTGGATAGGAAAAATAGAAGGGTGACTATTATCAAATCCTTTCTGAATCTCTAATATAATCTGTTTTACCTCTCTAAATTCCGATATATCGGAAACAAGCGGCAACAAAACACGTATTTCATATCCAACAGCTGCCTTTAACAAAGCCCTTAATTGCACTCTTAACAGATCTTGATGATAAAGTAAATAACGAACCCCGCGAAGAGTAGAAGCAGCATCTTCCTTTCCCCCTTTAAATAAGGGAATCCCCTTCTCTCCTCCCAAATCAAATATACGAAAAGTAATAGGAACCTTCCCTATTCTTTTAAAAATTTGATCGTAAACTAAATATTGCTTTTCCTCATCCAAAAAGAGGGTGTAATCGTGCAAGAAAAAATATTCGGAACGCAACAATCCCACTTCTCTAAGATTTTCTCCGCTGATTAATTCTACTTCTCTTAGGGAATTAACATTTGCATATAAATCAACAAGATAGCCATCAAAAGTGGCTACAGAAGCTTTGTTCTCTTTTTCTAATGGATCATCGATAAAAGCAAACATTTGTTGCTTTATAAAATAATGTTCTCTAGTAACCAGCGTCGGGTTAATAATGACACTGCCTGACAAACCATCTACAACAATAAGATCTATATTATTAAAAGTTGGTAAGCTATCTATAGGTATATTAGCAACATAAGGAATTCCTTTGGCACGAGCAATCAGGGCAGCATGAGAATCCTTTCCCCCTACCTGGGATATAAAGCCAGAAACATGATTGGGTTCCACGGAAGCAATGTCAGAAGGAAGAAAATCACGACTAATCAGAATCGAATTAACAGGTACCTGTTCTTCTAATTTTGCCCTCCTAGTAGAGCGCAAATTATTGAGAACTCGTCCAGAAAAATCTTTTATTTCCAAAAGACGCTCTTCAAAGAAAGGAGATGTATTTCCATTGAAATTCCGCTCATACCCTTTTACTACGGAATAAAAAGCCGCCTCTGTATTGATGAGCAACTCGCGAATTGTATCTTCAACATGATTGGTAATTAAAGGATCTTTTAACATCTCTATATGAGTACTCATAATAGTTGCGGCATCCTCAGAACCTTCGCCTATAAGATGACCACATATATACTCGATGTCTTCTTTACTCAACTCAAGAGCCGTTCGATAACGAGCAATTTCCCCATCGACCTCCGCAACTGTAATAGGGAAAACAGGAACTTTATCCATCTCGACTTCCTTCAGAAAAACTGGGCTTCCTATACCAATGCCATTGCTGATGCTAACTCCTTTAATAAGCATTTCCTCGCGATTTATATCTTCCATTCTCTTGTCCTATTTGCTTTTGCAAATGATATCTTCATTTCTTCCTCTTCATCATAAACCCTACCATCTATAAAAAAAAGCAACTGGGCTATGCCGAAAGAGGATTGTACAGGACAAACTTGTTTTTTAAAAGATTTTCGAATAAAAGCGGATTAGGGAGAATCGGGGAGTTTAGGGGTATAAAAATGAGAAAAAAAATTGTTATTGTGGGCGGAGGCTTTGGAGGGCTAACCTGTGCTAAAAAATTAGGTCGATCTAATTGCGAATTATATTTGATCGATAAAACCAATCATCATCTATTTCAACCTCTTCTATATCAGGTAGCAACAGCAACTCTTGCTCCTGGAGAAATCGCTGTTCCAATAAGAGAAGTTCTGCGGAATCAAAAAAATAGCCATATTATTATGGGAGAAGTGGAGCGGATAGAAAAAGAGCATCACTCCATAATCTTGGAAAATGGAGAAAGATTTAGTTACGATTATCTGATTCTTGCTGTAGGAGCAGAACACTCCTATTTTGGTAATGATCAATGGAGATCTTACGCTCCTGGTCTAAAGAGCGTTCAAGATGCTCTATTAATACGAGAAAAAATATTGCTCTCTTTTGAAGAAGCAGAACGGAAAAATATCGGAACAGAAAAAAAAGAGCCGCTTACATTTATAATCATTGGCGGTGGTGCTACGGGAGTGGAACTTTCAGGAGCGATTGGAGAGATAGTTCATAAGACGATGTCCAAAAATTTTAGAAATATCGACCTTTCTTCTACCAAAATCTATCTGGTAGAGGCTACTGATCGACTCCTTTCCGTTTATCCAGAAAGTTTATCGAAAGCGGCTGAAGAACAGCTCAATAGTTTAGGTGTTGAAGTAATTAAAGGAAAAAAGGTGACCAATATTAGTACAGAGGGGGTTGAAATAGAAGGGGTCTTCTATAAATCGAAAAACGTAATTTGGGCAGCAGGTAATCAAGCCTCTTTTCTCCTTGCATCTCTTAATGTTCCTCTCGATAAACAGGGCCGAGTAATCGTAGAAAAGGATCTTTCGATACCTGGAAGCCCAGAGATCTTCGTAATAGGAGATGCGGCTGCAATGAAAGACAAAAGCGAGAAAGTGCTGCCTGGGATCGCTACTGTAGCCATCCAACAGGCAAAGCATGTGGCCAAAATTCTTCGAAAAATCCTCAAATGCAGCTGCAAACAGCTTCAAAAATTAAAAAGAAAACCGTTCACCTATCGCGACAAGGGGATGATGGCCGTAATTGGTTATGGTAAAGCGATAGCTAAGATAAGGAGGGTGGAATTAAAAGGATTCACAGCATGGTTACTTTGGTCTTTTATTCATATCATCTATTTGATAGGATTCCGGAATCGTCTTGCTGTAGTAATAGAATGGATTTTCTCTTATTGCACAGGAGAGAGAGGCTCTCGATTGATCTATAACT